>DCTU01000171.1 GCA_002329445.1 bacterium UBP9_UBA1432
CGCTTTTTTGTAGTCTCGGCCTTGATTGCCGGGCTCATGTCGTTGTCGATGCCCACCGCGTGGGCGGTTGGGCGCGACACGGCCCGAGTGGAGGGCCTGCGGGGGACATCCTCTGTCCGGACCTCGAATTCTGCTGCCTGGCAGAATCTGGAGGGTCGGCTCGACCTGACGGTCGGCTCGACCTTGCGGACCAGCCAGGATTCCGAGGCCCTGGTCAGTTTGCCAGGGGATGTCGTTCTGCGCGTGGCTCCGGGCTCGGAGCTGGAAGTGTCGCGCCTGGACGGGCGCAATCTCGAATTGAACCTGGAGTCTGGACGGCTCTTCGCCAGCGTGCCTGCTCAGCACGGGAACTCCACGCAGCTTCAGGTTCAGACTCCGGCCGGTCTGGCCGTGAGTTCGGGTGCAGAGTTCACCCTGGAAGCCGGTGAACAGACTTCGCTGCGCGTGATCTCCGGCTCGGCGCGCCTGGCTGGCCAGACGGTCACCCTGGGTGAGGCGTCGGCTCAGGCCCTGGAAGTTCCCGCCGGGACCGAAGCCGTGGCCCAGAACGGCCAGCAGCACGACAACGCCAAGTGCGACTGTCAGGATGAAGATTGTCCTTGTCAGTCGGACGCTGGCAAGTGCAACACCGACCAGTGCACGACTTGGAAGGCCGCCCACGGTGGCGCTTCGACCGGCGGCACCTTCCCGGTGTTTGCGGTGTTGGGCGGTCTGGGGTTGCTGGGCATCATCGCCCTGCTGATCTCGGACTCCAGCGACGTTCAGAGCAAGTAGTCTTGCAGAACCTGGTTGGCAGGGGGCGACGGCCCGCTCTGGTGTCGCTCGCCCCCTGCAGCCATGTCCGCCCCGTCAGGTTCGGCCGGGGCTTCAGTCTGGAGAAGGTCATCAGGACCTTCCCCGTTCAGTCAGGGGGGCTGCGGAGTCTGTGATGTCCACCGAGGAACCGGAGACCGTCGCGCCTTCGCCGCCTGCGGCGGATGTCGGCCGGGCGGCAGGCGTCGAGGAGATCGTCGGGTCTGAAGGGATCCACGGTCTTCTGGCCATTCTCCGCGATCCCGAGTCCCCGGTGGCCGAGAGCATCCGCTCGATCCGCACCGGTCTGCAGAGGCATCTGGCAGCCGGGGTCCATTGCCTGATGGTTCTGTCGCCCTGGGGAGGCGATGGGAAGTCCACCGTGTGCGCCAACCTGGCCGCCTCCTTGAGTCAGCTCTTCATCGAGGTGATCCTGGTCGACGCAGACCTCCGCAAGCCGACCCTGACCCGGGTCTTCAAGAGAGAGGGACGGCCCGGCCTGACCGATTGTCTGGAGGGGCGTTTTCAGGCATCAGACGTCATCCAGTCCACAGGCGTCGACCGCTTGAGCTTCGTCTCGGCGGGAACCGCCCTGGCCAACCCGGCAGACCTGTTGGGCCGGGGAAACCTGGCCCAGATCCTGCAGGATCTTCAATCCAGATGCCAGTGTCTGATCCTGGATACCTCGCCTTTGACGGCCTGCGGGGACGCTCTGCTCATCGGGGCGCAGATCCGTCACGCCCTGATGGTGATCAGCCCCAAGAACTGGCAGGGAGACGCCGAGTCGCGAGTCCGCGAGCTGCTGGCCGACCACGGGGTGGAGGTCCTGGGCGTGATCCTCAATGGGACGGACGACCAGTCGGAAGGTTACGGTTACGGCTACGGTTACGGCTACGGTTACGGGCAGCCTCCCGAAGGCCGACATGTGAAGGATTCTGGTCAGCTCGCCGCACGGCACGGCCATTCCGGTCGAAGTCGGGGCAGCGCGAGATCTCGCGGTGGCCTCCTGCAGGGGCTTTGGAAGCGTCTGTGGAGACCCCACCGGGAACGGGAGTGAAAGGGACTGCGAACCGGTCTGCCACGCCGACCGCGTCCAGGACAAAAAGTGGTCTCGGAGTCAGGCTGAATCATGGCTCGGGATGCCCCGGAGAGGAAACGAGGAGACTCGTCCGCCGGCTTTCCTGAGGTCCCAAGGTTTTGTCGGGCTCCCAAATCCAATCTGGGAGGAGGGCATCGGACCCATGAAACGCCAAACCCTGTTGCTTGCGGCTCTTCTGGCCCTGGTGATGGTGGTTCCCTCGTGGGCGGCCCCGCTTTTCCCCGACGTGCCGGAGAACCATTGGGCGCGTGACGCAGTGGCATCGCTTGCTGCGCGCGGCCTGGTGGAAGGCTATCCGGACGGCACGTTCAAGGGAGACCGGGCGAGCACGCGTTGGGAAGTCGCCATGATCATGGCCAGGTTCCTGGCCAAGATGGAAGAGGAACACGCCACCTTCGCCACCAAGGCGGACCTGGCGGAGGTTCGTAAACTGGTCAACGCCTTGCGCGAGGAATTGGACGCTCTCGGTGTGAGAGTCACCAACCTCGAGGAGGGCGTCGCGCGTCTGGACAGTCGCGTGAGCGAACTCGAACGGATTACCTTCTACGGGATGGTCGAGACCCGCGTCGTGGCCCAGTCGTTCCGGAACACCGGAATGAACACCAGCGACAACGGCATCGGCCAGTTCAACGCTTCCGACTACAACACCCTGGTGGGCACCTATGGAGGGACTCAACTCAGCCCCTACCAGAACGCCTTCGGGGTGGCGCCCCCCATGACGAACGTCGGGGTGCTGGGGCAGTTCTCCGGTCCCGCCGGGGTGCTCCCGGTGATCGACATGCGCAACGGTCGGGCCCTGACCAACGGGACCGGCTTCACCATGCGCGGCATCCTGGGCCTGCGGATTCGCGTCTCTGACGACGTGGACGCGGGTGCGGAGTTCGCTGCCTTCACGTCGCAGGGCGACTCGATCGTCGACGCCGTTTGGGGCGTGTCGGCTCCCTACCTGTCCAACCCCTACACCGCCAACCGTGGCGGCGGCGGGCTCGGCCTGGCAGGCGCTCAGCCTCTGACCAACTCACCCTTCACCCGGGTGACGCTGGACAACTTCTGGGTCATCCACAACCCCAGCAACACCAAGCTGGTCCTGGGTGCCTTCAGCACCGACCGGATGGACGACCTGGTCTACGTCGGCCAGTACAACCCGAACGCCAACGGGCCGGAGTACCTGCCCAGCTTCGGCTTCAACATCAGCGGCGCCAGTGACATCTCCGACACCGGCGTGCTGCGCTGGGAGGTCCTGGGGACTCAACTGGCGGACGGCAACATCTCGAACTTCAACTTCAGCAACTACCAGAGCTACGCCCTGGGTCTGAATGTCGGCTTCGAGTTCGAGGGCGGTGACGTGAAGGCCAACTTCCTTCGCGCCGCCAACGAGGCCTCTGGTTCCAACCCCCTCGCCGTCGGCCTGATCGACAACGTGAACGTGGCCTTCGGGGCCGGCCAGCTCGGCATCCAGACCACGGGGGGAACCCCGCTCCAGTGGGTCAACCCCAGCGGCTACTTCGCCGCCCAGACCTCCGCCTTCGCCCAGCTCAACGGTGGAGTCGGTTCGACCGTGGACAACCGGCCCATTGCGGGCTGGAACCCCGCGGCAGACAACGCGGCCGGCCTGCTCTTCGCAGGGGGTGGCGGCTTCGGCCCGCAGGGCATGACCAGCTATGGTCTGTCCGGCCACTACATGTGGGATCTGGAAGGATACCAGATCTACGTGGATGGCGAGTTTGCCCATTCGGACTACAAGCCGAACCAGAACTCGGCCTACTCGGTGGGTGGCGACGCCTACCGCTTCGAGGTCGGCTCCAACCTGCTGGATGGTTCTCTGGACCTGTCCCTGGCCTGGTTGAGCGTCGATCCCACCTACGACCCGTTCATCCTGCAGTACCCCACCACGCCTTCCCTGGGCCTCGGTGCCTATCCGGGCGTGTGGCGGCTGCCTGACATGAACTACTTCGCCAACATGTACTCGCTGCACGACACCAAGCGCTACCCCCACAACCGCGAGGGTCTGCGTTTTGACGGGCAGTATCACTTCGACGACCGTCACGGTCGAGTCTATGCCTTCGCCGAGTTCCTCGACCAGAAGAAGACCTCGCTGTATGACGTGCGCGTGCCCGGCGTCGCCGGGGTTCCCAACTTCCCCGTCCTGGGGATGTCTCCGGGCTTCATCGACCCGGTGTTCTTCGGCTATGCCCACCCGTCGGTCTACGGAGCCAGCTCGGCTTCTTCGTTCACCGATACCCTCCAGCCGATGGAGGACCCTCGCGGGACCGTCACCAGTTGGGGTCTGGGCTACACCTACAAGTTCACCGACCCGCGCCTGAAGCTGGATGTGGCCGTCGAGCGTCACGACTTCTACCGGCCGACCAGCCTGAGCACCCGCTTCGGCGGTGGCCAGAACCTGGTCGACCTGCAGACGACGATGGGCCACTTCCAGTTGGGCTGGGAGATCGACGACCGCTGGAACCTGCGTGGTGGTGTGGACCTGTCCAACATCCGCGGGCACTGGGATCCGGCTGGGCTCTACAACGCCTATAGCCGCAACCCCAACTTCGACACGGTGAACTCGACGCAGATCGCTCCCTTCGTGGGATTCGATTGCGACGTGTCGACCAACACCGCCTGGTCGATGGACTTCACCTACTACGACACCAACGACAACATGCCCACCGAGATCTATGGTGGGCGGCGGACCAACAACGACCAGGCTCCTGGCGCCAACTTCACCAACCATCCCTTCGACTGGCAGGGATGGCAGTTGACCAGCAGCTTCTCGGTCAAGTTCTAGGCCTCTCAGTCGATCCACCAGGGCCCCGCCTTCGGGCGGGGCCTTTTTTCTTGTTCCGCCTTCGGGCGGGGCTTCGGATGGGATCCCGCCTCGGCGGCAGGAGAAGGGCCCCGAGGCTGGAATAGTAGGCTTTCGAAATCGGGACGGGGGGGGCAGCTTGTCTTGCCCGGGACTCGAGGCTTGAGACTGTTGGAGGTGGCGAGCAAACATGAAGAGAGCTTTGATAACGGGCGGGTTGGGCTTCGTCGGCACGCATCTGGTGGATCGGCTCTTGTCCGAGGGGTCCCAGGTGACCATCGTCGACAGCCTGATCAGCAACGTGATGCAGCCTGCCGATTATGAAGCCTCTTGCCGGGTGATCGTCGGAGCGATCGAAGACGTCGCCAGGGATCTCTTTCCGCCCAGCCACCACTTCGACGAGATCTACCACCTGGCCAGCGTGGTCGGGCCCGCCGGAGTTCTCAAGCACTCTGGGGAGATCGCCCGGCAGGTCGTCACCTCGGGTGAGGCCGTCGTCGAGTTGGCCCTGGCCCACAAGGCCCGCCTGATCGAGGTCTCGACCTCGGAGGTCTATGGTCGTGCCGGGACCTTCCGTGAGACCGACAGTTGCATCATCCCTGGCCGTTTCACGGTCCGCCTGGAGTACGCGGTGGCCAAGTTGACCTCCGAGATCGCGGCGATCAACCGGGCTCGGGTCACCGACCTGCACGTCAACATCGTGCGGCCTTTCAACATCGCCGGACCCCGGCAGTTGCCCGGAGGCGGATTCGTGCTGCCCCGCTTCGTCATCGCCGCCCTGACGGGCGCACCCTTGACCGTCTTCGGGACCGGGCAGCAGGTCCGGGCCTTCACGGATGTCCGAGACATCGTGACCGGGGTCACATCCGTCATGCGCTCGCCCCACCGCAGCCGGGTTTTCAACCTGGGCAATCCGGCCAACGAGCTGTCGATCATGGATCTGGCCCACCGGGTCCGTGAGGTCGTCGGGAGCCGCTCGCCGATCATCAACGTCGATCCCAAGACGCTCTTCGGGCCGCTCTATGAAGAGGGTTTCGACAAGGTGCCTGAAGACACCCGGGCGCGCGAGGACCTCTCCTGGAAGCCCAGATACACCCTGGAAGACACGATTCGCGACACCATGAACTGGTACTCCGAGCGCCCGCACATGCTGACCTGCACCGATGAACAGGAGCAGGAGGTTCTGGTCGGGGCGCTTGCCGAGACCCCAGCCTGATCCGCCACCGGGAAGGTCTGCCTTGGCTGGTCTTCCTGGTGGCCTGCGCGTGGCCCTGGATGCGTCGTTCCTGGCCCTCAACCAGGCCAGCGGACTGAGGACCTATACGCTCAACCTGTTGCAGGCCCTGGTGGGGACCGGCGCGTTGCGAGAGCTGCGTTGCTTCTACCTGTATTGGAGGAGCCGGGCTCCCCGTCCGGTCCTGCCGGGGACCCGGGAGCGGGTCTGCCGGTGTCCCCGCAGGCTTCTCGAGAAGAGCTGGGATCTGTGCTCCTGGCCGCCGGTCGATTGTCTGGCCGGGCGGATGGACGTCTTCCATTCGGTCCACGCCCGGGTCCCCCCTCAGAGGAGGGGCGGATCCGTGCTGACCGTCCACGACCTTCGCGAGTATCGCCTCCCGCACTTGTTCCCCCACCTTCAGGCCGCGCGTCCGGCTCGCTCGGCCATGGCCCGCCGGGCCCATCGGGTCGTGGTGATCTCTCAAAGCACCCGCCGGGACGCCATCGAGCTGATGGGGTTGGATCCCGCCCGGGTCCGCGTGGTCCCCAATGGTTTGGATCCGCGCTTCCTGGATCCGTGCTCCACGGAGGCCCTGGCACGTTTCCGAGAGCAGCGGGGCCTGGCGCGGCCCTATGTCCTGTTCCTGTCCAGCGGCGATCCCCGGAAGGGCATGGGGGAGGCCTGTGCGGCCTTTCGACTGGCCGCCTCGCGCGGGCTCGCCGGGTTCGATTTCGTCGTGGCAGGGGCCATGCCGCGCGGTGCGACGGCCCTGCTGGCAACGGCCGGTGAGGCGGAGCGGGTTCGCGTGATGGGGGTCGTGGGGGACACCGAGATTCGGCTGCTTCTGACGGGAGCCCGGTGCCTGCTCTTCGCATCCCAGTATGAGGGATTTGGGCTCCCCTTGTTGGAGGCCTTCGCGTGTGGGACTCCGGTGGTGGCCTGTCGCAATTCGTCCATTCCCGAGGTGGCCGGGGACGCCGCCATCCTGGCGCCCACCGGAGATGCCGAGGCTCTGGCGACGGGGTTGCTCCGGGTGGAGGAGGACGACGAACTCCGACGTGGCATGCGCGAGAAGGGCCTCCGGCGTTGTCGGGACTTCACCTGGGAGAGGGCGGCCGAGTTGATGATCGAGGTCTACCAGGAGGCAGCCGAAGAGGGATGTTGAGAACGCTTCTGACGCGTCGCCTGTATATGCCCCTGGCTTCCTTCCTGCAGGGGGAGTCCATGTTCGCCTGTCTTGCCGAGCTGGAGCGGACGCAGTCTTGGAGCTCGGAGGAACTCCGGGCTCGTCAGTTTGCCGACCTTCGCGACACGCTCCGGGCGGCGGGTCGGGTTCCCTACTATCGGGACAGGGGATACCCGGCGGATGTGGGCACCTGGGAGGATTTCCTGGCCCTTCCCGTCCTGGAGAAGTCGGAAGTGCGCGACCACTTCCAGAGCCTGCGCAACCCGGGAGGCGGCGAGAGTCTGGGGCACACCAGCGGCTCGACCGGTGAGCCCGTCCGCTTCACCCACGGTCCGGCCTTTCGCAGCCGCCACGAGGCTGGACAATGGCGTTCACGGGGTTGGTTCGGAGTGCGTCCCGGAGAGGGAGTTCTGGCGGTCTGGGGGCGGCCGGTCGGGCCTGCCCGCGAGTGGAACCTCCTGCGCTTGAAGAGCTTCCTGAACCATCTGCTGCACGTCTCGGCCTTCGACCTTTCGCCCGCCTTCATTCGCGCGCTCTATCCGCAGATCCGCCGGCTTCGTCCCCGTCTGGTCTACGGATACCCTTCAGGCCTGGAGGTCCTGGTCCGTCAGGCCGAGTCGGATGGGGTCCGCCTGGATGACCTGGGGGTGCGCCTGGTGGCCTGCACGGCCGAAGTCCTGTACGGATTCCAGCGCGATCTGCTCGGCACGGCCTTCGGGGCGCCGGTGGCGGATGTGTATGGATGTGGGGAGTTCGGGGCGTTTGCCCACCAGTGTCCGCACGGGCGCATGCACGTGGCCTGTGAGAACGTGGTGGTCGAGTTCCTGGACGAGTCCGATCGTCCGGTTCCTGCTGGGACGCCAGGTCAGGTGGTGGTGACGTCCCTGCACAATCCGGGGATGCCCTTGATCCGCTACCGGGTCGGGGACATGGCCGTGCCCGTCGAGGGAGTCTGCCCCTGTGGCCGGAACCTGCCTTTGATGGATGTTCGGACCGGGAAGACCGGTCAGATGGTTCGCACCGCCGGAGGGCGGATGTTCTCGACGGAACTCTTCGATTACGTCAACAAGTCCCTCCTGACGGCGGGTCACCGTCAGATCCGTGCCTTCCACGTGGTGCAGACCGCCCTGGAGGACTTCACCGTGCGCTACGTGACCGAGGCCGAGGAGCCAGGGCCCGCCCTGGCGGCCTGCGAGAAGGGCCTGCGCGAGGTCTTGGGCGCCCAGGTCCGGATCGTCTTTGAGGAGGTCGAGGAGATTCCGCGCCATCCCGGAGGGAAGCTGGGATACTTCACCTGCCAGATGCCACCCCAGGCCTGAGCAGCCGGCAGCCCCAGGTCTCGGGTCCCCGGGGGATCAGCGCGCCTGCTTCTGTTCCAGTCGGCGGATCTTTTGGGTCAGGCGGGCGTTCTTCGGCTCGACACGCAGGGCGTCGCGGTAGTAGCGCATGGCGGTCTCGCCAGCCCCTTGCTTTTCGTACAGATCTCCCAGGCGGGTCAGGAGGTCGACGTCGGTCGAGCGTCGGCGCAGGCCCTGCTGGAGGAGGTCCTTGGCGGCAGACACGTCGCCTCGCGCCATCTTGACGTCACAGAGAAGGACCCGGATCCAGCCCTCCCAGGGCCGGTCTGCCAGTCGTTCGAGGAGGATCTTCTCGGCCTGGGCGGGATCACCGTCCTTCAGCTCCAGGGCGACGTAACGCTCCAGGGCTCGGCGCTGACAGGCGGCGTTGGCCTCTCCAGGTCCCGCCGGGGTGGTGGCGATGCGGGCCAGCCGCGAGCGACCTTCAGCGGACCTGCCCTGGCTGAGCTCCATGTCCGCCAGGCCCAGGGCCGCGCAGGTGTCGCCGGGGTCCAGCTCGATCAGCAGTTTCAGGGCTCGCTCCAGAGGGGCAGGTTCCCGTGCAAACTTCAAGAGGGTGATGGTCTCGCGGGTGACCTTCAGCCCCTCCTCAGGATTCTCGGCGACGAAGTCGCGCAGGAGGTGGGTCCCCTGGCCTGCCTGGCTGCGTTCGATGGCCGCCACCAGGACGGCGACGTTGCGAGCCACGCTGCCGTTGATGGGCGTGCTGCGCCACAAGGCCCGAGCTGCTTCGGGAAGCTGACCCCGGCGCAGATGGACGCCGGCCAGCTCGGCCTCCAACCGGAGGTCGTTGGGAGCCTTGGATCGCATCTGCATCAGGATTTCTTCGGCGGCCTGGACATCGCCCGCCTCGCGGCTCAACCTGGAGAACTCCAGCGCGACCGGCAGGTTCGAGGGGCTCAACCGGTGGGCTGCCTCCGCGCGCCCCCGGGCCTGGTTGAGTTTCTCGGGATCCTGATCCAGTCGGCCCTGTCGTTCCTCCAATCGGGCCAGGCGGAGGTGGTGCTCGGGGTTCCGCGGCTCGAGGTCCAGGGCGGCCTGCGCCGCCTGGCCTGCCTCCTCCCAGCGCAGCGTCCGGGCCAGGGCGTCCGATGCGGCGGCCAGACGGTCGGCCCGAACCATGCCCACGCCCAGGAGCAGGGCACCCGCGCCGCACAGCGCCAGCATCAGGGCTGCCGGTGCCACCGCCAGCAAGCTCGCGCCTCGGGGGCGATGCGCCGAGAGCGAGTCCGACAGGCACAGCCCCGATGCTGCGCACCACCAGAGGAGATCCGCGGGGACCGGCAGGGCGAAGTTCAGGGTTGCGTAGACCGCAACGGCCACGCCGGCGCCGGCGGCCGCTGCCGACTCGGCAGGGAAGGGGCCCGACAGGGCGCAGCGGCCGGCCCGCAGCAAGGGCAGGCCCAGGACGACCGCAAAGAGGAGCAGCCCTGGCACCCCGGTCTCCACCAGGATCTGCATGTAGTCGTTGTGGGCCACGTTGACGTAGGCCCGGATTCCGGTCGGACGGTGTTCCTGGAAGGCCAGATGGAAGGTGCCCGGCCCGCTGCCAAGCCAGGGCCGCTGCGCCACGCACTTCAACCCATCGCGCACGACGGCGGCTCTCATCGCCATCCCCTGATGATCCTGCTGGAGGACCAGTTCGCCCCAGCGACCCAAGGCTGGAGTCAGCATCTGGGACAGAAGCAGCAGCAGGGCCAGCAGGAAGGTCGGTGCCAGGCCCAGGACGGCGCTCCGCCGGCCCGACTCGTCGCGACGCGCCAGGAGCAACCCTCCGTAGGCGGCCAGGCCTGCGACCAGCCCCAGCACCCCTGCCCGGGACCCGGTGAAGAGCACCGCCGAGAGGAGGACTCCCGAGCAGGCAGCCAGGGGGAAGGTCAGGGTGCCGGGCACCGCGCCGGTCAGGCCAACCGCCAGCAGGAGGGCCACCCCCAGCACCACGGACAGGCAGTCCGGGTTGGTGAAGGTGATGGCCAGTCGAGGCAGAGACTGCCCGGTGGCCATGGCCTGGAGGATGGACGGCATCGTGGTCCACAGTCCGAACGTGGCCAGTGCGGTGGCCGCCAGGACCAGCAGGAGGGCGCCGGCACGCCAGAATCGGATGACCTGGGTCCCCAGCCCGAAGCCGACCATGACGGCCAGACCGCCGACCCAGGAGACCAGGGCCACTTCGCTGAGGTGACGGTCCAGGCCCGTCGGGGCGCCGGTCGCGCCCCAGGCGATCAAGGCCAGCCAGGCCAGGGCGCTCAAAGCGAGGCTGCGGTTGGCCGCCAGGCGCAGGGCGGCCAGGGCACCCAGGATGGCCAGGGCCCCTCCCCCCGCCAGGACCAGCGAGGGGCGTGGAGCCGTGACGCCGGGATGCACCAGCAGGGCCCCGGTCGCCAGCAGGGCCGCCCCCAGCAGGAGGATCAGGGATTCCGGCCGGGCGGGGGGCTCGCGACGGTGGCCGTTGGTGGAGACGGGGGAGTCGTTCACGGGTATCCGAAGAGCGCCCGCCCCAGGAAGAGCAGGTTGAGCAGGTTGAATCGGCCCTTCTGGGCCGGGGCCGGAACGTAGACCACGTCGCCGTCATGGACGGGGACCAGGACCGAGGTGTCCCCCTTCTTGATGTAGGGCGTCAGGTCGTGGCGCTCGGTTTTCTGCCGACCAGCTCGGACGTCCTCGGCGCGGATGATGGTGACATCGTTGAGGGTCTTCGGGTCGCTGACTCCGGCCCGCATGATCACGTCCAACACGTTTTCTCCGGTCTCCAGCGTCAGGGGGCCGGCCTGGCTGACCCCCCCCAGCAGGACCACCTGGCGTTCGGGAATCCGGAGGCTGTCCCCCTGTTGGAGGACGCGGGCCTCTTCGGGCATCGGGGTATCGGGTCGGGACATGTCCAGGACCACGGGAGCTGGCAGGCTGGCGCGTTGCAGGACGACCCGGTTCAGCGCTGCCCCGGGCTTGGGCCCTCCGGCGGCGTGCAGGGCGCGCCAGGGGTCGCAGGCCGTCCGCGGCAAGGCATACACCCCGGGACTGGCCACATCGCCCAGGACGCTGATCTGGGTTCCCGCCAGCAGATAGAGGATGTCCCCGGGCTCGACCAGCGTCTGGGGGACTTCTGTGGCGGCAGGGTCGGGAGGGGCCAGGCTCACCGTCTGGGATTGCCCGCCGCGCATCAGGACCGCGGTGGACAGGTCCGCGTTGGGCGTGTTGCCTCCAGCCATGGCCAGCACGTCCAGGACGGAGGCCCCGGGCAGGACCTCGTACTTGCCCGGCTTGGCCACCTCGCCCAGGACGGTGACGTCCTGGCGGGCCATCGAGCGCAGACCGACCTGGACGTTCGGATTCTTCAACTCTCGGGCCAGCC
>DCTU01000172.1:0-3697 GCA_002329445.1 bacterium UBP9_UBA1432
GCCTCTGGGAGACTTCCTCGAGACCCTCCAGCCTCGAGAAGCCCGATGACCGTGGCGAGCAGCCCCCCCCGCAAGTCCCCCGGACACCACCGGATCGATCCGTCCTGGCCGATGCTCTTCTATGCGGCGGCGGTTGCGGTCTCACCCGAGTTCAACTTCCTGGGATTCGAGAAGATTCGGGTCAGCGACCTGCTCTTGCCCGTGCTCTTGCTGGTCTTCGTCGGAGCGCGCGCCACCGAGGGGCACCGCGCCCGAAGTCGCAGGGTCTCGGATCCCATCCCCCTGCTGGCTCCGATGGTGCTGCTTCTGGCCTGGGATGCCGCGGCCTACTTCCTGTTCTCCGAACAGGGCCCCCTGGCCCGCGGGGGTATGTATCTCCTGAAACGGACCGAGTTCTTCGTCGTCTACTTCCTGGGGGTGGCCGTCGTCACCTCGGAGTGGTCGTGGCTCCGCATCATCCGGGTCTTCTCCCTGGCCGCGCCGATCCTGAACCTCTCGGTGCTCTGGGAGCTGTTTTCCAACCCCCAGCTCCACCGGGCTTCTGGGGTCATCAAGGGCCAGGAGACCTCGACGGCCCTCTTCATCGTCGTTCTGATGGGCCTGGTGCTGGGGGCCCTGCCTCATATCCGGGGTTCCTGCGAACGCATCTCGCTGACCCTGGGCGCCCTCACCGGGGCCGCGGCCCTCCTGGCCACGGGTTCGCGCGCCGGGATGATCTGCGCCGGGGTCCTCTTCGTTGCGGAAGCCATGCGCACCCGGAATCTGCGGGTTCCGATCCTGGCAGCCCTGGTCATCCTTGCCTTCCCGGCCTGGCTCTTGATGCCGGAGACGGTCCAGGATCGCTTCGAGGGGACCGGGACGGAGTTCAACCAGGCATGGAGCGGCCTGGTCTCCAACCCCGAGGACATGCCTTCCCCGGGTTCCTCCTCCCTGGTCGCCCGCCTTCTGGTGGCCCGGCACGTCGTGACCGAAGTGCTCCCCCGCAACCCGATCTTCGGCCTGGGGACGGGACGGATCGGACTGGGCGCCATCGACAACATGTACCTCTGCGAGTGGGTGTACCACGGACTGGTGGGGCTGGGCCTGCTCGTGGCCTTGTTGTGGGCCCTGGGCCGGACCCTCCGAAGCATCGCCCGACAGGCGAAGGACCCGCTGCTGAAGAGCATGGCCGGTTCGCTCTTCAGCGTGCTGGTCGCCCTGGTCCTGAGCGGCCTGGTGGCCGAGACCTTCTACCTGATCCGTCCCATGGAGGCCTACCTGCTGCTGGTCGGCCTGGTCGTGGGTCGCTCCCGACTTCGGGAGTCCGAATCGTGAGGATCCTGCACGTCATCACCCGGCTCATCCACGGGGGGGCGCAGCGCAACACCATGATGTGCGCCGCGGAACAGGCCCGTCGGGGACATGAGGTGACGCTGGTCACCGGCCCCGAGGCCGGCCCCGAAGGCAGCCTCCTGGAGGAAGCGGCCCAGGACCCCTACCGCCTGATCGTCCTCCCGGACCTGGTCCGCGACCCTTCCCCCGCGCGGGATCTGCGGGCCCTGGTCGAGTTGTGGAAGCTGATGGGGGACCACCGATTCCAGGTGGTCCACACCCATACTTCCAAAGCCGGAATCCTTGGTCGTTGGGCCGCCGCCCTGCGACGCGTGCCCGCCGTCGTCCACACCCCCCACGGCCACGTCTTCCACGGCTACTTTTCCTCCTGGAAGACCCGGGTCTTCCGCGAAGTCGAGCGACTCACGGCCCGGACGACCCACCGGATCGTGGCCTTGACCGAAGGCGACCTGCGCGACCATCTCCAGGAGGGAATCGCCCCGGCGGATCGCTTCGTGATCATCCCCAGCGGCGTCTCGTTGGAGCGCTACCGCCGCCCCTCCGAGACCGCCTCGGGGGGCCAGGATCCGACGATCGGCTTCGTGGCCCGACTGGTCGAGGTCAAGGGGGTGCTGGACCTCCTGGAGGCCGTGGCCCTGGTGGTGACCCGCTTCCCCCGGGCACGCCTGGTCCTGGTCGGGGATGGTCCCCTGCGCGAGGCCGTCCTCGAGCGCATCCAGACCCTGGGTCTGACCTCCCATGTCGAACTCCTGGGGCGCCTGGAAGACCCTGCGCCAGCTCTTCGAGGCTTCGACCTCTTCGTGCTCCCTTCCCACAACGAGGGCATGGGTCGTGCGGCGGTCGAAGCCATGGCGGCCGGTCTCCCGGTCGTGGCCACCTGCGTCGGAGGTCTTCCCGACGTGGTGGTCGATGGAGAGACGGGGCTGCTGGTCCCTCCCCACGACCCGCAGGCTCTGGCCGAAGCCCTGACGCGACTTCTGGAAGACCCGGACCTGCGGGGCCGCATGGGCCTGGCCGGGCAGATCCGGGCCGAGGCCTTCAGCGACCAGGTGATGTTCGATCGCCTGGAAGCCCTCTATTCCGAGATCCTGACCCGACCGAACAAGTAGACCGCTCCGGCCGCTCTTCCCCCGAGACGAAGAGGGCCCTGGCCTGAGGCCAGAGCCCTCTTCGCAGGCCTGGAGCCGGGGCTCAGTTCACCCGGTTCGTGCTGTGCGAGCGGCCATTGCCGTTGCTGCGGCCATTGCCATTGCTGCGGCCGTTGCCGTTGCTGCGACCGTTGCCGTTGTCCGGGCGAGAGCCCGCCCCCACCGCGACCAGCTCGCGCACGGCGGTCTTCTTGAGCTCCTCCCACTCCTCGGCCAGGTCGTCGGGCAGACGCGGAATCGAGCCCAGGATCGGCAGGTTGAGGGTCTCCTCGACGCGAGGCCGGATGCGCATCGACGACGAGAGATAGTCCAACAGCAACACGACGGTGAATCCGAAGATGAGGCAGAAGGGGAATCCGATCAGAAGCCGGCGGGCGCTGCTGGGCCTCTCGACCACCAGGGTCGGCTGCCCCTGCCCGGGGGCCTCCAGAACCGAGATGGCGCCCGAGCGACGGCTGCCCTGCTCGGCGACCCGAGCTTTGTAGAGCTGGGTCATCAAGGCGTTGTAGTTCTCTTCATACATGGCCAACTGACGCTGCAGACGGGCGAGCTGCAAACGCTGATCGCCCACGTCCCGCTTCTTGCGAACGTCGGCCAGCCCGCCATCCACGGTCTTCAGCGCCGCCAGCGCCTTGCCCAGCGCGGCCTGCTTCTCTTCGACGAAAGAGCGCACGGTGGCCGCCAGTTCCCGGTTGTAGACGGTCTCGACGATCCCCAGGCGCCGCGTCTGCTCGCGGATCTGCTGGCTCTCTTCGGTGAAGACCTCGTGAAGTTCGGCCAGCTTCAGGCGCTGCTGGGAGACATCCTGTTGCAGGGTGGCCAGACCCGACCTCTCCTGCCCCAGGACGGCCCAGGGCGGGGTGGAGCTGCGCCCACTGGAGAAGTCCTCGAGCTGGGCCAGCTCCGAGCGCAACCCGGCAACCTGCTGTTGAATCTCGTTCTTCTGGGCCTCCAACTGGTTCTCCCGATCCGCGAGGGCCGCCAGGGCCTGCTCCACGCTGAGGGCTTCGTGGTCCTCCTGCCACTTGAGGATGGCCGTCTCGGTCTTGTCCAGGTTGGTCCGGGCCTCAGCCACCAGGTCCTCGAGGAACTGACGGGTGCTGGCGAACTCCCGGGCGGAGAGCTCCTCGACGTAGGTGATGAATTCTTCCACCAGGGCCCGCGTCTGCTTCTGGGATTCTTCGCCATTCTCCGCGGTGACCGAGATGGCCAGCAGG
>DCTU01000172.1:3720-4298 GCA_002329445.1 bacterium UBP9_UBA1432
CCCAGGCGGCTGGCCACCCGGCCCATCAGCTCCTGGCTGAGGATCAGCTCGCGCAGCAGGCTCTGGTCGGCAAACCAGACCTTCAGCCCGGCTCCCTGGGTCGCCTCTCCGGCCTCGGCCTGCGAGGGCGGGGTGAGCAGGACCTTGGCGGTGGACGTGTAGACCGTCGGGACGACGCTTCGGTCGGCCGTCAAGCCCAGCAGGACCAGCGCCACCAGAGTCGCTGCCAGGAACTCCCACCTGCGCTGGCGGGCGATCCGCAGGGCCTTCCAGAGATCCATTCCAGCCACCTCACGACTTTGAGAATCCGAAAACACAGACCCGGACCCGGGACAGGCCTTTCGCCGTCCGGGTCATTCCAAGTGCCCAATTCTACCACATGTTCGGGCTGCCCGTCCGGGTTCCTGGCCTCGACCCGAAACCGCCACCGACCGTGGCATTCGGCGGCGGANNAAGGATCCGGAGGGAATGACCCGGGTGTAGAGAAACCGGGGATCCATCCGTCGGTTGATCCCCCCTCGAGGTGACCCATGCCCCGTCCAGACCACAAGAGGTCGTTGAGGTTCTTGATGCTGGCC
>DCTU01000319.1 GCA_002329445.1 bacterium UBP9_UBA1432
CCTGGGTTCGCCTCGCCAGGAACGCTGGATGCGCGCGCACCAGGATCGGCTGGGCGTCGGGGTGGGGATCGGGGTGGGCGGCAGCTTCGATGTGCTCTCGGGTCGCAAGACCCGGGCGCCGGGCTGGATGATCCGACTGCACCTGGAGTGGTTGTTCCGCCTGGCTTGCGAGCCCTCCCGCCTGTTGCGGATGATGGCACTGCCACGTTTCATGGGGCGGGTTCTGGGCTCACGTGGCCAGGCCGTGACGCTGTGGAACGATCCGGGCCGCCCGGGCCCGCCGGCTTCCCCTTGAACCCGCCGGGCTGGCCTGGCTGGTGGCAGTCGGTGCTGGACTGGCTTTTCCCTCCCCACTGTCCGGGATGCGGTCAGGTCCTGGGCCGGCGTTTCTGCGCCGCCTGCCTGGAGGGCCTCGAACCCTGTCGTCTGGAGGCACCCGGGGGGGTGGAGGTCTTCGCGGCAGGCCGCTACCGCGGCCCCCTGCGCCGGGCCGTCCTGGACCTCAAGCACGGCGCGCGCACGGCCTCGGTTCCGGTCCTGGCGGAGTTGATGCAGCGGGCCTGGAGGGGCCGGCTTCCCGATGCGCTGGTCCCGATCCCTCCCGAACCCCGACGCCGTCGGCTGCGGGGGCTCTCTGTTCCGGGCCTGCTGGCGGAGGAGTTGGGGGGTCGCCTGGGGGTGCCGGCCCGGAACGACCTGCTGGTTCCCGCCCGGGCCCTGGTTTCCCAGAAGAACCTGTCCCGGGAGGAACGCCGCGAGAACGTGCGCGGGGGATTCCGGACCGGTGCGGTCGGGGGACTGGATCTTCTGCTGGTGGATGATGTGATGACGACCGGTTCGACCCTGGCTGAGGCAGCCCGGGTGCTGCGCGCGGCCGGGGCCGGTCGGGTTCAGGCCCTGGTTCTGGCGGCGGTGGAATCCGGGTGAGAACCTTTCCCCAGGATCACGGCATGACCGGAGGCGCGACCATGATCTGGGTGACCGAGGTGCCCTGAACCGAGAAGTGGATGCCCTGCGGCCAGTAGTGCAGCCAGTAGTCCTCAGAGCCTCGGGCCTCGTATTCGTAGCGTTCGCCGTAGCTGCGCAGGACCTGGTCCACGTCTGAACCCACCGCGATGCCCTCGGCAGTCTGAAGGTCGGGCACCTGGACCAGGATCGACTGCACCCGTCCCTTCCGGGTGGCCACGTGGACTCCGACCTGCTCGAAGAGGTAGAGCTGGGAATCCGCCTGGGGCCGGATCTTCCCTGCGCCCAGCACCTCCTCCACGCGGGCGATCGGCAGGTTCAGGGTGATGAAATCCACCCTCTGGCCGGCCACGATCCTCCCGTCCCGACGAGCCGGTCTCGCACCGGGCTCAGGAGACTCCGAACGGTCGGCCTGGAACTGGCCCAGGGCAGCCAGGCATCCGACCAGCATCGCCGCCACCATGAGGATGGCCAGGGGCCGGGAAACGCGGCGAGGGGTCGAGGCATCGGTCGGGGGCGCCGTCTCACGGATCCTCCCAGAATCCTCCAGGCAGGACGGCGTGGAATCCATCAGGTTCCGGCCCTTCAATGGGAAGACTCCCGAAGCGGGGCCCCGCAGAAGTCGGGGTGGGTCTCGCCTCGTCGCCAGCGCGACAGCCACAGGCCCCATATCGAACCGAGGATCGACAGCCCGCCGACCAGCCAGGGGTCTGCCGCGGCCGGGAGGGGGAGTGAGAGGGCCCGGGCCAGGGCTCCTGCGACCCCACCCGCGGCGGGGAGGGCCATCAGCAGGCCCAGCGCCGCCCACAACGGGCGGCGGACGGGCCAGCGGCCGTCGGCCAGCATCGTCAGGATGAGAGCCAGTGGGAAGGCGAGCGGCGCGGCCGCCTCCAGGAAGAGGCTCCAGGTCACCCAGGAGACCCCTCCCACCGAGGCGGTCACCAGGCAGCCGCGACCCAGCTCGCGCAGCAGGCGGGCCATCCCTCCCAGGGCCGTGCGCTCCTCGTGGCCCAGGGGGAAGACCACCCAGGATTCACCCAGCCGGGCGCCTGCATACCAGGAGGCCGCGGCGGGAAGGAGCAGGATCGCCTGTGCGGTCCATTCGTCGGGCGGCGCGGCATGAAAAGCCCCGGCCACGGACAACGCGCAACCTGCCACGAAGAGATCCCAGCCCGGGAAGTGCTGCCAGCAGACCACCGCCGTCAAGCCGCCGGCCAGGGCGGCCAGGGCCACGACCCGCCAGTCGTCCGCGGGCGCCAGCAGGAAGAGGGGGACGAAAAAGAGCAGGGCCGCGGCCAGGGCGGCCAGGGCCCGGTGCTCATCGGCCAGACGGGGCCAGGAGATCATGGCCGTGCCTTCTTCCCGCCGGGCGGACTCCCTTCGTGCCGGCCCGGGGAGGCATGGCGATCAGGGTTCCGGCCAGGCCTCGGCGTGCAGATGCGGTCCCGTCCACCAGGGAGAGCCGTGCAGATACTCGTTGAGCGTCTCGAAGCCGCTCTGGCGGGCCAGCTCCTCCAGACGCGGACTGTCGAACTCGTGGGTGTCGGGTCGGTAGCCGTCGCGGATTCGCTCCAGGACCAGGTCCAGGGCGCGTCCCTCCCCGTGAGCCGTTCCCGCGTGCTTCCCGCCAGTGGTGCAGGTGATCGCCAGGCGATGTCCAGGGAAACCCTGCGCCACCGCCTTCTCCAGCGCCAGGAAGCGCTTGAAGGTCAGGGCTCGAGCTTCGAAGCCCCGGTAGCGCACCAGGCGGTCGGGGTGACTGGCCGCCACGCGACGAACCTGCTCCGGGCTCAACCCGTCCCGTTCCTCGCGCAGGGGGTGGCCGCTGGCCAGGGCGCGCTGGTAGGCGTCCTCCTGCCCTGCTTGCCGGAGGTGGCGGGGGCTTCCGTCCGGGCTCCTGCTCCAGAACTCGCCGCTGTGCACCTCGTCCAGGAGCTTCTCGGTCGCGGAGTCCAGGCAGCGTCCGTCCACCCCGGTCCCGAGAACCTTCTTGAAGAAGGTCAGGGCCTTGGCGGTCTGGGGTCCGTAACACCCGTCCTCCGCCAGGATTCCCCTCCAGCCCGGCATCCAGCGGAGGAGGTCCTCCTGCAGGCGCCGGACGGCCTGGCCCTGGTCCCCGAGTCGGAGCTTTGGGGGGGGCGGGGCCTGGGGACCGGCCTGGAGCAGCGCTCGGGCCTGCGGGGAGAGCTCGAGTCGGTCGTCTTGCGGAGGTTTCGGGTCGTCACCCTGGACCCGGAGCTGACAGGCTCCAGGCTGCCAGGATGCCGAGGGGTCGGAGGGATCCGACAGGGGGGAGTCGGCGCGGGGGTCTTCGATGAGTTCATGGGGTCCACCTCGTTGTCCGGGAAGAACTTCCCTGATGTCACGAGGATTCTTGACGACAATCGGATGCCGGGTCGAGATCCTGGTTGTTTCTGGACCCTTGCCGGAGTGTTGCTGTTTGATGAACCTCGGGGGGCCGGTTGTCGGGCAGGGCGCTTGCCGGAGGTGTAGAAGGCTTCCAGCGAACCTTCCCCTGGAGGAACCCGTGTCGCAGAATCAGGATTCCCAAGCTCTCGGCCAGGACGGAGCGATGGACCTTCAACAGATCATGGAGGTCCTGCCTCATCGCCATCCCTTCCTCCTGGTGGATCGGATCCTGTGCCGGGATGGTCTGCGGTCTGCCCGGGGCGTCAAGAACCTGACGGCCAATGAAGAGTTCTTTCAAGGCCACTTTCCAGGTCGCCCTGAGATGCCCCGGACCCTCCTGGTGGAGTGCATGGCCCAGGCCGGTGCCGCCGCGGTTCTGGCAGCCGAGGAGAACCGCGGAAAGAACGCGCTGTTCGCCTCGATCGACCGGTGTCGCTTCGGCCGGGCCGCGGTTCCGGGGGATGTCCTGGAGATCGACGTCGAGACGCTCAGCATGAAGCGCGACATGGGCAAGATGCGCGCCGTCTGCCGGGTCGGTCAGGAGGAGATCGCTCGCGGAGAGCTGATGTTTGCCCTGGTCGACTCTCCTGCCGAGGACCTCAGGTAGGCGGCGGATTCTGGCCCGACTGACCGGGTTCCCAGCGGGGAAGGCCCACCTCCTGGCACATCCGGCGCGGCAGCGCGGTCGGGTAGGGGTCGATGAAGGCCTCCACCACCACGCCCACGCGAGCCTCCAGAAGGTGCCCGCCCTTCACCGCGAAGTCGTGCCCCGAGAGGGTCACGTGCGCGTGCAGGAAGGGCCGGCCATCCAGAAGCGAGAGGTTGCCGTTCAGGGAGAGCATCTCCCAGAGCCCAGGGAAGACCTGCTTGTGGTAGAGCCGGGCCTGCGCATCCCAGCAACCCAGCTCCGGGTCTTCCAGGGCTCCGATCGCGCTGATGCGGGCACTGACCAGCCCCCAGTCGGCGGCCAGGCCCTCCACGGCAGACCGCAGGTCTTCGCCGCGATCCAGGTTCAGCAGGATGCGTCCGTCGGTTTCGCGATGCCACTTCATGAGGACGGTCCTTCGGGCCCGGTCGGTCCAGTCCCCCCGGAGCTCGGCCTCCCGGTCGCTCCCCCGGACCGATGAGGTCCGGGGGAGCGACCTCGATCGGGGAGGTTCAGTCCAGGGCGTGGCTGACGATGGAGTCGCGCAGCTTGGGTTCGAACCAGGTCGACTTGGGCGGCATGATCTCGTCGGCATCCGAGATGGCCATCAACTCGTCCAGTGAGACGGGAACCATCGAGAAGGCCACGGCGGCGCGGCCCTCCTCGACCCTGCGGACCAGCTCCTCGGTGCCGCGGATTCCTCCGACGAAGTCGATCCGTTCGTCCGTGCGCGGATCTCCGATCCCCAGGCACGGGGCCAGGATGTGGTCCTGCAGCAGGGCGGCGTCCAGGCGCTGGGCCGGACTGCCGGCATCGGCCTTCAGGGCATTGAGGTCCAGATCGTGCCAGGATCCGGACAGATACATGCTGACATGCCCCGGGGTCTGCGGCCGGGGGGAGGCGCCCGCCTGGAGCGGAACCCGGGCCCCGATGGCCGCGAGCAGCGCCTCCGGCGTCTGCCCGTGCAGGTCGGCCACCACGCGGTTGTAGGGCATGATCCTCAACTGATCCGCGGCGAAGGCGACGGCCAGGAAGAAGTTCGCCGGCTCCTGGCCGCTCCAGTCGGCGGCCTGCGAGCGCAGCTCCGCCCGGGTCCGGCTGGCGCTGGCGGCCCGGTGGTGGCCGTCGGCGATATACATCCGGGGGATCTCGGAGAAGGCCTGCACCAGCGGGCCCGTGGCGGTCACCCGCCAGGCGGTGTGACGGATGCCGTCGGGGGAGGTGAAGTCATACAGCGGATCACCTTGGCAGGCGGTCTCGACCAGGGCCTCGAGCTTCGGGGTCCCCCGGTAGGTGAGGAAGACCGGGCCGGTCTGGGCTCGAGTGGCCAGGATGTGACGGGTGCGGTCGTCCTCCTTGGCCTTGCGGGTCTTCTCGTGCTTCTTGATCCGATCCTCATCATATTCGTCCACCGAGAAGGTCCCGGCGACGCCCGTCTGGACGTGGTCGCCCATCTGGAGGCGGTAGATGTACAGCGCCGGCTGCTCGTCCAACACCAGGATCCCTTCGCTGCGAAGGCGGGCGAGGTTCTCGGCCGCCTTGCGGTACACGGCCGGGTCGTAGGGGTCGACGCTTTCGGGCAGGTCGATTTCGGCGCGCGACACGTGCAGGAAGCTCATGGGCTGGCCTTCGGCCAGGGCGGCGGCTTCGCTCCGATCCACCACGTCGTAGGGGACGGCGGCCACGCGGGCGACATGCTCGGGGTTGGGGCGCAGGGCGCGGAAGGGGCGTAGGATCGACATGAGGGGTCCTTTCAGGGATTCTGTGCGCCAGGAATCGGCGCCGTGGTGGAGAGGGGAACAGGCAGGGCCTGCCGGAGGGCGGCTTCCCCATCCACCCTCGGAGGCCCTTTCGGGATCAGCTCTCGGGTTCCAGGCGCCATCCGCTCGGACGGTGCAGGGGCTCGAGATCCGCGGTGAAGTGGCGCAGGAACGGGGGCTCCTGGACGATTCGGTAGCCGGGGATCTGCGCCTTGCGTGCGACGACCCGCTGGGCGACCTCCAGGACGTAGTCGATGTGCGACTGGGTGTAGACCCTTCGGGGAACAGCCAGTCTCAAGAGCTGCAGGCGAGCCTCGGGGAACATCAAGGAACCCACCTCCACGCTCCGGATCCCGCCTTCCAGATAGAGGGCATTGGCCAGCGAGACTCCAGGGAACTGCGTCGCCGCGAGGTGCGAGAGCAGGCGCCCTGCGTCCACGAACACCGCGTGCCCCCCGGGCGGGCGCACGATGGGGAAGCCTGCCTTCTGGAGGCCTTCGGCGAAGTAGGCGATGCTCCGCGTGCGGTAGCGCAGGTAATGGGGGTCCAGGGATTCCTCCAGGCCCACCGCCATGCACTCCAGGTCCCGGCCGGCCAGGCCCCCGTAGGTCAGGTAGCCTTCTCCGAGGATCAGCTCGTTGCGGAACAGGTCCGCCCAATCGTCCCGACGGGTCGCCAGGATGCCCCCGATATGCACGATGGCATCCTTCTTCGCGGACATGGTGAACCCGTCGGCCAGGTCGAACATCTTCCGGGCGATCTCCGGCAGGGTCCAGTCGGAATACCCCGGCTCGCGGGTGTGGATGAACCAGGCGTTCTCGGCAAATCGGGCGGCGTCCAGGAAGAACGGAACCCCGGCCTCACGGCAGCGCTCGGACACCGCCTGGAGGTTGCCCATGCTGACGGGCTGGCCTCCGACCGCGTTGTTGGTCAGGGTCATCATGACCAGGGCGACGCGCTCCCCGCCCGTGGCCAGGGCCCGGTCCAGCGCATCGAGGTCCATGTTGCCCTTGAAGGGGTCCTCCAGTTCGGGCTCCAGGGCGCACGGCACGGGCAGGTCGCTGGCGACCCCGCCGACCTGCTCGATGTTGGCCCGGGTGGTGTCGAAGTGGGTGTTGTTCAGGACGATTCGTCCAGGGCCCAGGATCGTTCGGGCCAGGATGCGCTCCGCGGCCCGCCCCTGATGGACCGGCAGGATGTGGGGGTATCCGGTCAGGCGGCGGACCACCGACTCGAACCGGCGAAACGAGGTGGACCCGGCGTAGCTCTCGTCGCCCTGCATGAGGGCAGACCACTGGATCGCGCTCATGGCACCCGTGCCCGAGTCGGTCAACAGGTCGATGGTGACCTCGGTCGAGTTCAGCTTGAACAGGTTGTGGCCGGCGCGCTCCAAGGCGCGAAGCCGGGCCGTGGCGTCCAGGATCGGGATGGGCTCGACGGACTTGATCCGGAAGGGTTCGACGATCGTCTTGTATCCCCAGTCTTCCACAAAGCCTCCAGGTCGGGCATTGATTCCCCCGCCGGCGCGGTGGTCGAACCGCGACAGGCTCCATGCCAGTCGGGTTGGGCGCGCGAGGCAATGATCCGAATCACCCCGGTCTCCCACGGCTCCCCTGGCCCGGTCTTGGAGGAGGCCGGGGAACGTGCCAGGAAGGGGCCGTCTTCTCAGGAGGATTCCCCCCGATGCAGGAACGTCCCCCGGTCCGTCCCTGGGAAATCGCGTCCGTTCTGCTGGTGCTGGCGGTCACTCTGGGACTGGCCGCGCTCTGGGTCCTGAGCGACCAGGGCCCGCTGCTGGAGCACTCCGGGCGGTCGATCCAGGACAGCATCCTGTTGTGGAGGCGGCTGGCCGCGGGCCTGGTCTTCGTGCCGGACGACTATCCGCCCCTGGCCTCGCTGGTCAGCGCAGGGTTCTACGCCGTCTGGGGTCCTTCGCGGCTGGTGGCCCTGGCTTCCCAGTTCGTCTTCCTGGTTCCCTACCTGGCCGGAGCCTGGTGGACCGGGCGTGAGCTGGGCGGGCGGGCTGGAGGAACGCTGACGCTGCTGGCCGCCGCAGGAAACCCCTGGATGAGCCTGCATCTTCACGGATACTATCTGGAGGTGGGGACCACGTCCCTGGTGGCCCTGGCCCTGGCCCTGCTGCTGGCCGCACGGGGAGGCAGGAACCCGGCTCCGACCCTGGCCCTGGGCGTGGTGGCGGGTCTGGGGATGCTCTCGAAGTGGTCCTGGCTGCTGTTCATGGGACCGGGGCTTCTCTGGCCGCTGGTCCTGGCCTGGAAGGCCGGTCCCAGGAACCGCCGGATGGCGGGTGCCGCCGTGGCCTGTCTGGCCTTCACCGCCCTGATGCTCCTGGCCGCCCGCCCGGAGGCCTCCCACGGATTCCCCTGGTTGCCCTACGGCCTGTGCCTGGTGGCCTGGGCCCTCCTGGGAGCCCTGGCGGCGCGGAGTTGGAGGCGAGCCGGGTGGAGTCCTGCGGCAGGCATCGCCTTGTCCTGGGGGCTGGCCTTCCTGGTCGGCGCCTGGTGGTACTTCCTGTCGGCATGGGAGCTGCAGACCAAGGCGGCGGGGGACGCCGGACAGGGCGTCGCCGCCGGGGTCTGCCTGACCCGTCTGCTGGCCACGCTGTCCACCTGCACGTGGGCTGCGCCGGCCTGGTTTGCCCTGGGTTCCCTGGCCGCGCTGAGAGTTCGCGAGCTCCGCGTCCCCACCCTGGTCGCCTGGTCGGGGATCGCGCTCTTCCTGGGGTTCTATGCGGTCTGGCAGGTGCCGCCCGGCCCTCGCTACGCCCTGCCGGCCACGGTCCTGGTGCTGGCGGTTTCCTTCTCCTGGCTGGGGAGGTTCCCCAGGTGCGCCTTCCTGGCAGGTCTCCTCCTGCTGGCGGTGGGGTGGTTGCAGGTCGGCTCCTGGACCCTGCAGCCCCCCAGCGTCTCGTGGGCTGCGGGCCCCGACCTGGAGCAGGGTCGATGGCTGGTCCGCCTCTCCCCCCCCCGGCCTTCGGGGCCACCCGTGGGCGCCACGGCTGAAAGGATCCTGGCGGAACTGGAGGGCACCGGAGAGAGCGCGATCACCTCGATCCTCCTTCCCGAAGGACGCCTGGATCCCGACGTCCTGATCCTCGAGTCGATCCTGCGCGGGCGTGAACTCGACATCCGTCACATCCTGGACCGGGACCCGGCACGCCCGATCCGGACCTCGCTTCTCCTGCTGGTCGGGGAAGCCCCTCCGTCGTCTCCCTGGCTTGCAGACTTCCACCTGCTGGAAAGTTGGCAGGCCAGCGGCTGGGGGGCCTGGTCCCTCTACCGGAGGAAGGCCCCGGGTGCAGGCCGGCCGACTGGAGGTCCAGGCCGGGCGCCACCGCCGGGACCGGAC
>DCTU01000429.1 GCA_002329445.1 bacterium UBP9_UBA1432
GCGATGGAGGCCATGAGCTTCTGCAGGATGCTCTTCTGGGGCAGATCGATCCAGTCCACGCGAACCCCGGGGTTGGCGGCCTCGAAGGCCGCGACGACGCCATTCATGTAGTCGTCGAAGCGGGGGCGCAGTTGGATGGTCCAGAACTCCAGGCGAAGCGGTTCGGGCTGCCGGGAGGGCCCCGCACAGGCCAGTCCCCAGACCAGGAGGGCCAGAAGGCCCAGCGTGCGCAGTCTCAAGAAAGCCCTCAGGACTCCGGGGCGGTCCCGGGCACCGCCGGCTCGGAGGGAGCGGCCGGTGCCTCAGGTGCGCCCGGCTCGCCAGGAGCGGCCGGCGCCACGGGTGCATCCGGCTCGGAGGGAGCGGACGGCGCCGGCAGGCGCTCCAGGGCTCGTCGGGCCTCCCCCAGCGTGGCATCCTGTTCCAAGGCCTGCTCGTACAGCGTGCGGGCCTCGGGCAGCCGCTTGAGGGCCTCCAGAGCGCGCGCCCTCAAGACCAGGGCCATGGTCAGGTCCGGATTGGCCTCCAGGGCGCGGGCGGCGGCCTTCTCGGCCTGCTCGGGGTGATTGTGCAAGAACATCTGGACGGCCAGGGCCAGACTGGCCAGGTCGTGACGCTCGGTCTGGGAGCGCGCCCGGTCCAGGTTGGCCATCCCATCGACCCGGTTGCCCATGTCCACCTGCAGCCAGCCGAGATTGAGGCGATAGAGCGGGCTTTCGGGGTCCAGACGAACCGCATCCTGCAAGGCCGACAGGGCACGTGCCCGGTCTCCCTTCTCGCGGTAGAGGATGCCCAGGTTGTGGTGGGCCTTGGCCATTCCCGGGCTGAGTCGGATGGCCTCTCGCCATTCGGTTTCGGCCACGTCCAGGCGATTCTCGGCCCAGGCCAGGACCCCGAAGCCGTAGTGAGACTCCGGAGCCCCGCCTCGAACCTTGCCCAAGGAACCCAGCACGTCCCGGGCCTGGTCATACTGCTTCTGCACGACGTGCAGTCGGGACAGATGTCCCCAGGCAGCCAGGAACTCGGGTCGCAACTCGGTCACCCGCCGGAGGCGCGCGACGGCCTGGTCATACTGCTCGAGGTTGGCGTGACACAAACCGGCCAGGTAGAGGGCATCGGCATGGTTCGCATCCTCTTTGAGGGCACGTTCGAGGGCGACCAGGGCTTCCTCCCAACGGCCGCCCGAGGCCAGGACCCTTCCCAGCTTGTAATCCTGGGTGGCCTGAATCGACTGGGCCAGGCCCGGCGGAACAAGAAAGACGAACACCAGGCCCAGGAGGATCAAGAAGGTTCTGGATGGGCTCATCGGGATTCTCCGCTGCGAGGCAGGTTGGGATGGCCCAGGAACTTCACGCCAAACGAGCGGGCCGCCTCGCGCTCGGGGAAGTCGGCGTTGCCGAAGAAGGAGAAGAGCGAGGGGACCGTGCGGTCCACCGTGCGGGTCGAGAGGGTCTGCACCTCGTCCCTCAGCGAGAAGTGGCAGACGATTTCGACCTCCCCTCCCTCACCCGAGAAGGCCTCCAGGGTCAGGAAGCGGGCCCCCACCTCTCGCAGGCCTCGGACCGACGTGGTGTATTCCTCGTGATCCTGCATGAATGGCGACCTCCAGGCAACAGGTTCAAGCCGAGCCCCACGCTCCTCGCCCCGCGGCCTGGCGGAGCCGCGGGTAGGTCTCCGGGGGCAACCACACTCCACCCAGGTCAACCCGGTGGCGCTGCTTCGGACCGTGATAGTCGGACCCCCCGGTGACCAGCAGACCCAGGCTCCCGGCCAGTTCCTGGTAATGCTGACAGAGCAGTGGAGGGTGCGAGGGGTGGAAGGCTTCCAGCCCCTGCAGACCTGCCGCCGCCAAGGCACGGATCAGGCTCTCGTCCCCGATCTGACCTGGATGCGCCAGGATGGCCACTCCGCCAGCCTCCTGGACCAGTTGGATGGCTTGGAGCGGACGAAGGTTTCTGCGAGGAACGAAGGCCGGCCTCCCCTGCCCCAGGTAGAAGTCAAAGGCTGCGGCCAGGTCGGAAACGTGTCCGGCCTCGACCATCGCCCTGGCCACATGCGGGCGTCCGACGCTCATGCCACCGGCGAAGGCCAGGACCCGCTCCTCGCGAACCGGAACCCCCAGGTCCCGAAGCCGGAGGAGGATTTCGCCCATGCGCCGGACTCGCGATCGCTGAAGTGAAGCGAGGGTGCGAAGGAAGGGCGGCGAGGTGGGGTCGAGACCGTAGCCCAGGATGTGGACATCCAACGGCCCCTCCTCGCAGTTGATCTCCACCGCCGGAACCACCTCCAGCCGATAGCCGGCTGCCGCCCGTCGCGCAGGGTCATACGCTGCGACGGTGTCGTGATCGGTGATCGCCAGGGCCTCCAAGCCTTCTTGCAGGGCCCGCTCAACCAGCTCCTCGGGGGTCAGCGTCCCGTCCGAGGCCGTGCTGTGACAATGCAGTTCGAACTTCAAGGCGTTTCGGGTCCGTCCTGTCGCAGGCTGTAGACCAGGACTCTCAGGCCATCGCGGTATCCCACCAGATCCATCGTGTGAGGGAGGAAGCGGATGCGTTCCAGGGAGGTGGCCAGCACCTCCTCCTGATAGCCGTCGTCATCCTCCTCATAGTCCTCGCCCATCACCAGGTCCCGCTCGAGTTCGTCCTCAACCACCTCGACCAGCAGCGAGAAATCCTCCACAACCAGGGTGCGGAGATCCCGCTGTACCAACACCGAGTAGACCCGTTCCTGAAGATCCTCGGAGGACTCGAAGGACTCCGAAGAGGCGGACCGGCGCGGACTTCCGGCACGAAGGACCTTCAATACGGGTGCGTCCAGGCCCTTCAACATCGAGAACACCTTGTGGGCCTCACGAACCTCCCGCGAGAACTCGCGGAAGCGGGCCGTGCCCAGGCGACGATGCAGGAAGAACTCCAGGCTGAGCAGGGGGCCCTCGTGCGGATCCGCCTGAATCAACTGGGCCGCCCCCACTGCGGGCTGGGTCACCAGAAGAGCGGTCAGGAAACGGACCGCCTGCCGCGACTCCTCACCGGGCATATTCGTGCGAACGGGTCTCGCGGATGACCGTCACCTTGATCTGGCCAGGATACTGCATCTCCTCCTCAATCCGGCGGGCCACTTCGCGCGCCAGCCGGGTGGCCCCCAGGTCATCGACGGCCTCGGGGCGGACCAGGATGCGCACCTCACGGCCCGCCTGGATGGCGTAGGTCTGCTCGACTCCCTCAAAAGAGGTCGCCATCTTCTCGAGCTTCTCCAGACGTTTGACGTAGGTCTCGACGTTCTCGCGCCGCGCCCCCGGTCGGGCCGCTGAGATGGCATCCGCGGCCTGGACGAGCATGGCCTCGACGGTGCGCTGCTCGACGTCCTCGTGATGGGCCTCCACCGCGTGGACCACCTCGGGCGACTCCCCGTACTTCTCGCACAGCCGAGCCCCGACCAGGGCATGGGGGCCTTCGATCTCGGCGGTCACGGCCTTGCCGAGATCGTGAAGCAGACCCGCGCGTCCGGCCAGTTGCACGTCCCCCCCCAACTCTGCGGCCATATGCGCGCACAGGAAGGAGACCTCCAGCGAGTGGAAGAGGACGTTCTGGCCGTACGAAGCCCGGAAGCGAAGACGCCCCAGCAGCTTGATCAGCTCGGAATGAAGTCCGGTCACCCCTGCCTCCAGGGCCGCCCGCTCGCCTTCCTGGACGATCCGTTCGTCCATCTCCTTGCGAGCGCGCTCGACCATCTCTTCGATCCGGGCGGGGTGGATTCGTCCATCCTGCACCAGCTTCTCGAGGGCCATCCGGGCAACTTCCCGTCGGATCGGGTCGAAGCCCGACAGGATGACGGCCTCAGGGGTGTCGTCGATGATCAGGTCGATCCCCGTCAGGCTCTCGAGCATGCGGATATTCCGGCCCTCGCGCCCGATGATCCGCCCCTTCATCTCATCCGAAGGCAGGTTCACAACCGAGACGGTCGACTCGACGACCTGTTCGGAGGCCCACTTCTGGATGGCCATGCTGATGATGCGACGGGCCTTGCGGTCCGCCTCGTCCTTGGCCGCCTCCTCGGCCTGGCGCACCCTGCGCGCCAGGAAGAGCCGATTCTCGCGGTCCACCTGGGAGAATAGCTCGGCGCGCGCCTCTTCGGTGGTCAACTGGGCATTGCGCTCCAGTGCTTCCCGAAGGATGCTTGCCGATTGGGCGAGTTGCTGGCGAAGCTTCTCCTGCTCTTGTTCCTGGCTGATCAGCCGCTGCTCTCGTCGATCGAGCTGTTCATCCTTCTTGTCCAACGACTGCTCACGCTGCAGGAGCCGCATCTCCGAGGCCTGGAGTTGTCCCCGAACCTCGTCCCGCTCCCGCTCGTTCTCTTCACGCAGTCTCTGGCTCTCGTCCCGGGCCTCCAGGAGGCGCTCCTTCTTGAGGGCCTCCGCCTCCCGCAAGGCGTTCCTGTGAATATCCTCGGCCGTCTGTCCGGCGGCCTGTTGTTTCCGTTGCTCGATGCGACTTCCAGTCATGAAGCCGGCGGCCAGGCAGAGCAAGCAAGCCCCGACCATCACGATCAAAGTGACGGGCTCGATGGCGGGCTCACCTCCTGGGGAACTGGTTTTCGCCCTCCCGCCGGCCCGAAGGCCGACTGGCCAGCGAAAACACCCGTGCAGGCCGAGCGTCCAAGAACAGCACTACACGCAGTAAACCTGATTGTACCGACCCACGTGGATCCGTGTCAACAAAAGCGCCCCAGAATTCGAACGTTCAGTCGCCCGAGAAGACCTCGCCCAGAACCCGGCGGATGGTCGCAGCCGAGAAGCCCCGACGGGCCAGGAAGCGCGCCGTGCTCTGAAGCGACCGCCCCGCCCGGGATCGACGTTCCGCCAGGGCCTGGGCCGATTCGCACTCATTGGCCGGAAGGACCTCGTCCAGGACCTGGCGGGCCAGATCCGCGTCGACGCCTCGCTGTTCCAGTTCCCGACGGACCCGCACCCGGCCCATCCCCCGACGGGTCCTCTCCCGGACGAACTGAACGGCGAAACGGCGGTCGTCGAGGTAGCCCATCCGGACCAGGTCTTCCAGCAGGCTGTCGAGGCCTTCCGGCCCCAGCCCCCGTGCGAGGAGCTTGCGACGCAGCTCCTCGCACGAATGGTCGCGAACCTGAAGGATTCGCATGGCTCGTTCGCGCAGATCCATCGGGTCGCCGCCGGACAAGCTCAGACCTTCGTCTCGACCGGGGGTGACGTGACTCCACCCAGGATCTCACGCACCTTGCGCTCGATGGCATCGGCCGCTTCGGGATTCTCCTCCAGCCAGGCCCGAGCGTTGTCGCGACCCTGTCCCAGGCGGGTGTCTCCAAACGAGAACCAGGTTCCCGACTTGGACAGGACCCCCGCTTCAAGACCCACATCCAGAAGGCTGCCCTCCCGAGAGATGCCCTTGCCGAAGAGGATGTCGAACTCAGCCACCTTGAAGGGCGGGGCCAGCTTGTTCTTGACCACCTTGACCTTGACGCGGTTACCCACATTCTCGGAGCCCTGCTTGAGGCTGTCGATCCTGCGGACCTCCATGCGTACGGAGGCGTAGAACTTCAGGGCCCGCCCGCCCGGCGTGGTCTCGGGGTTGCCGAACATCACCCCGATCTTTTCGCGCACCTGGTTGATGAAGAGGACCGCGGTCTTGCTCTTGGAGATGACCGCCGTCAGCTTGCGCAAGGCCTGGGACATCAAGCGCGCCTGGAGACCGACATGCGAGTCGCCCATCTCGCCCTCGATCTCGGCGCGGGGCACCATGGCCGCCACCGAGTCCACCACCACCACGTCCACCGCGTTGGAACGAACCAGGGTCTCGACGATCTCCAGGCCCTGCTCGCCGGTGTCGGGCTGGGCCACGTACAGTTCGTCGGTGTTGACGCCCAGGTTCTGGGCGTAGTTGGGGTCCAGCGCGTGCTCGACATCGATGAAGGCAGCGATCCCGCCCAGCTTCTGGGCTTCTGCCACCACCTGGAGAGCCAGGGTGGTCTTGCCCGAGGACTCCGGGCCGTAGATCTCACTGACCCGACCCCGCGGGACTCCGCCGATCCCCAAGGCCACATCGACGGCCAGCGAGCCGGTGGGGATGACAGGAACCTCGAATCGGGAGGAGGCCTCTCCCAGCTTCATGATCGAACCCTTGCCAAAGGCCTTCTCGATCTGACCGATGGCCATTTCCAGAGCTTTCTGCTTGTCCATTGTGCACCTCGCCAGGTTGCGTCCCAGGTCAATCCCTGGTCCGCCGGGGCGGCACGCCTGAGCGCCGCCGGATATGTGGACCGGAATCCCCCGGCCGAAGCGCTGCTTGCGCCGGCGCGCCCAGGGGAAACCGATGGAGGACCGAGTAGACCGGGCCGGTGGGTTGAAGCTGGCTGGAAAAAAGGCAGAACTCCGCCACGCGACCGGTTCCCAAAGGACCGCTTGCCAGGGACCGGATGGCCTGCTCCGGGAGGGGTGCCTGACCGGGGCGGGTGACCCGCCCCAGGGTCACGTGCCCCAGGAAGCCTCGCTTGTCGGGCCGCGCCCCCAGGCCCTCGAGTTCCCGCTCCAGATGCCGGGCCAGCCGCCTCAGCGCCTCCTGTCCCGACGACACCCCCACCCACAGGACAGCGGGGCGCTTGAAGTCCGGAAACGCTCCCACCCCCTCCAGCACGAACTCCAGGGGCGAGTGCTGGTGGGCGACCCGTTCCAGGGCCTCCCGGATCTGCAGAATCCGTTCCTGGGGGACCTCCCCCAGGAACTTCAGGGTCAGGTGCAGGTTCTCGGGGCGAACCCATCTGACCGTCGAGGCAGGCAGACACTCATGGATCGCGGCCAACCTTTCCCGAATCTCGGGGTCCAGCTCGACTGCGATGAAGAGACGAAGCACGGCTTCCAACCTCGCGTGGCCCGAGCCAGGACCTGGAGTTGGCTTCCAGTTCGGCCTTCCGCCACGCACTCCTTCCGGATCCACCGGGTCGGCAGGCTACTTCTTCTTCCGCGGCTTCTCCTCTGCAGGGGCCGGAGAGGTCGCGGCATGCGGCAGACAAACCTTCACATGCCGGATCTCCTCGGAGATCCGGTTCAGGGCCTCGCAGTCCATCCGGGGATGAAGGGGAATCGGTTCGCCCTCCTCCTCCAGGCGCTCGACGACGGGAACGACTCCACCCACCTCATCGAAAGAGACCTGGCAGTTCAGGACGCCGACAGCCAGCTTGTAGACCAGCGAGATGTCATCATAGGGGGTGCTGGGGAAATCCCGGCCTGCCGAATCCAGGACCGACACCGTCAACTCTTCGAGTGTGACGGGTTTTCCCTTGCTCTCCAGCACCCTGCGGATGACCTCCGCCACCGGGGTGTTCTTGCCGACGTCCTTCAAGCCTGTCGCCACTGCGGCTCCTCCTTTACAGGGCCTCTCAGGGAGGAAACACCTGTCTTTTGAGGGGACAGGGTTCTCGGAACGCGGCTTGGGTCCTTCAGACGAGGGCGGAGTTCCTGGACCCCGACAAAAAAAAGAGGCCCCTCACTGCTGGGGGCCTGGTGCCGAGACCCAGATTTGAACTGGGGACACCGCAATTTTCAGTCGCGTGCTCTACCAGCTGAGCTATCTCGGCTCGAACTCGTGATTCCGACACGAACCTCTCGGGAAGCCGCTTCCGGCTTCCCGAGAGGTCTTCTGGCGGGAGCGACGGGATTTGAACCCGCGATCTCCGGCGTGACAGGCCGGCGCCCTTAACCCCTAGGCCACGCCCCCGTGTGTGTCGGTCCGTCCCTTTCGGGACTGGTGGGCGGAACAGGACTTGAACCTGTGACCCCCTGCATGTGACGCAGGTGCTCTGCCAACTGAGCTATCCGCCCTCGGACGAACGCAATTATAATCACAGTGGCGAGAACCTGTCAAGCCGTCCGAAGAAGAAATCTTCCGGTCCAAGCCTGCGTGTCAGAATCGCCGAAGCTCCCCCGGATTCAACGACGGAAGGAGTTCCACAAAACCGCCCCCAGGGGGTTCCCCCCCACTTCCAGGGTCCGATAGACCTCCGGGCCCTCCATGCGCACCACCGACACCGTGTCCCCGTCGGTGTTCATGCAATAGAGGAACTCGTCTCCGGGCAGCTTGAGCAGCCGCGTGGGGCCCTGACCGACGGGCAATCGGGCCAGGACTCGGAGGCTCTGCAGGTCCAGGACCGCCAGTGCGTTCTCTCCGCGGACCGAGACGAAGGCCCGGGTCATTCCGTCGTCGGCGACGATCTCACTGGGGTTCTTCCCGATCGGAATCCGAACACGCACGACCAGGTCCTGGATGCCGGCCACCAGGACCTCGGGAACCTCACCGGAGATGCCGAGCAGGAGACCTCGTTCCGGGAGCTCCACCCGGCTGGCGATCGCGGCGGTGACCTCTCCCTTGAATCGCGTGGGTTGGCGGTCGATCGCGCCCACGCATGGGGAGGTGACGGTCTTGGAGACGAAGGTCAACAACGGGTCGGGTTCCAGATGGAGCAAGGTGTTGGGGCCACCCTCGACGTTGGCCACCTCGAGGATTCCCCGCTTCTCGTCCAGGCTGAGGGTGCCGGGTGCCCTGCCGATGACGTAGCGGGTCAGGAGTCGGCGCGTCGCCGTGTCGAAGACCTGGACCGTCCCCGCTTCGCGACAGGCCACATACAGGCGCCAGCCCCCTCCGCCCACCAGCAGCTCCTCGGGGCCGGCATCCGTGTGAAGGGCCCCGAGCACCTCGTGGCGGACCGGATCGACCAGGGTGATCCGATCCTCTCGGGGACACGCGATGTAGAGACGCGTCGGGGCCATGCCCATCAGCATCAGGCTCCACGCCGCAGCGGCCAGCAGAACCGCGAGCAGGGCCAGAAGTGAACTGAGCTGCCGGGTCGACTTCTGGTTCACGGTCACACCTCCAGAATACCGGGATCCGGAAAGCCGACGGGCCCCCGTGCGACCATGATAGCACTTGATGGAACCCCCCCCAGACTCCTGGCTCGATGGCGGATGCCGCCGAACCAGGGCCGGCTCAGGTCTGGAGAACCCGGGCCAGGGCTGCCAGGGCCGCCGTTTCCACCCGCAGGATCCGAGGTCCCAACCCCGCCAGGAGCAGGCCACGAGCCTGCGCCTCACGCACCTCCTCGTCGGAGAAGCCGCCCTCGGGACCGACCAGCAGGGCCACCCGCTCGGCCCAGGGGCCCGACAGGGAGGCTCCTCCGGGTGCCAGCACAAAGGCCTGCTCGAACCCGGAAGCCCGGTCCAGGGCCTGGGAAAAGTCCAGCGGAGTCTCGATTTCGGGCACCAGGACGCGTCCCGACTGGGCCGCCGCCGACACGGCCAGACGCTGCCAACGGCCCCGGCGCTCCTCCCCGGGATGGCGCACCTCGGTCCGACGGGTGACCATGGGGACCAGGCTGGAGACCCCCAGCTCGGTGGATTTCTCAACCGCCCAGTCGAAGCGCTCTCCCTTGACCAGGGCCAGGAAGAGGGTCACGCGGACCTCGGATTCCACCTGGGGCCTGCAGATCTCCAGAACCTCGACCCGGACATGGGGCCGGGTCTGGAGGATCCGCGCCCGGGCCTCCTGCCCGGTTCCATCAAAGGCCAGGAACTCGTGCCCTGCCTTCAGGCGCAGCACACCGACCAGGTGGTGCGCCGCCTCCTCATCCAGTTGGAATTCGGAGGTCATCCCTCGGCAGAAGACCCGGGCCAGCCTCACGGGCGGCGCAGACGCAATCCGACCCAGGCCTCGCGCTCGAGCTCCGCCTCCAGCTCCAGGCCCCCGGCCTGCAGGGCACGGACGACCTCGTCGCGGCGTTCCTCCACGATGCCTCCGGCCACCAGTCGCCCCCCTCGGGCCACAGCACAGGCGAGATCGTCGGCCAGGTCCACCAGGACCTGAGCCACCAGATTGGCCAGGATCAGATCGTAACTTCCGTCCGGGACGCCTTCGAATTGACGAACCTCCGCCCGGTCGCCCAGGGCGTTGAGCTCGAGGTTCTCCCGCGCCACCCGGACGGCCACCGGGTCGTGGTCGACCCCCAGGACCCGATCCGCTCCCAGCAGGAGGGCCGAAATCGACAGAATCCCCGAACCGATTCCCACGTCCAGGACGCGGGGAGCGCTGGCGACCAGCAGGTGCTCTTCCAGCAGCTCCATGCACAGGGCCGTGCTGGCATGATAACCGGTTCCGAAAGCCATACCCGGGTCCAGGACCAGCATCCTCTCTTCGGGAGCGGGATCGTGGCGTTCCCAAGAGGGGCAGATCACCAGGGTCTTCCCGATGCGCCGGGGATGATAGAACTGCTTCCAGCACTCGGCCCAGTCCTCGTCGGCCACCGACCGGCGGACCACCATGCGAGCCCCGGCCTCCCGCAACGAGACCCCCAAGGACCCCAACCTCTCCTGCCACCCCGACTCGCGGGGGACGTAGAAGAGCCATTTCAGGGTGGGTTCTTCCGCCTCGACCACCCATCCCCCCAGGTCGCGCCGGGTCAGGAGCACGTCCAACTCCGAAGCCATGGCCGGATCGGCCTCCAGCTCCACTTCCAGCCAGTCACCCGGCACCGGTTCAGCCGAAGATGGCATCACGAATCCTCCCAAAGAATCCCCCGCTCCCCTCCTCGGCCTCCTGCGAGCCGGCCTCGGCAAACTGCTTGAGGAGCTCCTTCTGCTTGGAGTTGAGGCGCGTCGGAACCATGACCTCGACCATCACGTGCAGGTCGCCGTGCCCCGAGCCACCGAGCCTGGGCATGCCCTTGCCCTTCATGCGGAAGGTGGTTCCGCTCTGGGTGCCGGCAGGCATCTTCATCGGTTCGGGCTCGCCGATCAGTTGCTGAATCGGAATCCTGGCACCCAGGGCCGCCTCGGTGAAGGTCACCCGATGGCGGTGGATCAGGTCGTCCCCCTGGCGCTCGAAACTCGGATGGGGCTCGACCTGGATGGTGACCAGCAGGTTTCCGGGCGGGCCGCCCGACTGGCCGGGCTCCCCCTTGCCGCTGATGCGCAGGGACAGACCATTGTCCACGCCGGGAGGGATCGCCACTTCCAGGGTCTTGCGGGTATTCACCACTCCGCGTCCACGGCACTCGGAGCACGGCTTGGTCAGGGTGCGCCCCTGCCCTCGGCAATCGGGACAGGGGCCGACCTGGGTCAGGCTGCCGAAACCGATGTTGACGATCCTCTGGACCTGGCCGGCCCCCTGGCAGGTCTTGCACGTCTGGACCCCGTCCGGCTCGGTGGTGCACCGCCCCTGGCAGTTCAGACAGGTTTCCTCGACCTGGTAGGCGACCTCGCGGCGGGCCCCGGTGTAGGCTTCTTCAAGGGTCACCCGGACTCCAACCCGCAGGTCCCGGCCCCGGGTGGGCCGGTTGGCCGAACGTCCCCGTCCCCCTCCGCCACCTCCGATATCGAAGAGGGTCTCGAAGAGGTCTCCGAAGGGGAAACCGAACCCCCCCATGTCGGCTGCGCCCGGCCCGACGTTCTGGCTTGGAGCGTGCCCGAAGCGGTCGTAATAGGCCCGTTTCTCGTCGTCGCTGAGGACGGAGTAGGCCTCATTCATCTCGCCGAACCGGCGCTCGGCCTCCTGCTTGTCCTCGGCCACATCGGGGTGGTACTGCCGAGCCAGGCGCTTGTAGGCCTTCTTGATGTCGCTGACGCTGGCATCCCGAGGGACGCCGAGAATCTGGTAGTAGTCCTTCTGGGCCATGTTCAAGAGGGGGATCTCCTCCCTGGGAGCGCCTTCACCGCCGGATCGGGCGCGACTCCAGGCTTGTCAAAAACGCTCCCATCATACCCCCAGGACCTTCCCTGATCAACACCGAGGGGCCGAAGGCTGAACGGGGCCCGGCCCTTCGCAGAGCCGAGCCCCGGTGGGAAACCGCCGGAACGAAACCCGACTATTTCTTGAACCAGCCGAAGAGGTCTTCCTCGGCGGGCTCATCCACGCTGGACTTGATCGACCCGGCGCCTCCCGGCTTGGCCCCGGCCGACTTGCCGGTCTCCAGCGAGTAGTAGGCATCCGTCGAGACCGCAAAGAGCTGATCCTGCAGAACCTTGGTGTCCTGGCTGATCTTCTGCAGTTCGTAGGTCTGCAACGACATCCGCAGCCGATCGATGGCGTCACGCAGCTTGCGCTGATGCTCGATCGGGATCTGGTCGCCGAGGTCGCGGATCGTGCGCTCGGCGGTATCCAGCTCGATGTTGGCCTTGTTGCGAATCGTGGCCTCTTCGCGACGCTTGCCATCCTCTTCGGCGTAGACGGCCGCCTCCTTGACCATGTGGTCGATCTCGTCCTTGGTCAGGTTGGTGGGCGACTGAATGGTGATCTTCTGCTTGTTCCCAGTGGCCATGTCCTTGGCAGAGACGTTGACGATGCCGTTGGCGTCGATGTCGAANNCTGCGGCACTCCGCGCGGCGCGGGAGGAATGTTCCGCAATTCGAAACGCCCCAGGGACTTGTTGTGCGCGGCCAGTTCGCGCTCGCCCTGCAGGACGTGCACCTCGACCACCGTCTGCCCATCGGCCGCGGTGGTGAAGATCCGGGTCTTGGAGCACGGGATGTGCGTATTGCGCTCGATCAGCTTGGTGAAGACGCCGCCCACGGTCTCGATGCCCAAGGACAGGGAGGTGACGTCCAGCAGGACCATGTCCTTGACCTCACCGGCCAGGACCGCTCCCTGGATGGCAGCCCCCATGGCGACCACCTTGTCCGGATCGATCTCTCGGGAGGGTTCGCGACCGAAGAGGCTGCGGACTTTGTCCTGGATGGCCGGCATGCGGGTCGAGCCGCCCACCAGCAGGACCTTCTGGATCTCCTGGATCCTCAGCCCCGAATCCTCCAGGGCCCGCATCGCAGGCTCGACGCACTTCTCGACCAGGTCGGCCGTCAGCTCCTGGAAACGGGCCCTCGTCAGCTCGACATCCAGGTGCTTGGGGCCCGACGCATCGGCGGCGATGAAGGGCAGGTTGATGCGAGTCGCGGTCTCGGTCGAAAGCTGGATCTTGGC
>DCTU01000242.1:0-2870 GCA_002329445.1 bacterium UBP9_UBA1432
CGGGCTGGTGCAGACGATGCGCTATCCCTCGGATTCCGATGACGACGTGGGGTTGCGGCCTCCGGGTTCGGGGAACGGGCTGGTGCAGACGATGCGCTATCCCTCGGATTCCGATGACGACGGCGGGATGCCCTTCCTGGCTTGAGCGTCCTGATCGTCACCTGGACCGGAGACAATGATTCGGTCCAGCACGTCACGCGTCTGCTGACGGAGCGAGGGCAGAAGGTCCTGCGGCTGGACACGGACCTCTATCCGCAGACGATTCCGTTGTGGACCGAGTACGGCTGCTCCGGGAGGCGTCGCTTCCTGGGGTTCCCCCAGGGCGTCGTCGACCTGGACGAGGTGAGGGCGGTCTGGTACAGGCGCTTTCGAGCTGGGACCACGCTGCCGGCGTCTCTCGGGGATACCCGGGAGGCCTGCGTCGGGGAGTCCCGGCAGACCCTGTATGGGACCATCGCGTCCCTGGGGTGCTTCCAGTTGGACCCCCTGCCCTCGGTGCGCCTGGCGGATTTCAAGGAACTCCAGACCGAACTGGCCCTGCAGGTCGGATTGGAGGTCCCTCGGACCCTCTTCAGCAATGACCCAGCGGCCGTTCGCCGCTTCTATCGGGACCTGGACGGCCAGGTCGTGACCAAGATGCAGTCCCAGTTCGCCATCGTGCGCCAGGGCCAGGAGAACGTCGTCTTCACCAGCCAGGTGGAGCCCCGGCACCTGGAGCGCCTGGAGGGCTTGCGCTATGCGCCCATGGTCTTCCAGGAGATGATCCCCAAGGCCCTCGAGCTTCGGGCCACGGTGGTGGGGCGGCGGGTCTTCACCGCCGCGGTGCGCACCCAGGACCGGGAAGAGACCCGGGTGGACTGGAGGCGCGACGGAGCGGGCCTGGTGGAGGCCTGGGAACGCTACGACCTGCCTCGGGAAACACGGGAGGCCCTGCTCCGGCTGACCGACTGCTACGGGCTGAACTACGCGGCGGCCGATTTCATCGTCACCCCCGAGGGGCGGCACGTCTTCCTGGAGATCAACGCGGCGGGGGAGTGGTTCTGGATGCAGCGGGAACCTCGGCCCGCATTGCCCATCGCCCAGGCGCTGACCGAACTGCTGATCCACCCGGAGCAGCGCCGGCCGAACCGCCTGCACGGACATCCGGGCCTGCGGGGCTGTGCCCCCTGAAGATCCGGAACCCTCTGTGCTATCCTGTCGGCATGTCCGATCTGCCCAAGGTTCCCCAGACCGGATCCCTCCTGGCTCCACCTGCCCCTGGGACGCCGCCGTTCCGTCTGGTCTGGAACCAGGAGAGGATCCTCTTGCATCGGGGCCGGGACGAGATGTGCGCCTTCGACCTGGCCGGTCGTCCCGTCTCCTGGGTCCGGGACGGGGCCGTTCATCGCCGGGGGCTTGACGGTTCGGTCTTGAAGCTGGTCCGGGCACCAGGTCGGGAGGGTTGGGAACAGTCGGTGCGTCGGCTCGATTCGGAGGAGCAGGCCGCCGAGTTGGGGCACGTGCGCGCGCTTCTGGAGGAAGGCTGGCGGCTCCTGGGACGCCCGCAGCCCTTGCGCCGGGCCGTGGAACTCGACGCGAATCTGGACGCCGCGCGTTTCAGGAACATCTGGCGCCCGATCATGATCCTGCCGCCGGATCAGTACCGATCCCTGGTGCTTCAGTTGACGGAGGGCTGCAGCTACAATCGCTGTTCGTTCTGCACCTTCTACAAGGAGCGCCCCTACCGCGTGCTCTCCCAGGAGGAGTTCACCTGGCACGTCGAGCAGGCCCTGGCCTTCATGGGGGCAGGCCTTTCCTGGCGCCGCGGGATCTTCCTGGCGGATGCCAACGCAGCCGGCCTTCCGGACTCCCACCTGTTGGCGGCCCTGGGCTGGTTGCGCCGTCGCCTGGAGGCACCGCGCGCGGCAGATCCCGTGTTCCAGCCCGGCCACCTGTTGGGATTCTCGTCCTTCCTGGACACCTTCAGCACCCTCCGGCGCACCCCGGAGGTCTGGCGCGAGCTGTCTGAACTGGGACTGGATTCCCTGCACCTGGGGATCGAGACGGGGAGCGACCGGGTCCTGCGACTGCTGCGCAAGCCTGGCAGCGCCGCCCAGGCAGAGGACCTGGTGGGGCTCCTCAAGGCAGCCGGGATCCGGGTTGGGGTGATCGTCATGACCGGGGTGGGTGGACCGGCCCTGGCCGAGGAGCATGTCGAGAAGACGGCAGATCTGCTCAACCGGCTTCCCCTGGACGCGGGAGACCGGATCAGCCTCTCGGAGTTCGAACCGGATCCCCGCTCGGCCTACGTCTTGGAGGGGACGGCCGGCCTGCTGGATCGACGGGCCTGCCGCGAGCAGAGCCGCGAGTTGCGGGCCCGACTGAGGTTCCCAGCATACCCGGAGGGCCCTGTCATCAGCCATTACGACGTCCGGCAATTCGTCTACTAAAGCCGACTTCCGCCAGGTCCCCTGCGGCCTTGGAGGGGTCCTGAGAGCAGGCGGAGAACGAGGGCGGTCTACATCATTCCAGTTGGCACATGCCAGCCGGGCTTCCAGGAGAGTGCTTATCGCCATGGCTGAAACCATGACCCAGGACAAAGTGCAGCAGTTGATCGCTGCCCTCGAACAGACCCCGACCAATCTGCACAACGGCAGTTTCCTGATCACCTGGCGCAACCCCGCCGAGCACATCCGCGCCGTCCTGCTGGTGGCCGAGGCTTTGCAGCGCCTGAACCGGGCCGGCAAGTCCGTCCGCCTCTTCGACACCGGGCTGGGCATCTCGATCTTCCGCGACAAGTCCACCCGGACCCGTTACTCGTTCCGTTCGGCCTGCAACATGCTGGGCCTCATGACCGAGGAACTCGACGAGTCCACCTCGCAGGTCTCCCA
>DCTU01000242.1:2899-5702 GCA_002329445.1 bacterium UBP9_UBA1432
CGCTACCAGGCCGAAGTGGCCGAGTCGGTGCAGGAGAGCTTCGAAGCCGGAGTGCTGGCCCAGCGCCCCTCGGTTGTCAACCTGCAGTGCGACCTGGACCACCCCACCCAGGCCCTGGCCGACCTTCGTCACCTGATCGACTACTACGGTGGCGTCGAGAACCTGCGGGGCAAGAAGATCGCCATGACCTGGGCCTACTCGCCCTCCTATGGCAAGCCGCTCTCGGTTCCCCAGGGCATCATCGGCCTGATGAGTCGCTTTGGGATGGACGTCAGCCTGGCCTACCCCGAGGGCTACGACCTGGTGGACGAGCCGGTCCAGGCCGCACGCCGCTTCGCTGCCGAATCGGGCGGGAAGTTCGAGGTCGTGCACTCCATGGCCGAGGCCTTCCAGGGAGCGGACATCGTCTACCCCAAGAGCTGGGCTCCGATGCACGTGATGCAGAAGCGCACCGAGCTGCTGCGCGGTGGCCGCGCGGCTGAGCTCAAGGAGCTGGAGCAGGCTGCCCTGGCCGAGAACGCTCGTCACAAGGACTGGGAGTGCACCGAGGAGATGATGAAGCACACCCGGGACGGCAAGGCGCTGTACTGTCACTGCCTGCCTGCCGACATCACGGATGTGAGCTGCAAGGAAGGCGAGGTCTCGGCCTCGGTCTTCGAGCGCTACCGCCTCGACACGTATCGCGAAGCCGGCCACAAGCCCTTCGTGATTGCGGCCATGATCCTGTTGACCCGCTTCGCCGACCCGGCCGGGACCTTGCGCCACCTGGCGACGCGTGACATGCCGCGTCGACTGGCCTGAGGAGGTTTCGCGGCTGGTCCTTCCGGGCCGGCCGCGGGCTTCGGACGCCAGCCCCAGCGGTTTACGCCGGGGCTGGCGTCTCCGTTTCGAGACGGGCGAGGGCGGAGGGGAGGCCCAGAGTGAAGATCCAGTCCATCCTCCTTGTCTGGATTCTGCTCCTGGGGGCGAGCCGGGTGCTGGCCCCTGAAGCTTGCGCGCAGCGTGCGTCAGTGCCGCCTGCCGTCCTGGAGACCATGCTGCGCTATGGCGTGGGGGGGCAGGAGCGAAGACCTGATTTTCGCACCCGCGATGCCCCCGACCAGACCCTGGTCAACGCGATCTTCCTGGACTATTCGGCCTCGGGTCCAACCCTGAGAGGGGAGACCCTCGCGGGTGAACCCCTGGAATGCTTCCTGGACCCCCAGCGCAGCCGCATCCTGAGCGTGGAGGGTTCACTCCTCTCGGCGCGGGAACTCGTTCCTGGAACCAGGCTGGTCCTGCTTCTCTCGGGACGTGAGCGGATGCAGGTTGCCTCCAGGGTCTTCATGCTGGGTGATCCGCCAACTCCTTCGCCTGTCCTCCCGGCGCTTGACCCGGTCCCGGTTCGCGAACCCAGGACCGGCCTGGTCCTGCGTCCCCCGCGAGGATGGCGGGGGACGCCCTCCGCCAGAGGCGCCGAACTGGTCTTGTTCGAGCCGCGAACCGGTCAGGGGCGAATTCTGCCTCGACTGATCCTGACCCTTCCGATGGCGGCCAGCCCGGCCCCCCCGGCTCGCCCCCCGAGCTACCGGACCCTGGCCGAGGCAACCCGAGGGTCAGGAGATCGGGTCATCCGGGAGAGGCTGGCGGTCGTGCTGATCCAGGATCAGGCTTTGCTGCTTCACGAACAGCAAATCCCGGGAAGGCCTGAAGGTCCCCTGCACCTGGTCGGCTGGGCCCTGGCCGAGGACCTTCCTCCGCTCCTGGACGGCTTTCGCGCGGTTGCCGACCAGATTCTGGGGGACCGGGCTCAGCGGCTCCACCCCGAGTTCTTCCAGTCCTGCAGCACCTTCTCCAGGAGCTGAAGTCGGGTTGGCAGCGGGGGATGGGTTGCACTGCCTTCCAGATCTGACCGAAGCGAGGATTCCCCGAATCTCTGGTAGCCAGCCTGGCTGACTTTCAGCAGTCCCCGCCGCAGCCCCTCCGCCGAGAAGCCTGCCTCGACGGCCAGGCGCATCCCCTGGACGTCGGCGTCCAGTTCCCTGGCATTCTTCCAGAAGGGGCTGTTGACCTGATTCTCGTTGTGGCGCCAGTCCTGGGCGTTTTGGACCCGGCGGGCCTGGACCTTCTTGAGTTGCGACAGCAATCGGTTCAGCTCGTCCTGGCAGGCGCTCAGTTGGCTGGAGAATGAGAAGTACGCACCCGAGTCGCCATACTGTTGAGCCAGCCGGCAGTTTGCAATCAGCGTCCTTTCGCTGGTTTGCAGGGCACGGATTCGATCCAGCAGTCTGGATTCCATCTCCTTCAAATCTCCGGCCTCGCCTTCCAGGATCTGCATGTTCTCGGTGCGGTGGAGCCGCTTCTCGTGGTCGCGCAGGGTTCCGTGGGCGATCTCGTGGGCCAGGATGCCCGCCAGTTCGTCGTCTTCGAGGCCCAGATCCAGCAGGCCTCGGGTGACCAGGACGAATCCTGGACCCGGAGTGAAGGCATCGGGACTGGAGTCGGCCAGCACGTGGAAGTGCCAGAACAAACTGGGCATCCGCGAGACCGCCACCAGATCGTTGCCGATGCGCGTGACCCGTGCCGCCTGCTCGGGATCTCCATCCCGTCCCACTTCGGCGAGGATCCGGGCGGTGGCAACCTTGGCGAACTGGTAGTCCCGCCCGCCCTCGTGGGTCTGGGGGATCCGCTCTTTGGCCTTCACGGCTTGCGGGGAGAGCAGGTCGATGGTCCCGATCTCGGGGCTGGACTTCTGGGTGAATCCCAGGGCCCGGGCCACCGCCACCAGGGGGAGGCGGGTTGGTTCCCCGGCCAGGATGGTCTC
>DCTU01000081.1:0-120 GCA_002329445.1 bacterium UBP9_UBA1432
GGATGTCCTGGACGCCCTGGGCATCCACCTCTCCCCTGCTCCGAAGCGAACCGATCTGCCGGACGGAACCTCCGGGGAAGTGCTCGCCGCCCTGGGATGCGAGGGAGCCCGGGTGGACAC
>DCTU01000081.1:137-10341 GCA_002329445.1 bacterium UBP9_UBA1432
AGTCGATGCAGGGACACCGGGCGCCGGCTGGAATGGGGCGCGATGCGCATTCTGGTCACCGGAGGAGCCGGTTTCATCGGCTCCCACCTGTGCCGCGCCTTCCTGGATCGAGGGGACCAGGTCGTCGCGGTGGACGATTTCAGCACGGGCCGCCGAGAGAACCTGGCGGGTCTGCCGATGGACCTTCTCGAGCACGACATGTGCCACCCGCTGGAGCTGCACGGTCCCTTCGATGCGGTGGTCCACCTGGCCAGTCCAGCTTCGCCCCCGGCCTACCAGGCCCGCCCCCTGCAGACCCTGGAGGTCAACTCCAGAGGGACCCGCCACGCGCTGGAGCTGGCTCGGGTCCACGGGGCCCGGTTCATCCTGGCGTCCACCTCGGAAGTCTACGGCGACGCGGAGGTCCACCCGCAGACCGAGGACTATCGGGGCAGCGTCAGTCCCGTGGGGCCCCGATCGATGTACAACGAGGCCAAGCGCTTCGCGGAGGCCCTGACGATCCACTACGGACGGGTTCACGACCTCCCCGTCGGGATCGTGCGGATCTTCAACACCTATGGTCCCAGGATGCAGCCGGATGACGGACGGGTCGTGACCAGCTTCCTGGTCGCCCTGCGCGACGGGACGCCCCTGACCATCTACGGCAACGGACAGCAGACCCGCAGCTTCTGCTACGTGTCGGACCTGGTAGCCGGCCTGCTGGCCATGACCGACAGCCGTCAGACGGGACCGATCAACCTGGGGAATCCGGACGAGTTCACCATCCTGGATCTGCTGGCCAAGGCCGAGCAGGTGACCGGACGCCGGGCCCGCATCGTCCACTGCGACCTGCCCGGAGACGACCCCCGCCGACGCTGCCCCGACATCACCCGGGCTCAGAACCTGTTGGGGTGGGCCCCCCGGATCCCGCTGGCGGAGGGTCTGGAGAAGACCTGGGCGTGGCTGGCCCGAATCCAGACGGCCGCGCCCTCGCGGCGCTGAGGTCCGGCCGGAGACCGGCCGGACCCCTCTCCGACGAGGCTCAGACCCTGGCCTGAATGCGCCGCCTGGCGTGAGCACCGAGGGCGTCGAGACGGGCTCGGATGCAAGGAAGGCGTGCCTCGAGGAGCGCAGCGTAGCTGGAGCCTACGTGAGCACCGCAGAGGTGCGCCTGACGAAGCAGACGGGCCTGAATCGGCGTCCGAATGCCACGGTAGGCGGCAGATTCAGACCCTGGCCCGCCAGTAGTCCAGCAGGTCTTCGAAGGTCTTCTCCAGGGGAATCTCGGGGACCCATCCGGTGGCGGCGTGGAAGCGCTCGGCGCTGCCCTGAAGCACCTGGACGTCCGAGGGGCGCAGCCGCGCCGGGTCGGTCTCGACCGTCACCTTGACCCGACTGCACGACAGCAGGAAGTCCAGGACGTCCTTGATGCGCCAGCAGTTGCCCTGACAGATGTTGTAGACCTCGCCGGGAACGCATCCCTCCAGGGACATCCAGTAGGCCCTCACGATGTCCCGGACATCGGTGTAGTCCCGCCGGGCTTCGAGGTTGCCGACCCGGACCACCGGTTCCTGGGTCCCCTTTTCGATCATGGCCACCTGGCGGGCGAAGTTCGACTCGACGAAGACGTGACCGCGACGGGGGCCCGTGTGGTTGAAGGCTCGGGTCCGGATGATGTGCATGCCGTAGGACTGATGGTACTGGTAGCCCAGCATGTCCTGGGCCACCTTGCTGACCCCGTAGGGCGAAAGAGGACGCAGGGGATTCTCCTCCCGGATGGGCACCTCGTCGGGCAGAACCAGGCCGTATTCCTCGGAGGACCCCGCCAACTGGATCCGGGTCGAGGTCTCCCGCAGGGCCTCGAAGAGGTTCAACTGCGAGATGATGTTGGTGTTGAGGGTCTCTTGCGGGGCATGCCAGGAGGTGGGCACGAAGCTCTGTGCCGCCAGATGGAAGACCCGGTCGGGCTGGACCTGGGCGATCATCCGCTGCACCGAGGTCGCATCCGTGAGGTCGCACTCGACCAGGTGCACCCGATCCTGGATCCCCACCACGTTCTCCATCTGGCTGCGCCAGCGCACGGTGCCGAAGACCTTCACGCCCTGGTCCAGGCAGAACTCGGCCATGTGCGAGCCGACGAATCCGGTTATTCCAGTGATCAAGACATTCACGACGGGTCACTCTCCTGGTTCTGGGACCGGGCACGGGCCAGGTCACGCTGTTCCTTCAAGATATCGGCCAGGGTCTGCTCGAAAGGGATCTCGGGCTTCCAACCCGTCAGCTCCCGGAACTTCGAGCCATTCCCCACAATCCGGGGGGGATCGCTGGGGCGCAGACGTTCGGGGTCGAAGACCACCCGGGGCGTGGTGGCACTCCGGGCCAGGAGTCCCTCCAGGACTTCCCGGATGGAACGACCGACTCCCGAGCACAGATTGTAGACCTCACCGGCCGGCCCCTGTTCCAGGGCCATCCAGTAGCCCCGCACGACGTCCCGGACATCGGAGAAGTCGCGGACGGCATCGAGGTTGCCGACCCGGACCGTGTCCTGGGCTCCGCATTCGACCCGGACGATCTGGGCCGCAAAATCGGCCTCGGCGTACAGGGTGGGGCGGCGCGGGCCCGTGTGGTTGAAGGCTCGGGTCCGGACGATGTGGAGCTTGTAGCTCCGGGCATATTGAAAGGCCGCCAGGTCCTGGATCGCCTTGGACAGGGCGTAGGGCGACAAGGGCAACAAGGGAGCGCCCTCGTCCAGCACTCCGCCCTGGGCTCCATACTCTTCGGAGGTTCCCGGAACCAGGACCCGGCACTCCGGCCTCTGGCGACGCAGGACCTCGAGGAGGTTGACCAGACCGTTGATGTTGGTCTTCAAAGTCTCGTGCGGCTGACGGAAGGAGACCGGGACGCTGGACTGCCCGGCCAGGTGGAAGATGCGATCCGGCTGACACCCGGTCAGCATCTCCTCCACCGAGGAGACGCTGCAGACGTCGCACTCGACCAGGTGCACGCGGTCGGAGATCCGGGAGAGGTTTCCGGTGGAACCGCCGGGGCGGACCGAACCGAAGATCTCCGCCTCCCGGACGTGCTCCACCAGATACTCGGCCAGGTGGCTGCCAGCCATTCCGGCGATTCCCGTGACAAGGACGCGCAAATGGAACCTCCTCGAAGGGCGCCCCATTCGGCCTGGCAGCAGATTGTCCTACCGAAGCGCCTCGCGATAGACCCGCAGGTGGGTCCGGGCCGCCTCCTCCCATGTCCAGCGAGCGGCACGCTCCCGGCCCCGACGCGACAACTCGGCGCGGCGTTCGGGATCGTGAAGCAGGTTGGCCAGGGCCCAGGCCAGGTCCGCAGGATCCTTGGGGTCGAAGAGCCAGCCGTCCTGACCGACCACCTCCGGCAGGGAGGCCGCACGAGCTGCGATGACCGGGGTTCCGGCCGCCATGGCCTCGGCCGCGGGCAGTCCGAAGCCCTCGTACAGGGAGGGGATGACCAGCAGGCGCGCGCCCTGATAGAGCGCCGGGAGATCCTCCTCGGCGACGTGGTCCAACCGGCGCACCCGGTGGGCCGAGACCAGGACCTCGTCCAACCAGGCTGCGCGCGGGCAGACCAGGGCCAGATCCGCCTGCGGGCGGGCCTTGTCCCAGGCCTTCAGCAGCACCTCGACGTTCTTGTGAGGTTTGGGATTGGCCAGGCACAGGACATAGCCGTCTTCCAGTCCCAGGCGCTTCCTCAGGTCGACCAGGGCCGCGGGGGCGACGGCGCGGGCCAGGGCCGGGTCGACGCCCAACCCGGTGACCGTGATCCTCTCGCGGAGGATCCCCAGGTTCTCGACCAGGTCGCCTGCGGTGTGCTGGGAGTAGACCAGGACCCCCCGGGCCCGGCGCAGGGCCGGAGCCAGAACCCAGCGGAAGTACAGCCGCTCCCATCCCCGGCGCGGGAAATGGAAGGGGGTCAGGTCGGGGACCGTCGCCACCAGCCGGCAGCGGATTCCAGAAGGGACGGCGATGGTCGGAGCATGGAAGAGGGCCGGGTTCCATTCGGCCACCCGGCGAGGGAGCTCCAGGTGCTCCGCCAGCGTGAAGGGGTCCGCCTGGACCGGGACCGGCTCGACATTGGGCAGTTCCGCAGCCAGATCGGCAAAGGCCCCCTCGCGCTCGAGCACGCCGAAATGCCAGTCGGGAGCCCCGCGCGCCATGGCCTGCAGGGTGGCGAAGACATAGCGGGCCAGCCCATGCATCCGGCCCCGGAACATCCGACCGTCGATCAGGATTCGCACGGCGCCCTGGTTCCCGCCCACCGTCCACCCTCCTGCGCGGCAGGCCCGGCTGCATGGGCAGAGAAACCAAGGTCCCATGCCAGCCGCCATCTTCCTGGACCGCGACGGGACCCTTATCGAGGAGGTCCACTACCTGAGCCGGGTCGAGGACCTGCGGTTCCTTCCCGGGGTGCCTGAGGCCCTGCGTTCGCTGCAGGCCGCGGGGTTCGCCCTGGTCCTGCTGACCAACCAGTCCGGGGTGGCCCGGGGCCTGCTGACCGAAGAGACCCTTCAAGAGCTCCACGCCGCCCTGACCGACCGCCTGGCGTCCGCGGGCGTGAGCCTGGACGCGCTGCACTACTGCCCCCACCACCCCGATCATGGACCTCCCCACTACCGCAGGTCCTGCACCTGCCGCAAACCCGCCACGGGCATGATGGAAGCTGCCACGGCCCGGCTCGGGCTGGACCTTTCGGCCTCCTGGGCAGTGGGTGACAAGTGGAGCGACCTGGAGGGGCCGTTGAGGATGGGGTGCCGCGCCATCCTGGTCCGCACGGGCCACGGCCGGGAGCAGGAGGCCTTGCGGGCGGAAGCCCCTGTCGGTGTGCAGGTGGCTGAGGATTTTCCCGAAGCGGCCCGGAAGATCCTCGAAGAGACGCTCCCCCTGACAACTTCTGGCAGGACCCTGCCCTAGGATCGACATATCAGCCCGATGGGGCAGGCCGGGACCTCGTGCGGGGGAAGCAGAGGCCCGGGCCGAACCCGCCGGGCTGATGCCCTTTGCGGGCGCAGGGGGAGACCTCNNCCATCCCGAGCCAGCTCAAGAGTTTTCCGCCGGGCCAACCGGGGTATAGGCGGACTGAACGACCTGGGACGACCGGGACACCGGCGCGCCCCGAGGATTGATCCAGGAGGACCTTGATGAACACCCACACCGAACAGGCCTTCACCCTTCCTGCGCTTCCCTACGCCGCCGACGCGCTGGAGCCCCATATCGACACGATGACCATGCAGGTCCACCACGGCAAGCACCACGCCGGCTACGTGAACAACCTCAACGCCGCCCTCCAGGGACACCCCGAGGCCGCGGGGAAGAGCCTGGAGTGGATCTGCGCAAACCTCGAGAAGCTGCCCGAGGGCATCCGCACGGCTGTCCGCAACAACGGCGGTGGACACTACAACCACTCGATGTTCTGGAAGCTGATGAGCCCGCAGGGCGGCGGAGAGCCGACCGGCGAGCTGGGCCAGGCCATCAAGTCCACCTTCGGCAGCTTCGAAGACTTCAAGCGCCTCTTCGGTGAGGCGGCCGCCAAGCGCTTCGGTTCCGGCTGGGCCTGGCTGGTCCTGGACGAGAAGGGCCTGTCCATCACCTCCAGCGCCAACCAGGACAACCCCCTGATGGAGGGCAAGACCCCCATCCTGGGCCTGGATGTCTGGGAACACGCCTACTACCTGAAGTACCAGAACCGGCGACCTGAATACGTCACAGCCTGGTGGCACGTGGTCGACTGGAACCAGGCCAACCAGAACTACCTGCAGGCTCGAGGCTGACCTTCCGGGCTTGAGCCCCGTCCGATGAGCCGAGCGCCCCGCCGAGGGTGGCTCGGCTCATCTGCTTTTCCGGGCGGCCGGGGCCGGCGAGCTTTCAACGCGCGGACGGCGGAGGAGGTCATCTCGTCAGCAACTCTCGGCTTTCGCCAGCAAGTCACTGGCGAACACCACTGGCCGACGAGCGAAGACCGCCGTTGCGATGGGCTTTCGCTTCTCCTCCCCCGACTTTCGCCAGCGACTCGCTGGTGAACACCCACTTTCGAAGGGTCGTCGCCGTCGGGGCTGTGGGCGGTGTGGGCAAAGCGCGGACGGCGTAGGTGGGCGGCCGGGGATAGGGCTCGCGTCCGCGCCGGCAAGCCTCTTACCGGAAGACATCCCCGGCATGCGCCGGCCTCCAGGACCGGCGCTGAGGATCAGCACCCGGGAAGGCCCAGAGACTTGACGGGCTGGCCTCTTTCATGGATCGTGTATAATCCAGCGAAGGCCCCCTGGCCCTCCAATGCCGAGGGGACCCTTCTGCGGGCGCCGGGACCGGAGATCTGGTCCTGCGCGCCCTTCGGGGGTTCGAGGTCAAGATGCAACAACTGGTCCTTCTCAACCCGGGAAGCCTGGCTCTCCGGAACGTCGATCCTCCCCAGGCGGGGCCTGGCGAGGTCGTCATCAAGATCCAGGCAGCCCTGACCTGCGGAACGGATCTCAAGACCTACCGGCGGGGGCACCCGAAATTCCCGATGCCCACCCCGTTCGGCCACGAGTTCTCCGGGGACGTCTGGGAGGTGGGCCCGGGGGTGACCCGTTTCCAGAAGGGGCAGGCGGTCCTGGTCGCTCCGACGGCCCCCTGCGGGGAGTGCCCCCACTGCCGACGCGGCTTCGGAAACCTGTGCGACTATACCATGCGCACCATGATGCTCGGCGCCTTTGCGGAGTACATCCGGGTCCCCGCCCACATCGTGGCCCAGAACATGTTTCTCAAGCCGGAGAGCCTCTCCTATATGGAGGGGGCCGTGTTGGAGCCGTTGAGCTGCGTGGTGTACGGCGGACAGCACCTGCCTCTCGACTCGCGCGACACCGTGGTGATCATCGGAGCCGGCCCGATCGGCCTTCTGCACCTGATGCTGGCCCGTCTGCGCGGTGCCGGGCGGATCGTCATGGTGGGACGCCGCAAGATGCGCCTGGCCACTGCCCGACGCCTGGGAGCCGACGTGGTGGTCGACGAGACCAGCGAAGACGTCCTGGACCGGGTGCACCACCTGACCGACGGGCGCGGCGCCGACGTGGTGATCGAGTGCGCGGGGCACCCCCAGGTCTGGGAGAAGTCGATCGCCATGGCCCGCCGGGGCGGACACGTGATGCTCTTCGGCGGGTGCGCCTCGGGCAGCAAGGTCCGGATCCCCATGGAACGGATGTTGATGGATGGCCTGACCGTCAAGGGGGTCTTCCACTTCACCCCGGACGCCGTGCGCGAGTCCTACCAGTTGCTGACCAGCGGAGCCTTGCAGGTCTCGGAGTTGATCACCGGGATCCACCCGCTCTCGGAGTTCCGCAGGATCTTCGAGACCCTCAGCAACGGGGAGGCGATCAAGCTGGGCATCCGGCCCGGGTTCTAGGAGCCTTCAGGAACCCGAGCCGAAACCCCTCAGTCGCCGAAGGAGACTCCCAGGTCCCTGGCGGTCACCACCGTGTCTCCGTCCAGGGGAACCCGCTTCATCCGGCTGACGCAGCGTTCCAGGGGGACATAGCGGACCAGGGGCGGGTCCAGGGCCACCATCACGTCGGTCATGCCCTCGGCCAGGGCCCGCACCGCCGCCGAGCCGAAGCGCAGCGAGAGCAGGCGGTCCATCGAGGTGGGCGAGCCTCCGCGCAGCAGGTGCCCCAGGACCACGCAGCGGGTCTCCAGTCCGGTCATGGCCTGGACCTCGGCGGCCACCTTCTCGCCGGCCCCACCCAGGCGCTCCAGGCGGCCTGGCTCGCGCCCGACCACGGACACGGTGCCTCCCGCCGGGTGGGCCCCCTCGGCGACGATCACGATGCTGAAGGCCTTCTTCTCGCGATCGTGGCGGTCCCGAATCTTGTCCGCGACCTTCTGCATGTCGTAGGGAATCTCGGGGATCAGGATCACGTCGGCCGTCCCGGCCACCCCGGCGTGCAAGGCAATCCATCCGGCATAGCGCCCCATCACCTCGACCACGATGACCCGCCCATGGGCGGCGGCGGTGGAATGCAGCCGGTCCAGGCACTCGGTGGCGAACTCGACGGCGGTGTCGAAGCCGAACGTCGCCACCGTCCCCTCCAGGTCGTTGTCGATGGTCTTGGGCACTCCGACCACGCGCACACCGCGCTGGGCCAGGGCGTGGGCGATCGCCAGCGAGCCGTCGCCCCCGACCGAGATCAGGGCATCCACCCCGAGGTCGCGGAGGCCTCCGACCACCTCGTCGCCGCGGTCCACCTCGGTCCAGTTGCCATCCGGCCCCTGCACGGGGAACTTCAGGGGATTGCCCTTGTTGGTCGTGCCCAGGATGGTCCCGCCCAGGTGGGTGATCCCCCGCACGGCCTCGCGGCCCATCTGGATGACGCCCTGCCCTCCATACTCGCCCGGGTTGAGCAGGCCGTTGAATCCGTCCCGGATGCCCAGGCACTCCCAACCCCGATTCAAGGCGCTGACCACGGCCGCCCGGAGGACGGCGTTCAGACCGGGGGCGTCTCCCCCACCGGTGCAAAGAGCGATGCGACGAATTTCAGACATGGGGCCCCTCCGACTTGGCGATTCTCGAGGTTTCGCATCCACCCGGGCCTTCCCTGCAGGCAACCGGCCCTGGAAAGCGAAGCGCCGTCCCCATGAGCGACAAGTTCCGCATCGGCTGGAAGGACTCCACGCGCCTGGAGATCCGCTACACGGGAAACCTCCAGGGAGACCTCCAGGCCCTGCCCTACCTGGCCACGGTCATCAAGAACCAGCGGGCCGAGAGCCCGCAGATGCTGCTGGTGGACACCGGCGACTTCAGCGGCCAGAGCCGGCCCGGCCCCCATGCGGGCGCTCCCCAGATCGAGGTCATGAACCACCTGAGGTTCGCCGCCACCGTACCCGGCCGAGCGGAAGCCGCGGACGGTTCGGCGCTGGAACGGATGGCGGCGCTGGCCGAGTTCCCCTTCCTGGCTTCGAACTGGCGGGGTTCCGGCGAAGGCTCCATGTTCCACCGGGTCCACAAGGTGCGCTGTGGCGAGATCGACGTGGCCCTGGTCGGCCTGGCCTGGCCGGATCCTCCCCGCAACACCGCGCTGATCCCTCCCGAAGAGGCCCTGGAACAGGCCCTGGAGGAAGTGGACGTGGATCAGTCCGTGGTGGTGGTGCTCTCGCAGATGGGTTTCGCCGCCGACCGCAACCTGGCCGTCCGCTGCCCGGAGGCCCACGTGATCCTGGAAGGCGTCCCCTACACCGGATTCGACCAGGTGACCCAACTGGGCGAAACCCTGGTGGTTCCCGCGGTCAACGGCCCCCGCCAGTTGGGCGCCCTGGGCCTGGACCTCTCGGGAGCCCTGGACATCGACCGGGAAGACTGAGCCGCTGCCGCCGCCCCCCCGCCCCCGCGATCCACCATGCTTCCCAGGAATCTCCTGCGAAACATGAGGGAGAGCGGGGGGGCGAAGCGGTTGGTCACAAGCCCCCCCCCAAGCCGACACGTCTCCCCCGCCAAGCCGCTGCATCAGCGCCGCCCCGTCGATGACACTTTGTGTCACCGCCCCTTGCTAGCCTGGAGCCATCACACGTTCGGGAAGGAGCGAACCCGGGATGGGCTGGTTCAAAGAGACCCTGAAGAGGCTCTCCCAGGGGCTCGGACTCCAAGACTCGGACCGCAAACGCGAAGAACTGGCCGCAGCCGAGGATCTCGAGGCGCTGGCCTATGCCGAAGATCGTCAGCGCGTGATCCAGGAGCGGCGCAACGCACTCGACAGTCCGGCGTCTTTCCAGGCAGCGTCAAACCAGCAAGCCTGCCCGGAGACTTCCAGACTCCTCGCGCCTCCCCGAGCAGAAGTGGAGTCCGCCCGGCTGACCACCCAAGAGGGGAAGGCCCAGGAGCCCCTCATCCTGGTCGAGAGCGGCCCGATGACCGGGATCCTGCACGAGGCCCCTGAGGTCCAGCGAACAGACCGGACCCAGGACGAATCGTTCCCGGTCCAGCCGTTCCATCAGGACCTTGACCAAGCCCACAAGGCCCAGCCGACAGACCGACTCCAGATTGATGCGCCGGAGGCCCTGCCAGCACCCTGGTTCCAGGAGCAAGCACCTGAGCCCCGTCCGGCACGCCAACTCCAAGACGATGCCCCCGTGATCCTGCCAACAGAACCGCTCCAACGGGGCGGCACGCCCACTCGCCTGGCACCGGTTCAGGGTCCAGCAAAGGACGTTCCCCCCGACTTGCCGCG
>DCTU01000081.1:10370-23702 GCA_002329445.1 bacterium UBP9_UBA1432
ATGAGGAAGTGGCAGGCCCTCCTGCCTGGCCGGACTATCCCGAACCCGATTGGCTGGATCTGGCACCGTCGGCCCCCGAGGCCGAGTCGGCTCCAAGCCGCCCGGACCTGGGCGAAGTCGCCGTGGAGCGTCCGCTGGACCAGAGACAGCGCGCCGAAATCCTGGCCACTCACTGGGCCGACCAGGCAGGCTGGCCCTCCGTGGACATCCCTCGCCTGGCCCGGATCCTGGAATCCTGCCAGCACGGAGCGACCCGCGCCGCCTTGTGGCAGGCGATCCGGGAGGGTTGCTCCAGCGAGGTGCTGGAGACCGCCTGCCTGGTACGAGCCATCTGGCTGGAGCACCCCGAGTTCATGACCCTGCCCACTGGGAGGCCTCCCAGGGGTTACCATCCCTCCCCCTGTCCTGGGTGGAGGTTCTCACTGCGCCTCGCGATGACGGGCCCGGGGCCAGAACGGCTGCAGACCTACCTCGAGGAGCTCCACGACGAGTGGTATTCCGACCCCAGGATCCATCGGCGCTGGAAAGCCTTCGAATACTACGTCCGCAATGATCTGGCGGCCAATGAGAAGGTCCTGCCGCTCCGCTGGCCCCGCACTCCGGGGGGAACCAGGGCGTGCTCGATCCGGCTCAAGGGGGGATCCATCGGCGGAACCCACGCCCGAGCACAGCCACCCTCCAAAGGCGCCAGGGCCGCCCGCACGAACGGATCCCGCAAACGAGCCCCTGACCAGAAATCCCCCAAGGCTCTCCAACTCACCTTCGAGATCGAGGTCGGATGATGCCCCTGAAGAGACTCACCCCGCTCGCCGGCTGCTGGGTTTCCAGAACCGACGGCGACGGACCCGGGGTCGTCCGCGAGACCACCCTGCAGGACGGCGAGACCCGGATCCTGGTCCAGTGGCTGCGCCCCCCGAACCTGAGCTGGCATCGCCCGGAAGAGCTGGGTTCCGGCTTCCTGCTGGGCATGTCGGTCCAGGACATCCCGCGCTCCCGCACGCGCCCCTCCCTGGGCGAGGGGATCGTCCTGGAGAGCCGGGTGCTGGGCGGGCGAGATCAGGTCCTGGTCGAATTCCAGGCCTCCGGCCACCGGGCCTGGCTCCCCTTCGAGAACCTCCGCCAGATCAGCGGAGTCGAGGAGCGCTTCGAGCGCGGGCTCTTCGGGCCGCCCGGGAACTCCGAGCGATTGCGTCTGCGCTGCCTGGCGCGGGCCCTGGAATTGTGGAACGAGAACACCGGGGCCCTCTCCACCCTGGACATCGACCCCCTCCCCCACCAGGTGAACCTGGTCCACCACATCCTGGCCTCCGGAAACCTGAACTGGATGATCGCGGAGGACGTGGGTCTGGGCAAGACCATCGAGGTCGGCATGCTCCTGGCCGCCCTGCGCCAGCGCGGCTCGTTCCGACGCATCCTGATCGCCTGCCCGGCGGGCCTGACGCGCCAATGGCAGGAGGAGCTGGCCGACAAGTTCGCCTTCCGCGACTTCCAGGTCTACGGTCGGGACTTCGAGATCCACGATGTGGGGCACTGGAAGCTGCACGAGCGGGTCATCGCCTCGGTCGACCGCCTGAAGGCCGAAGGCCATCTGGAGCGCCTCCTCCAGGCCGAGCCCTGGGACCTGGTCGTGTTCGACGAAGCCCACAGGCTGTCTCGGCACCAACGCGGCTCGCGCTTCGAGGCCAGCGACAGGTTCCGGCTGGCGGCACACCTGCGAGGCCGCACCGACGCCATGCTGCTTCTGACGGCCACACCGCACCAGGGCCGAGAGGACCTCTTCCAGGCCCTTCTGGAGCTTCTGAGGCCCGAACTCCAGGCCAGCATCCGCACCCTGCGGGGCAACCCGGAGATCCTCGGCGACCTGGTGATCCGCAACTCCAAGGCCGAGGTGACCGACGCCGAGGGGCGCCTGCTCTTCCAAGGGAAGACCGTTCACGCGTTGCAGGTGGAGGGGTCGCCCGAGGATGAGGTCTTCAACCAGCGCCTCCAGGCCTACCTGACCCGGGGCTACCAGGCGGGAGCCCGGTTGGGCATGCGCGGCCGGGCCATCGGCTTCGTGATGACCACCTACCGGAAGCTGGCGGCCTCCAGCGTGGCGGCCATCCACGGCGCCCTGGAACGCCGAAGAGAGCGCCTTCGCAGCGGCTCCCCCCCGACTGAGGCGGAGGGCGAAGAGTTCGACTCCAGGTTCCAGGGCGAGTGGGAAGAGCAACAGGCCGAGAGCACCGGCTTCTTCGAAGGCGAGCTGCCCCTCCTCGAAAAGGTCCTGGCCCAGACGGCCGCCCTGCTGCCCCGCGATCGCAAGCTGAAGCGCTTCCTGGACGGCCTCGTCGAGCATCTGCTGGCCAGGAACCCGCACGAGAAGCTGCTGGTCTTCACCGAGTATCGGGCCACCCAGGAACACCTCCGTCGCGCCTTCGCCGAGCGCTTCGGGGCCGACCGCGTGGCGACCCTGCACGGCTCTCTCAACCACGACGAGAGGAGGGCCGTGGTGCAGGCTTTCAGGGGCCAGGAGGGCGTGCAGTTCCTGATCTCCACGGAGGCAGGCGGCGAAGGGCTGAACCTGCACGACCGCTGCCACGTGATGGCCAACTATGACCTCCCCTGGAACCCGATGCGGCTGGTCCAGCGCGTGGGACGGCTGTACCGCTATGGCCAGACGCGCCAGGTGGTGGTCTTCAACATCCATTCCCCGCAGACGCTCGACTCCAAGATCACCGTGGACCTGTATGGGAAGATCCAGAAGGTGGTCGAGGACCTCTCGGTCCTGGGAGGCGAATTCCGCCCCGGCCTGGAGGACGAGATCCTCGGCCAGCTTGCCGACGTCCTGGAGGTGGAGGAGATCCTGGAGGCTGCCGCCCACCAGGCCCCCCACCAGACCGAGGCCATGCTGGAGGAAGCCCTGGACCGCGCGCGTCAGGCGGTGGAGAGGCAGCGGGAGCTCTTCGCCTGGGCCGCCCGCACCGGGGCGGGCGAGTTCCGGAACGAGCTGAACCTGGCGGACCAGCACCTGCGCTCGTTCGTGGAGGGGATGTGCGCGGTCATGGGCGTGGAGATCCTGGGCCGCACCCACCAGGGCTCGACCCTGGAACTGCGCCTGCCCCAGGACCTGGCGGACGAATTGGGGCGCCGTGCCCGACGCGCCCGCGTCACCACCCGCCGCCAGGTGGCCCGCAACGACGACTCGGTCGAGATGCTGGACACCGAATCCCCGCTGCTTCGCCTCTACCTGTCGCGGGCGGGCGAGCTGGACTTCGACGGGAGGGCGGCCCTGTGCCCGGACCTGCCCGGGAGGGCCGTGGTGGCCTCCATCCTGCGCTGGCAGAATGACCAGGGGCGCCGGATGCGCCAGGAACTGGCGATGGTCTCGATGCAGGACGGCGCCACCTGGCGCCTCAACGACGAAGCCCTCAGCCGATGGCTCAGCCAGCCCGCAGCCGAGGCCACCGGCCAGACACCCCCCGACCGCGCCGGAGCCCGAGCAATCCTGGCCTGCGCCAGGCAGGCCTTCGACCAGCGCCTGGCCGCCGTCTCGAACCTCGACCTGCACCCGGAAGGCCTCGAGCTGGTGGCGGCAGGCTGCCGGGGGCGGGAGATGGGGTGAGAGAGGGGGGGGGGAAGTGGCGAGGGTGGAGAGGGGGCAAGAGCGAGGGGCACTGGGGGGCGCCGAGGCCCGCGCTCCGCGAATCCAGCATGTTTCCCAGGAGATTCCTGCGAAAGATGGTGGAGATCGGGCACTGCCAAGCAGGGAACGCGAGCAGCCACGGACCACCGCCCCACAGTCACGCCAAAAGAAGATGCGAAATATTCTTCGAGATATCTCGGAGACAAGAGCACAGAGATTGCCCCATGCCAGGAGGAGTCACCCGGGAAGCCTCTCGAAGCCTCGAGGCTTATACGATCCCTCGAGGAGACCCACGATACCGATTCCCTACGCCTCGTCCTCATCTCGGAGCGAAGTCCGCGACTTTCTGAAATACATCGAGAGGGTTCTTCTGGAACACCGCACATTGGATCCGTTGCGGAAGCAAACGCCCGAACTGGACTTCGGCACCGCCGCAGCCCGGACCCAAGAGATCCGAAAGCGCTACGAGGAACCCTTCCGCTTGGCCTTCGTCGGCGAGTTCAAGGCCGGCAAGAGCGCCCTGATCAACGCTCTGCTGGGCCGCCGGCGCCTGATACCGGAAGGGGCCACCCCGACCACCGGAGCCATCACGGAGGTCTGGTTCGCTACCGAGGAACGCGGTGAAGTCCTTGACCACCAAGGGAACGTGGTGTTCCAGGGCTCCCTGGCCGAGGCTGCACGGCATGCCGACCAGCGCACGCCAGAGGGGAAACGGGCCAGCGGCCACGGGGTCCGGGTGCTCCTGTATGTGAATGCCGATCTGCTCAGGGACCTGGTGATCATCGACACTCCGGGCCTGGGCGCCAACGCCGAGGACGACAAGGCCACCCTCCGATCCCTGCATCTGGCGGATGCCGCCATCCTGGTCCTCAACGGCCTGCAACCCGGGGGCGAGGATTCGCTCGTCCTGTGCGAGCAACTCCGGCGCACCAAGCGGAAGATGGTCGCCGCCGTGACCCGGGTCGACCTGGCGACGCTCCCCGAAGACTCCGTCCGGGCAGCCAAGGAGGCCTTCGGCGATGTGCTCGAGGGGGAGCCGATCGGCGTCTCCTCGCCTCGGATCCTGGAGGCCCTGGAGCGACTCGAGACTGCCGAGGCTGGTGAGGCCGCTCAAGCCAGGACCGACCTGGAAGATTCCGGCTACGCCCTGCTGCAAGAGGCGATCCAGGACGCCCTGATCGGCCCGGGACAAGGCAGCACGGCCCGCCAGCACCGGACGGTGGCCGACCTGCGCGAGGTCTTCCGCAGGCTTCGGGCCGGGGCCGACGAGGAGGCGGATCTGGCCAGCGGCGCGGCCGAGAAGGCCAAGGCCGAGCAGAGCCAGGCCCTGCACACGGTCAACGAGATCCTGGGTCCCAAGGTACCCTGGTTGGATGCCAGGATCGAGGACATCGTCGGCAAGCACGTCAGCGAATTCATCAACGACCTGCAGGAAGCGATCGACGTGTTCATCGACGACCTGTTCGAGCACCCCCTCGAGTTCGGTTTTGACTCGATCCTGGCCAGATTCTCGCAAGACCGGAAGGCAGAACTGAATCAGAACCTCCACGACAGGTTCCGGGAGATATTTCCGGATTCTCGAGCGGAGATCTGCGCGGAGACCATCCAGAGAGCCGTCACCCGCCTCCTCGACATGGAATGGCATGAGATCGGACGGCAACTCCCCCCCCTGGACGACGTCGGCGGCTTCGACCCCAGAGGCCTGGCGACGAAGGTGTGCCAGCATCTGGGGGAGATTGCGGTCGTATTGCTCAGTGAAGTTGGAGCCATGGTTCTGCTCTTCTTCGTCCCTGGCGGGGTCATCGTCGACGTAATCTGGATCCTCCTCTCCTCCGGCCTGGGCGTCCACCTCCTCAGCCGGCAGGTTCCCCGGATCGGAAAGACCAAACGCGAAGCCAGGGTCCGGGTGCGCAACCTGGACAAGGAGATGACCTTCAGAGTCTGCAAGACGCTCTGGGAGGTCAACCGGCAAACGGGGGACATGGCCAGGGCCCCCTACCTCGAAGCGGCCACGTCGAAGGACAAGGAGCGCCAGGACTCCGTGGCTCTGGCCGAGCGCTGGCGAGATGCCGCGGCCGACCTGAGGCGCCTCGACAAGAGATCCGCCGAGTACCTGGAGACCCCGGCGTGAGCAACTCGACCATCGAGGAAGCCCTGGCCAGCGCCGCCAGGATCACATCCCGCCTTGGGATCGACTGTGCCGACGAGATCCAGGAGATCGCCGGATTCCTGAAGGGCCCGCACGTGGTGGCCGTTGCCGGCCTTCCCGGCTCAGGCCGCAGCACCGTGGGTCAACGGCTGCAGCCTCTCCCCCCGGCCACCAGGATGCTGGAATTGGACCTGCGGACTGCCGGGAAACGGGGCCTCTGGGATGCCCTGATACTGGTCACGCCCGCAGACCGGGCCCTCTCCCAGAACGAGGAGGAGGTCGCCCGAACCAGCCGGCTGGGCCGGCGGGCCACCTGGCTGGTGGTCTCCCGGGCCGATGGACTGGGAACGGGCGAGGCACGACGGGCGGCCGAAGAGGAGATCGCCACCCTGAGGCTGGAGCCGGCCCTGGGCCGCCTGGGCGTGCCCTGGCATTTCAACGGAACGGACGACTCCCTGGAGGCACTGGCCGGACAACTGGCCTTCAGCCTCGCCAAGGACCCGCGGCAGGCACACGAGCGGGCCGCTCTGGATGGTCTGAGCCGCCTGCTGGAACGGGCGATCGCCGAATTCTCGGAGCGGGTGCGCAGACGAGAGCGGGAGTACGAGCAACTGCGGGAGCTGCAGGCCTCGGTTCCCCTGACGCTGGCCTACCTGGAGGAGGTCGTCCGCCTGGCCCGCCTGACGGCGGCCGAGGAGGGCCGCGCGGTGACGGAAGGCCTGCTCGAGGCCGGGCACAAGACCCTGCTGGAAGCCCTGGCGTGGTTGGAAGGCCAGGGCGCGGGTGACTGGGCGGACGTGGAAAGGCCTCTGCGCGAAGCCTGGGACGCAGCATTGGTGAAGGCTCCAGAGGCCTGCGCTTCCGCACGCGACGGCGTCCTGGGCGAGCTCGGACGCCTGGCGGCTCGGATCGACCTGGTGGCCGAACAGCTCGGGCTGAGCCCTCGGATGCAGGTGCCCACCGAGGGCCGCTGGTCCTCCGAAGACGTCGAGCGGGCTGCCGGCGCCCTGCCCCGTGAGTTCCTGGAACCCCGCCTGGAAGACCTCCGGTCCATGGCCTCCGACGAAGTGCGCCGAAAATGTGACGAGGAGGCGCAGGAGGAGCCGGATCCCGACGAGGGTGACTGGCCAAAGAGTGACCTGGAGGAGTTGGGCGACCAACTTCGCGACACGGCCAAGGCCCTCGTGGCGAAGGCCAGGAACTCCATGCAGGGGCCCTTCGCTCAACGAGCGGAGGCGCGCTTGCTCGACGGGCTGAGCGCCATGCTTCGGCCCAAGCTGTCACGCCTGACCGAGGCCGCCACCATCACCTCCGAGGTGATGGCCAGGAACGCGGTGAACCGGTTCGCAGAGCAGTTGACCAGCACCGTCGACCTTCTGCAACGGGAGTTGCGGCAACGCCACCAATGGGGCGAGGCCTACCAGGAGCTCCTGGACCTGGCTTCTTGGGTAGACCTGAGGAGGGAAGCCTGTGGCCACTGACGTCTCGGAACTCCTGAGCCTCCCTGCCAGGGTGCAGCGGGTCCGAGAGGCGGCGGACCGTGCCGGCTGGCACCTCCCGACCTGGCTGGTTCCCAGACCTCTCACACTGGGTCTGATCGGCCCCGTGGATTCGGGCAAGACCGCGTTCCTGCGCGCCATGCTCGACCTGAAGGAGCGACAACTCGGCTGTCTTCTGGAACGGCCGGGCCGAGACACCATGTGCCGGGTCGAATACGTCCACGGCCCCCAGATGGGGGTCCTCCTCTACCAGGAAGACCATGCCCGGCCGATTCCCTTCGACCCCGACGGGTCAGGAATATGGCAGACCTCGGGACTGAAGCNNCCCGCCCCCATCCTGAAGGACTGGGGTCTGGTGTTGGTCGACCTGCCCAGCGCCGACCCGCAGGATGAGCGCTACGCCCGGCCCTTTGACAGGGTCGCTGACCGGGACGTGGCCTTCCTGTACGTGATCCCTGGAAGAGGAATCACCGGCGAGGACCTGGAGGTGCTGGACAGTCTCCACCGACGGGACCATCCCTTCCTGGTCGTCGAGAGCATCCGGGAAGAGGAGCTCCACCCCGCGCGTTCGGCGTTTCAGTTGGTTCACAGGCCCGACCTGTCGCGGGTCTTCCCCTACCCGGTCTCGCTGGTGCCCTTCAGGAGGACGGAGGATGGGCGACGCGCCCAGGGCGTAAATGAGCGACACGTGCTCAAGTATTGCGTGGCCCTCCTGCGAATGGCCAGTCTGGAACCCTCCTGGATCGAGCGACTGAGCCGCGACCTTCAGTCCCTCCGGAGTGGGCTTTGCGTGGAGTCGGCGACCCGCTTCGAAGGCATCCAGCAGTCGGTCGGAAGCGACCCGTCGCTGCGTCAGGGCCTGGAGGCCGTCAGCGATCTTCTGGACCTCCAGGCCGATCTGGCCGAATTCCGGGCGCTGGACCGGGCCCTGGCCGACCTTGCCACCTGTTCCCAGAACAGCCAGGCCATCGATGTCCACCTCGTGGCCGAGCGGCTGAAGACCACCACCGAATCGCTCCACAAGGCATACAACATCAGGGCCGGCGCCAGGCCCGAGGAAGACGCCTCTGGCGATGAAAAGGCCTCGGAAGGCTTCTGCGACCGCTTCCTGGAGGCCCGTCGGGCCCTCACCAACTCCATCGAGAACATCCAGAAGGATGACACGCTGGCCCTGAACAAGGCCGAGAGGAAAGCGATCGACAGTCTCCGCGAGAGCGTCTCGTCGGACACCCTTGAACTGGCCCTGCTGGGTTGTTTCTCCTCGGGGAAGTCGGCGCTGACCAACGCTCTGCTGGGCGTGGCGATCGCCGACGACCGCTCCACGCTCCTGCCCACTTCCGCCGGGACCGAGACCGCCACGGTCAACTTGGTGGAGCATGCCGCGGAACGCCGCCTGAACAAGGTCACCTGGCTTGAAGAGGTCCGGCTGACCTTCCTGGAGCCCACCGCCGAGAAGGGAAAACTTCGAATCCATCCGGAGGAGATCCGGGCCTTCCAAACGTGGATACAGACACGGGAGGTCGATCCTCGGCTCTGCACCTTTGACTGCGCGCCGGTGAACAAAATAGACGGCCAGCAGCGCTCACTCCAGACATCCATCACCCCCTTCCGCAACCTCTTGGGCCTGCTGGATTCGCTGGCAAGAAACGAAAAATTCCTATACATTGGAGAGTCGGTCGACGGCCGGCGCGTCTCCTCCAGGTCCATCGCCTGGGCAGTGGAGGTTCCCCAGTTCCAAAGCCCCAGTCCGCTCTGGCCACGCGACACCGACCTGGACCAGGCCTTTTCCCTCGTCAAGAGGCATCCCGAGGTCGCCTTGCGGATCAAGACGCTGCACGTCGGTTTCAACCACCCGTTGCTCAAGCACCTCTCCATCATCGACACGCCGGGAACCGATGCCACCGTGGCCCACCACCGTCGCGTCGCGCACGAGATCATTCGAGACAAAAAGTGTCCGGTCATCTATTGCTACAACGGGACCCGCGTGGGAGCGAGAGCGGATGAGCAGAATCTGCTGTCTCTCAGGGATTGGGGGATTGGCAGAGCGGATGACAACCGCTTCTTCTTCGCCGTGACGCGACAGGCATGCGTTGCCGCCGAAGACCACCAGGAGGTCCTCGACCGCGTCCGGTACACCCTGGCAGAACTCGGGGTCAGAGAGCCTTCCCTCTATTTCACGGAGGTCGTCCTCGAGAGGAATCAAGACTTCCTGAAGCTGCGGGCCGACCTGGGGGGCTTTGTCGAGCAGATGCGCGGCCCCCGCTATTGGAACTGGCTCGACCGACTCGAGCACTGGCTTGAGGGTCTCCGGGCACGACACGAGCGCGAACTGGAAGGCACCAGGGAAGGCTCGAAGGAACGGGAGTCCCGCAAGAAAGTCCTGGGGGACCAACTGCAGGTCGCGGAAGAGTTGCTCGGCGAACTCCAGGAATCCCAGGATTGGGGTCAGAGCTGGGCCCTGCAGAGACTGAACAAGGAGTTCTCCAGGCGCCTGGGGACCGTGGACGACCTGATCGACCAGTTGACCGACCAGGAGGCCTTTGAGGACATCAAAGGCGACCTGCGGGAAGTGTTTGCAGAGATCAACAGACAGGGGGTGAACTTCCTAAATTCCACCTGCCTGGCCATCCATTCGCGCTTGAAAGGCCTGGTCGGCAAGCGACTGTCAAGCCCGGAACTGAAGATCACCCGGACCCTGGGGCGAGGACGGCTCGAACCCGAGTTGGATGAGGAGTTGTTCGCTGCCGCCTCCACCCTGGAGGCGGCCAGCCAGGTGGACTGGGGGGGGCTGCTGCGCCGCGTCTGGAGTTTCTTCTTCGGCCCCTCCGAGGAGTTGATCCAGGCCAATCGTGAGAAGATCCGGGCCCGGTGGAGGCAGTCCCAGAACAAGGGGACCCGGGCCATGAAGCAGGTCATCGAAGAATACGTACAGACCCTGGCGGAGGACCTGGAACTTCTGCGCGAAGGCATCGAGAAGGAACTGGGTTCCCTCTCACAAGGCCCTTCCCGTGAACTGGAGAGGGAACTCGAAGACAGAATACAAAGTGCCAGGAAATGGCTCGTCCGCCTGAGCGCCCTGCGCTCGGAATATGGGACCGTGGAGGCCACCCCGTGATCCAGCAACAGCCGGGAAACCCGTCGGAGGAAGGTTCGACACAGGCGGTCCTGGAGACGCTCCAGGTCAAGACCGACCAGATCCTGGCCCAGGCCGTGGCCGAGGTGACCCGAAGGGCCCTCCAGCCGGAACTGGATCCCTTCAAGTGCCGGTTGGAGGAGCTGCAGGCAGGCTTGGAAGGTGCGCTGAACGGCCGAGTCCGGACTCTCGGGGAACGGGTGGACCAACTCGACAAGACCCTCGAAGCAGCAGCCCGCTCGTCCACGGCATCGGTTGCCCAGATGGAGCACCTCCGCGGCAGCCTGGACCAGGCCTCTCAGGACCTGACCGCAGCGGGTGAACGGCACGGACAGAGCGCCACCGAGGTGGCACGTCTCCGCGAAGAAGCTGCTCAGGTGACGGCCAGGATGGGCGAAACCCAACAGCGCCTGGCCGATCTGCTACCCCGCCTGGAGAGCGTCAGGAGCGACCTGGAGCGCCTGGACCAGGCCTGGGCCTCGACCGAGCAACGCATAGGCGACCTCGTCCGGTCCGGGTTGGACGCCCAGGCGACTCAGAGGGCGGCGAACCAGGCCGAGACCCTCCAGAAACTCCAGGCCCTTCAGGAGAACCTTGGGACGCGACTCGACACCCTGGCCCGGGAGTTGGAGACCGTGCGCCAGAGCTCGACCGAATCGGGTCAGAGCGCCCTGCGCCTGGCCTGGGGAAACCTGCTGCTCCTGACCGCTGCCTCAGGGGCAACGGCCAGCCTTCTCTGGATGCACATCTCGGGACAGTAGCCTCGGCGCACAGACTGGCCGATGGGCAGGGGACGGACTCGGGCGCGATGCCCGAGCCACGCTTCGCGGTTCTGGCCGACCCGAGCAGAAGGCTGGAGGAGTACAGTGCATGCACGCACGTGTGTGGGATCCAGTACCCTTCCCAGGAATATCCTACGAAACCTGATGGAGAGCGGGCCTGCTCAGCCATGGCCGTGCCAGCGAGCTAGCACGGGGGGCAACCAGGCGTCGACGAGGAACCGCACGGATCAGGCGCTGCGCAGGATCGGGTGATCGGCCTGCCGGGCGGCAAACTGGAGTGCGGCCACGAGGTCTCCCGGTTCGAGGTACGGATAATCCTCCAAGATCGACTCGTGCGAGTTTCCCGCCGCCAGCATCTCGAGGATGTCGCTGACGCGGACCCGCAGCCCCCGCAGGCATGGCCTGCCGCCGCAGACCTCGGGGTCCACGGTGATCCGGTGGAGTTGGGACGCCGACTTGTCCATACCCGAAGAGTTCGCCCCGGGGCCGGCGGTTTCCCGCCCCGGAAGCGGCGATGCAGACGACTCGAACCAGGGACCGAGGTGAGGCGATGAGCGACTGGTGGGCCTCGCTGCGCCACGGCGGCCTGCTGCTGTCGCCCTCGAAGGTGGCCGAGTTCTTACCCCAGGGGCCGGAGCCGCTGCCCGCCTGGCTGGAGGAGCGCCTGCGCCGCGACCTGGCCCGCCTGGAGGTGGAGGGCGGCGAGTCGCGCCTGCTGGACACGGTGCTGGAGCAGGTGCTGGGCCTGGGAGGCCGGGCCGACGCCGACTCGGGCGCCTGGGTCAAGGGCGGGGCGCTCTCGGCCGAGTGGACGCGCCGCTCGATCACCGGCGAGGCCGTGCGCCCGCGCCGGGTGTGGCAGGGTCCCCACGGGGCCGTGCTGCCGGTCTTCTTCGACGACCAGGCCAAGCGCCTGGCCCCTGAGAGATTCCGAGCACCAAGGGTGGTTCCGACTCGCACAGCTTTCCCTCGGACTCCCCCTCATCTTGGCAAGGAGGGGGGTAGCCCACGGAGGCGCGGCCGAAGCCAGGGCGAACGTCGGGGGAGCCTCTGTCGCCTTCAGGCCCTCGACACCCAGCACTCTGGCCACATACGACACCGTGACCGGTCCCCCCACCTGCATCATGGCCCGCAGCAGATTCCGAGCCTTCACGGCGGGCATCCCCTCGATCTCCTGAGCCCTGCGGATGCGCATCTTCAGCCCTCCCATCAGGTGTTCCCGGGCANNCTAGACTTCCACCTCGACTTCCAGCGGATGCAGTTCCGCCTCCAGTTCCAAGGCAGCGGTTCGCAAGGGTTCGTAGATCGAGATCTCGCCTCCCAGACTCTCGAAACTGACGGCCAGCGCGTACCTGGCAGTGGCCTCCGGATCGATACTCCACCCTTGATGGCCCCGGACGGCGATGCAGAAGTCCTCGGGCAACTGATGGGAGCGCACCACAGCCCAATCCTTCTGCAGGGTCCCGGTTCTGCGAGGTCCCGAAAGCAGACCCGAGTTCTTCCGCCCCCCCACCGTCCAACGCAGTCCCGACCGGGCGGCCGAATCCGTCTGGTCCCCACCCTTCAAGGCGCGAGCCAGGAAGGCATCCGCGGACTCTCCCGACCGGTTCTCGAGCCAATCCAACCAGACGGAGAGATAGCCTCGAAGCTCGCGCCGGGTCCTGCGCGGCCGGGCCGCATACGAGAGGGTCACCTCGACCCGGATGTCGTGTTCCCAACCCGGGCGCCGGATCTCACGAGGGATCGGGACCTGATAGACGTGAGCGTCTCCGGCCCGAAGGGTCCGGTGACCCGCAGTGATGAACGTGATCCTCGACTCTGAGTTGCGGCAGGCCCTGTCTGCCGACGGGATGCCGTATCCCAGAAGATAGAACAGGCGCGACTTCTCGCCATCCGAGAGTCCATCGGTCCAATCGGGCCAGCGCGCCGACTGGGCGATCAGCGCGCGATACAGCAGGCACGATTCTTCGGGGAGGGCAGCCTCCAACATCGCCGCGATCCGCGTCACCTTGGGGGCCGCAAAGGAAGTCCCCACGCCGTCGCGGTCAAAGGCAGGGCCACCCGTGGTGGTTGCACGGACCAGTTCGGGATAGCACTCCGAAGCCGAAGAGGGACAACTGACCTGGCCTGCCTCGGTCCACAGG
>DCTU01000180.1 GCA_002329445.1 bacterium UBP9_UBA1432
GGTTGAAGGTGTGGCTGACGTCGCGGAACTCGACGACGTTGGGAGTCTGGCTCATAGGTATCGGTAGGGGAACAGCCGCCGTCCCAACCAGCCCAGGAACTGGTCGGCGGCGAAGCCGATCAACAGGATGATGAGGGCCGTCCAGTACATGTGCGGTTTCTCGAAGCGATACGAGCTCATGAAGATGAAGCCGATTCCCGCGTCGGCCAGCAGACTCTCGGCCACGATGATCCAGGTCCAGCCGATCCCGAAGGCCAGGCGCGCCGCGCTGTAGATCTCGGGCAGGGCCATCGGGAACAGGACCCGGACCAGCAGATCGTGCCGCCGCGCCCCCAAGGTCTGGGCCGTGTTGAGGAAGATCTCCTCGACGTTCTCGATGGCAGCGATCACCAGGGGGAGCATGAAGAAGAAGCAGGCCATCGTCAGGAAGGCCAGCTTCTGGGACTCCCCCTGGAACCAGGCGAAGGTCAGCGGGATGATGGTGATCAAAGGCAGATAACCGGCGATCACGTTCAATGGTTCGAAGAAGGCTCGAACCGGTCCGAAGGCCCCCATCAGCAGGCCCAGGGGAATCACCAGCAGCAAGGCCATGCCCCAGCCCTTGAGCACGCGGACCAGGCTGACCTGGATGTTCTCGAAGAGCTGGCGCCGGGTGATGAGGTCGGGCAGGGACTCGGCGATCTCCTGGGGTGAGGGGAGGATCACCGAGGAGACCACCCGCTCTTCCACGGGCCCCCGGGTGATCCCCCACCACGCCGCCAGGACCAGGCCGGTGAAGACCAGGGCCAGACCCAGGCCGAGCAGGCCGGGAAGGGGCTGCCGAATCTGGAACAGGCAGCCGACCTTCCCGACCATCCGATGAAGCCAGCCGCTCACTCGGCTTCCAACTGGTACACCGAGACTTCGACCCGGCGGTTCTTGAAGTGGTTCTCGGGATCGGCGGGATCAGCGGGGACATCCCAGCCTTTGCCCTCGACCACGAACTTGTTCCCAGGGAACTTGTACTTGTTGACCAGGGCGTTGCGGACCGCTTCGGCGCGCTGGGCGGAGAGTTCGCGGACCAGCTTCTCGTCGACGGCCCCCTTGCGGGACGAGTCGGTGTGGCCGACGATGGCGATGCGGGCGTTGCCGAACTGACCGGCCAGCTTGGCGGCGCGCTCCAACACGGCGTCGACGTGCGGGTCATACAGGGTGCCGGGCTTGGGGTTGCCCATGTCGTCGCGGGCCGGCTCGCGCAGGTTGGCCGAGTTCGGATAGAACTGGATCTGCAGCGAGGTCGTGACGATCGGGGCTTCCGCCGAGACCTTGGAGTAGGTGGCCGGGGCGAAGGAGGTGGTGGACTCGTCCTTGTGCTCCTTGAAGCGGCCTTCAGCGGCCAGCTTCTTGATGATCGAGAAGTCGGCCACCTCATCGAAGCGGATCGAGCCGCGGATCAGGCCCAGCTCGCGGTAGACCGAGGAGATCGAGTTCCAGGTGCGTTCGAAGTTGGTGGGGCTGTTGGCGTTGAGGAAGAACTCGCGGTTCTCGGCGAAGTTCGTGGTGTGGGCGTCGGCCGCCATCCCCTGGACTTCCTGGGGGTCCATGCGGTAGCCGTCGGCCATCCACTTGATGGCCTGGGCAAAGGTCTTCGAGTCGCGATCCTGGATCATCTCCATGCCTTCGAAGATGCCCTCGACCAGGCCGGCCACGATCTCGGGATGGTCCTTGGCGAAGTCGGCGCGGACTGCCCAGACGTCGGCGATCAGCTTGTTGGCCTCGGCGGTGGTGGACAGAAGCCGGGTCCCGGGAACCTTCTCGGCGATGTTGTAGATGTCGGGAGCCCAGGAGACGCAGGCGTCGATGCTGGGATCCGAAACGAAGGCCGCGGCGGCCTCGAAGGCCGTGGCCGTGTACTTGACCTGGACGTCCTTCAGCGGGTTGAGCCCGGCGGAGATCAAGAGGCTGTTGATGTAGTACTGCGAGGGGCTGTTGACGGCATAGACCAGGGTCTTGCCCTTCAGGTCGCGCACGCTCTTGATGGCCTCGCGCACGACGATGCCGTCTCCTCCGGCGGACCAGTCGACCTGCTGGAAGATCCGCAGGGCCGTCCGCGAGTCCTTGGCCAGCTCTTCGGAGAACAGGACCATCATGTCCAGGGTGCCCCACAGGACGTGGCTCTGACCTGAAGCGTAGGCGTCCCGGGCCTGCACGGCGTCGTCGACCAGCTTGAGGTTGACCATGAAGCCGTGCTTCTTGTAGAAGACGCTGTCGGGGTTGGGCGCGAAGCCGTGGTTGGCGGCCACGATGGGCAACCACCCGATCCACACGTTGATCGGGAACTCGACGACCTTCTTGTCCTTGTCCCACTTGTAGCTGCTGACGCCCTTGACGGCGGGCAGCTTCTGGGCCGGGACGTAGCTGTATTCCTGGAAGGTGGTGACCGATCCGGGCGCCCCGGCGGCCGCCTCGGCCCCGGAGCCCGCGTCGCCCCCGGCGCCCGCAACCGGAGAGGCCGGGCCTCCCCCGATCTGGGGCAGGGTCCCCTTGCCTGCCAGCATCTTGTAGCCGAAGAAGGCCAGGGCTCCCACGATCAGGAGCACGACGAGCTTGCCTGCGGCTGTCAGGCCCGCGGATTTCTGTTCAGCCATGAAAAACCTCCTTGAGAACTGGGATGGGAAAGAGCCCACCGGGAAGGCGGGAAGAGCATCGGGGTCGCGACCGGGACCTCAGGCGCCCTGGGCCGGGCCCAGATCCCGCTCCATCGGCGGAGCCTGGATCGGGGCGGTGGTCGGGGCGGCGGCCAGCCCCATGGCGGAGGCGAACTCGGCCAGGGCCTGCTGTTCGAGGGCTGCCTCCTCCTCGGCCTTCAGCTTCCACTCTCCCGCCGAGGCGGCGTCGCTGGCCACGCGAGCCTTGCCCATGGCGTCGGTCATCCGCTGGTCCAGGTTCTCCTCCAGGCGGTCCAGGGTGGCCCCGCTTCCCGCCAGGTCAAAGGAGGTGGCGGTGGCGATCTCGGCCAGTTGGGCCTGGGCCTCGGCGATCTCGGCCCGGGAGAGCTTCTGCTTGATGCTCTCGATCCGCTTCTGGGCCTCGCGGACGTACACGTCGCGCTGCTGGGAGAGGTTGCGGTACAGATCGTCCGCCTGCTTGAACTGGGCTTCGTTGTCGGCCAGGCCAGCTTTGAGGCTCTTGAGCTGCAAGGCCAGTCGGCCCGCCGCGTCCATCTGGCCGGCATTGAAGAGGGCCGAGGCCTGGGCGGTCATCCGGTCCACTTCCTTCTTCTCGCGCTCGACCTGCATCTTGAGGCGCTCCACCAGGCCTGCCTGGCGGGCCAGGTTCTTGTTGTAGTTGCCCACGGCCGAATGCAGGGCCTGGACCTCGGCCTCCAGGAGGGCCTTCGGATTGGCGGTCTCCAGCCCCGAGATGAAGAGGCTGAGGAAACCCTTGATCAGCTTGCTGAGGCGCTCGAACACGATAGACCTCCAGTCCGGTTTCGGCGAGTCGCAGACACGCCAGCGAAAGGGTTCCCCGTCCAGGCGCGAGTTCCTGGGAGGCCCGGGAAGGCAACCCGCGTCGTCGGACGCCCGTCTCCAGCCCGGTCGTCGATGGCTCGCCCCCCTGAAGCCCCGGGCTGTTCAGGCCGGGAGAAGGGGCGATCCGATTTGCGCAGAAGTCGAGGCGTCCGCACCCGGGGGAGGAACCATCCTCTGGCGTCCTGGATGCTCCCCGACCGCATCCACTGATCTGCCCCTCACGCGTGCGAATCACGGAGGCTTTCCATGAACATCGTGCAGTTGAAGGACGGCGTCTTCGAAGTCGGCGCCGTCGATTGGAACCAGCGCAGCTTCCACGGCTATGCCACCCCGCGCGGCATCACCTATAACGCCTACCTGATCATGGATGAGAAGATCACCCTGATCGACACGGTGAAGGAGCCCTTTGCCGACGAGCTCCTGGCGCGCATCCGCCAGATCGTGGATCCGGCCCGCATCGACTACGTGGTCTCCAACCACGCCGAACCCGACCACTCGGGGGCGCTGCCGCGCGTGATGCAGGTGGCCAGCGGAGCCAAGGTCGTCACCGCCGATCCCGCCGGATTGAAGGTCATCTCGGGGCACTATGGCGTCGAGTTCGACTACCTGCCGGTCAAGGCCGGGCAGACCCTCTCGCTGGGTCGCCGGGAGTTGACCTTCGTGGCCACCCCCATGCTGCACTGGCCCGACAACATGGTCACCTGGTGCCCCCAGGAGAGGATCCTCTTCTCGAACGACGCCTTCGGCCAGCACCTGGCCACCAGCCAGCGCTTCGACGAGGAGCAGGACCTCTCGGTGGTCATGCACGAGACCCGGACCTACTACGCCAACATCCTGCTGCCCTTCGGGAAGCAGGCCCAGAAGGTCCTCAAGACCGTGCGCGAGCTGGACCCCGAGATCATCGCCCCCAGCCACGGCGTGATCTGGCGTGGCCACATCCCGCAGGTCCTGAGCGAGTACGACCACCTGGCCTCCGACGAGGTCGAGCCCAAGGCCGTGGTGGTCTTCGACTGCATGTGGGGTGCCACCGAGAAGATGGCCCGAACCGTGGTCGAGGGCTTCGCCCGCAAGGGCCTGAAGACCCGGCTCTTCGACCTGCGCGTCGACGCCCTCTCCGACATCATGACCGAGCTCCACAAGGCGGAGTACCTGGCCATCGGTTCGCCCACCCAGAACAACACGATGATGGCCAATGTCGGGGCCCTCCTGACCTACTACAAAGGCCTCAAACCCGGCCCCAAGAAGGCCTTCGGCTTCGGCTCGTTCGGCTGGAGCGGGCAGGCCGTGGGCGAAATCAACGCCTTCCTGGAGTCCGCGGGCAGCCAGATCGTCCTGGACCAGGCCCAGACCCGGCTGCTCTACACCCCGGACGCCGAGAAGCTGGCAGCCCTGGAAGAGGCGGTCGCTTCCCTGTAGTCTGCCCGGCGGATGCCGGATGACACGACTGAAGGCCTGCCCGGCATCCGCCGGGCAGGCCTTCAGTCATTTGGCCGGGTCGAGGGTCCTACAGCTTTTCCAGGGCTGCGGTGAGGAAGCGCCAGAAGCGCTGCACCGAGCTGACCTGGACCGTCTCATCGGGGGAGTGGGCTCCCCGGATGTTGGGCCCGAACGAGATCATCTCCATGCCGGGATGGCTGGAGCCGATGATCCCGCACTCCACGCCGGCGTGACAGGCCAGGACCTTGGGGTCCTGCCCGAAGATCTCGCGGTACAGCCCGCTCATCTTGCGCACCAGGTCGGAGTCCGGATTCGGATCCCACCCGGTGTACTCCCCTTCGAAGTGGACCTGGGCCCCGATCATCTCGAAGAGCGCACGGATCCCGATGGCCAGGTCCCGCTTCTCGGTATCCACCGAGCTCCGGCTCAGGCAGTCCACCCGCAACTGGCCGTCCCGGACCAGGACCCGGGCCAGGTTGTTGGAGGTCTGCACCAGACCCGGGACGGCCGGACTCATCCGATGGATCCCGCTCAGGACCGTGTAGAGGGCAGCCAGAAGCCTGGACTGGAAGCCTTCCTCCAGGACCTCCGGGGCGGCCTCCACCGGGCGGCTCTCCAGGCGAAGAAGCGGATCCGTCAGCCGGTACTCCTCGGCATAGAGTTCGCGATGGCTCTCGACCAGACCGACGAACAGGGCCACCGCCTCGCGGGGCACCGCCACGACGGCCTTGGACTCGCGGGGGATCACGTTGCGCAAGCCGCCGCCATCGATCCAGCAGACGCGGGCGCCGACCTGCCCGACCGCCGCCATGAGCAGCCGGTTCATCAGCTTGTTGGCGTTGCCCCGACCCAGGTGGATGTCGATTCCCGAGTGCCCACCGGTCAAGCCGGCCAGACGGATCTCAAAGAAGTCATGGTCGGGGGGGGCGGAGACGGTGGGGGCCGTGCCCCGGACCAGGATATCCATGCCGCCCGCGCAGCCGATGGTCAGCTCGGTGTCGTCCTCGCTGTCCAGGTTCAACAGGCGCCGCCCCTTCAGCCATCCCGGCTTCAGGCCGTTGGCGCCGGTCATGCCCATCTCCTCGTCGATGGTGAGCAGGACCTCCAGCGCCGGGTGGGGCAGGTCCTGACTGGACAGGACCGCCATCGCCGCGGCCACGCCGATCCCGTTGTCGGCGCCCAGGGTGGTTCCCTCGGCCTTGACCTGGTCGCCTTCGACCCGGGCGCGGATGCCCTCGCGGTCAAAATCGAAGGTCGTCTCGGAGTTCTTCTGATGGACCATGTCCAGGTGGCCCTGGAGGACCAGCGGCGGACGATTCTCGTGACCAGGGCTGGCGGGCTTGCGGATCAGGACGTTGCCCAGTTCGTCCACCGAGGTCTCCAGGCCGAGGCGATGGCCGAAGTCGACGGCGAAACGGGAGGCCCGCTCTTCCTTCCTGGAGCCGCGCGGCACGGCAGACAGGTCGGCGAAGTGATTCCAGAGTTCCTTGGGTTGGAGTTCCCGGATGTTGGTGCTCATGAGGATCCCAGGTTCTCGATTCGAAGAGGATTCCTCCTGCCACCCTGCCTCGAGGGATCGTCCGCTCACCCCTCCCGGGCAGGGGGCAGCCGGCGCCAGGTCTGGAACTCCAGGTGCAGGTCCAGGGGGATCCGGATTCCCGCACCGTCCACCAGCAGCGGACGGGCCTGGTACCTCCCTTCGATCCACGGAGTGGGCAGGAAGCCCTGCAGGCGGACCTCGGCGCGCGGCAGCAGAACGCCGGGTGCCTGACCCGCAGAGGCCCACAAGGGTTGCAGGTTCCCCCGGGCCTCCTCGGGCGAAAGCCCCTCTCCGTCCAATTCCAGGCACAGGAACTCGAAACGCCCCAGGTCCACCGGCAGGTCGGTGGGATTGCGCAGGACCAGGGCAAACCGCACCAGCGAACCCGAAGAAATCCTCGCTCCGAAGCCTTCAATCCGGGCCTGCAAGGCCGCCAGCGCGGCGGGTTCGTCCGAGACCACCGGATCCAGCCCACCATCGCCCAGGGCGACTCCCGACCCGACCGGCCCTCCCGCGGGACGTCGGTAGAACTGCAGGGTGTAGGTGCCCGGGGTCCGCGGCACCGGGAACAGGAGCGCCCCCCCCTCAAAGCCTTCGACCGGGAACCGCCCCCACGGCTGGCCATTTCGGAAGACCCGGTATCCCAGGGTCTGCCCTCGGGGAGGAGGGGGATGGACGTGAATCGGAGCGGTCCGGCCCGGCGCCGCCAGCCCCTTCCAGCGTGCCTGCAGCTCGACTGGCGGGGACGGGCGCAAGCCGGAGCGGGGGAGGTCGACGAAGGGGGCCAGCCTCAGCAGGCGCTCTCCGCGCGGCGCCCCTTCAGGGATCCGGCTGCGGATCAACTCGGCGGCGGGTTCCAGCTCGGCTCCCTCGGGAAGCCGGATCCAGCCGGACAAGGGGCGGCGCGCCAGGGTGGCAAGGACGGCCGCAGGCAGCACCGGCTCGGTCTGGAGGCCGGCGGTCAGGACCAGGGGCCCGGTCGGGGTTTCCGGCTGGGCCCCTGGTGCCGGAGTCGTCCGGTCGGGCAAGGACCGGGCCAGGACCACGTCCTGGGGGCCGAGACCGTGAACCGCCCCCCGGGTCTCCACCCAGGCCTCCAGGGGGATGGGGCGGAGGAGCTCCGGCAGGCCCACGCGCACCTTGTGGGCGGCCAGCAGGACCTGGCGGTTCATCGCCGCCTCGCCGGGCTCGAGCCCTTCGACGACCAGCCACAGGACAAGGAGGACCACGCCCACGCGCCGGGGGGCCTCCAGACGCAGGCCTCCCGCCTCCCAACCCAGACGCCAGCGTCCCGGCCGGGACTTCTCCCACGCCTCCCCCAGGAGCTCGCCGGCCACGGTCAGGGCGCAGCCCGCTCCCAGGACCCAGGCCCCCAGACCCTGGCCGAGAAGGGCGACCAGGACCTCACCGCTGCCCAGCAGCAGAGCGGCCCGCATCTTCCGGCGCCAGGCCACCGCCAGAGCCGGCGGGAGCAGGACGATCCACCACGACCACTCGAAGCCGGGGTGGGGGATTCCGAGCGTCCCCAGGGAGATCCCCAGGGCCACCAGGGGCAGAACCGACCGGGTCCAGCGCAGCCGGTCGGGCGACTCCCCACCGGGCAACCACGGTGCCAGCCCGGCCAACAGGCCGAGAGACCAGGCCGCCCCGGAGTCCAGGGGAGCCAGGGCCAGGATCAGGCCGGCGGCCAGAAGCCCCGCCAGCCAACCCGATCCGAGCATCAGTAGCGCCAGCAGGCCCGCTCCCAGCAAGTGGCTCATGGCTTGTTCCAGGCTGGTCGTGAGCAGCCAGGAAGCGGGGGTCCCTGCCAGCATGGCGCCCACGCCCAGCAGGGCAGCCAAGGGGTGCACCGAGGTGCGGCGCAGGCCGGTGAAGAGGGCCAGCAAGGTCAAGATCTGGAAGGTCCCGGCCAGAAGCTGGGCCGAGACGAGGGGGTCTCCCCCCACCACCCCCAGCAGCCGGGCGGGAAGCGAGGCGCTGCCTCCTCCCAGAGGATGGCTGGCAGCGTCTCCACAGACCGCATACTGGCTGGCCATGGGCGCGTGCTCGACCAGGAAGGGGATGCCCGGATCCAGGTGCATGGCCCCCACCACCGACAGCCAGGCGCCCCCGGCCAGGAGCAGGAGGAAGAGCCTCGAGCCCAGGCCAAGAGGCCGGGGGGTGGGACGCGGGCCCGGCCTTCCAGACCTCCAGGCCGCGCCCAAGGTCCCCAGGCCCAGAAGCGCCACCACCGCCGGAGCCCCCCAGGCCAGACGGGACAATTCCAGACTGAACCCGGGCAGCAGGAAGGCGGCCAGGACCAGGGCCGAGCCCAGGCCCAGCCCCCAGACCCACCCGAGGGTGCCCCCCCACAGGCGGAGGACCCCTCCTCCACCCAGGACGGCTGCCATGATCCAGGCCCACAAAAGCACGTGATTCACGGCTCAGTCACCAGCTCGACCCCCGGCAGGAATCCGGTTCCGCCCTCGGCCAGGGCCAGGACCAGATCCATGCGCCAGACTCCGGCCTGCTCCGGCAGCCGGGCGAAGACCTCCAGGTCGACCTGCCCGCGGGCCGGAATCTCCAGGCCCAGAGGAGCCAAGGGCGCGACCGCCAGCGACGGGGGCGGATCCTGGGGGCGGACGGGAACCACCGCCGCCAGCAGACCGTCCCGGGCGACGAAATCGCAGCCCAGGGGATTCGCGACGGTGAAGCGCAGACGGACCAGCCGTCCCGGCTTCAGGGTGTCCAACGAGTCACACGAGCGGACCTGCAAGGCCCGCATCCGGGGGCGGAAGTCCATCGCGAAGCGGCAGGCCTTCCCAGCCAGTTTTTGGACCTTCCTGAAGTCTCCCAGGAAGAATTCCAGGGCGTAGGTCCCATCCTCGTGGGGCGCCACGAAGGGAACCTCCAGGGTCCGGACCTCGCCAGGCGCCAGGTCCAGGTCCAGGGGTTGCAGGACCCTCTCGACCTCGGCCGTGCGCTTGCCGGTCTCCTGGCGCACGGTCTCGTAGAAGAGCACCCCCTCGCGCAGGCTCAGGGACTCCGTTCCGCCGTGGCGCAGCACCACCCGGGCCCGGGCACCTCGACCGTTGCGCAGGTTTCCAGGCAGCCGGATCTCCTCCAGGCGGAGTGGCGAGACCTCCGAGACGAGGGGTCCCACCCTCAGCGGGGGAAGGTCGACCCGATACAACCAGCGCCCGCCGCCACTCCCGCCCCGGGTCCGGTGCACCAGGCTCAGACCAGGGAGGCCCGCCAGGCGCGCCGAGAGTTCCTCTTCGCCCGGATCCTGGCGCAGGAAGAGCCAATCCACCCGCAGGCCGCGAAGCAGGCTGGGGTCCAGGGTGGTCCAGAAGGCCCGAGCGGGCGGCGCCATGTGGAAGGGGGTGGTTCCAACCGGCTCGTCGTCCAGGGGCAGGGCGTGGCCCACCGAGCGCACGCCCGAAAGGCCGCTGAATGTGGACTCATAGAGGATGCTGAAGTTGTTCTCTTCCCGGAAGTTCATCAGCATCCGCTGGCCCGGCTCGACGCGCTTCTCCAACCAGCGTGCGACCTCCCAGTCGGCGGGGTGGAAGTCCAGCACGGTGTGACGGGCCAACCAGGCTCGGGTCTCGGGCAGAAGCCATGCTCCCCGCAGCCACTGTCCCCGTCCGCTCAGACTCTCTGCCCGGTCCCACAGGAACTGCGAGCAGGTCAATGTCTCCAGCCAGACCAGACCGACCAGGGACGCCACGGCCAGGACTCGAGGCGCCAGCAGCACCCGGACCCGGTCGGGCTCGGCCTGCCAGGAGCCCAGGCGCCCGGGATGGCTTTTCCAGAACTCTTCGAAGACGGCCCCCGCAGCCACCCCCAGGGCTCCCGCCAGGCCCAGACCGGCCGCGAACTGCCAGCGGAAGTATTCCGACTCGTAGATGGGCCCGAAGTCGACCAGGGCCGGAGTGAGGAATGCGAGGACCCCGAAAGTGCCCAGGAACAATCCGCTGGCGTGGCCCCGGCGGACCAGCACCCAGGCTGAGAAGGGGGCGGCCAGCAGGGGCAGCCAGTGGATCTTCAGCACGTCCCACGACCAGACGGGCCGATAGCCGCGCCCGGGCGACGGGCTGTAGAAGCGTTTCAGGAAGGTCCGGGTGCGATACACGAAGGAGATGCGCTGGTATTCCCCGTGCTCGAGCAGGATCTGGAAGAGCTTCTCCTTGGGCACCTGGATCTTGACGAATTGAGCCTGGTTCAGCATGCCCTTGGACAGGGAGGCCACGTCCACCCCACCCCGTCCCAGGACCTTCCGCTGGAAGAGTTCGGTCAACGGGCCTCCCTGGGTCACCGCCAGCGGAGTGGCCAGGGCCAGCACAAGCCCGGTCAGAAGCAGCGCTCGTCCATCCAGCGGCACCCGGGCATCCACCTCGCGGGTTCCGGCCCAGAGCCGGGAAGTCACCAGGAGCGCCGCCGTGCTGAGCGTAGCCAGGATCACCAGGCCGAAGTGGGTCTCGTAGACGATGGCGTAGCCCCCCAGGACCAACCCTCCCAACACCGCGGACCACACCCGGCCGGCCAGCCCCGACTCGGGCCGTCCCCCACCCCAGGTCCTCAGGACCAGGTGCATGTTGAGCACCAGACCCAGGTGCACGACAGCGTTGTTGTTCTGGACCGTATCCAGCAGGCCGCCCCGTCCGCCCACGTTGATCCCGAAGAAGACGAAGGCGGTGCCCAGCACGGCCTGGAGCTCGGATCGGGTCTGCCGCCGAAGCGTGGTGAACAACAACAGGAAGGTGGCCAACTGGCACAGGTCGGTCATGAGGACCTGGACGAAAGGCAGGTCCAGGCCGGAGAGCCAGGCCACCGTGACGAGGGTCAGGTTCCGTCCGTAGTGCCCGTTCATCGGGACGTCCGAGAAGAAGGGGTTGGTGGGCGGGAACCCCCCGTGCAGCATCAGGCCCTGAAGCGGCATGTGGATCCAGTAGTCGTCATCCGGGTTGGCGATCTGCTGGGAGTTGGTGTAGAGGTAGATGGCCAGGCCGGCCAACACCAGGAAGACGAGGGTCCCCGGATGCAGCCCGGGGCGCCTCAGCGGGGGAGCCTGGCCCAGGACCAGGATCAACAGGGCGGCCAGGGCCAGCACCAGGAGGGTCCCCAGGACGGCCTGGGGGAGATCGGCCACCCGGTAGACCCCGTTCACCCCCAGGAGCGTCAGGACCACCCCCAGGGGCAGGACCAACGAAGCCGCCGTCAGGGTGTCGCGCTCGCCCAGAAGCCGGCGGGCCACCAGCCAGGCCAGGATCAGGGGAAGGGCCAGAAGCCAGGCCATCAGGAGCCGCCCACCGTCACCCGCAGAGGAGTGCCCAGTCGAACGGTGCGCCCGGTGCGGAGCTCCTTGACGATCAGTTCCAGCTCATAGGCGCCCTCCGCCGGCGTCAGCAACGTGAAGAAGACCTCCTGCTCGACTCCGGGCTGAAGGTCCAGGGCCAGGGGCTGGGGGATCGAGTCGAGCTCCCAGACGTACTCCCCACCGGGTCGGCGCAGTCGATAGAAGAGTTCCAGTTCCTGGCGGGTGGAGAGGGGCGTGTCGGAGGTCAGGCCCAAGCGCATCGAATGGAAGCGGCGAGGTTTGAAGCCGTCAGGAGGATCCAGGCGGGGCCGGAGCGCCCCCACGCGGGCCAGGAAGTCGACCTGGAAGGGGACCCGCAGGAAAGCCGAGCCGGAGCTCAACTCGTAGAGGAACCTTCCTTCGTCCAGGGGGGTGACCATCGAGTGCTCGGCCTGGCCTTCCTGGCCGGGTTTCAGTTCCATGTCGAAGTCCCGTACCAGCGGAGTTTCTTGGGCTGGCGCCCCTCCTTCGCCCAGGATCCGGGCCTGGACCTGCCCGAGCCGGGCGGATCTGTCACCGACGTTGCGCACACGGATCTGGACCGCATGGTGCTGCCCGACGCGCAGTTCGCCCTGTTGGGGCAGGACCGCCTCCAAGGCCAGGGATCCGGTGGTGCGGACCGCCGGCCTGGATTTCACCGCGAAGACCTGGCGCCTCTGGCCGGTGTCATCCAGGAAGAGCGGTCCGGGCTCCAGACCCGAGTCCACCTGCAGTCTGTGGAACAGGCCCGGGGCGAGGCGGTCGGGATCGACCAGAAGCCAGTCCACGCCGGCCAGAGAGGGAAGTTCGGAGTGGCCGGTGGCCCAGAAGGCCAGCGACAGGGCGTCGGCGTGGAAGGGTGGCGCCCCGTGGGTGCCGTCG
>DCTU01000446.1 GCA_002329445.1 bacterium UBP9_UBA1432
CCGAACAGGCCGCGGGCCAAGCTGGTCCGGTCCAGAGGCTGCGACGGGGCGGCCTCAGGCGCAGCCGTGGTGGCCTGGAAGTGGGCTGGAACCTGGTTGGTGGGCTGGATGCGCATCGCATTCTCCTATGGGTGACGGCCGTCTTGCCTTAAGCTAGACCAGGTCCCATGAAATCTTGGTGAAAGGGCGTGGCAGTCCGGGTCGCCGATCGCCCATCCCCCCTGAGGGGCCACGCAGCCGGCAACACGGAAGCCCGGCCATGCGGGCCGGACTCCACTGGAACCAGGAGGCCGGAAGGCCGAGGGCGCAGCCAAGCACGCTTACCGGAAAGACACAAGCAAATGGAGCCTTTCGCAACGACGCGGGGGCCCCGCACCCGCGCCCCGCGCCAGTGCATCACGTCGAGCGGCGAGGCGACCGAGGGGTTCCCGGCCGGGTTCCTGGAAAATCGGAGCGTCGTTGGAGACGACGTGAGCACCGCTCAGGTGCGCCTGACGACGCAGACGGGCCCTTCACGCCCACACCCAGGCGCGAGCGGGCCCCAACGGAGCGGCGGCTGCCACCCCAGGCGGCGTCCGGCGACCACAGAACTAGAGTTGACGGCGGCCATGGGTGAGCCGGTCGATTTCGCAGGAGCCGCCTCGCGGGAACAGGCCCGCAGGCCTCCCATGCGGGGAGCTTGGCCTTCCGACGCGAAGTCTCCCACATGCCCTCGCGGTTCCGGAGCCTGCTCGGTGCCCTCGTCCTGGTCCTCAGCCTGGTCGCGCTGACGCTTCCGGCCACGGCGGCCCCCGACGACCGACTGGTGCGCGTGGGGGTCTACCAGAACTCCCCGAAGATCTCGCTGTCTTCTTCCCAACAGCCGGAGGGCATCTTCCCCGACATCCTGGAAGAGGTGGCGCGCCGGGAGGGCTGGCGCCTGGAATACGTCCCGGGCACCTTCTCGCAGGGGCAGGCCCGTCTGGCCCGCGGCGAGATCGACCTGATGCCGGACGTGGCCTTCACGGCCGAGCGGGCCAGGGCGATGGAATTCAACCGGATTCCCGTGCTGGCCTCCTGGTCCCAGGTCTATATCCGCAAGGGCACGGGAATCCACTCGATCCTGGACCTGAAGGGGAAGCGGGTGGCCACCCTGGAGGGCTCGATCCAGCTCGAGGCCTTCTCACAACTGGCCGACAGCTTCCAGCTCCAGACCATCCTGCTGGAGGCGCCCGACTACCAGACCGCCTTCGACTGGACGGCCCAGGGCCTGGCCGACGCGGCGGTCACCAACCGCTTCTTCGGGCAGATGCACGCCCGGCACAGCGGCCTGGAGGAGACGGGGATCGTCTTCGACCCCTCCAGCCTGTACTTTGCGGCCACTCCGGGGGATCCCAAGAGGCTGCTCTCGGCCCTGGACCGCCAACTGGAGGACCTCAAGCGGGATCCCGGTTCGGTCTACTACAAATCATTGAGCCACTGGATCTCCGAAGACGTCGATTTCCAGCTTCCCGACTGGCTCTGGCTCCTGGGGGGAGCGCTGGCGATGGCCCTGCTGATCAGCCTGGCCGGCGGGGCCATCCTGCGCCACCAGGTCCACCTGCGCACCCGGGAGCTGCGCCAGGCCAATCAGGAGATGGAACAGCGGGTGCTGGAGCGCACCGCGGAGCTGGCCGCGGCCAAGGAGCGGGCCGAGTCGGCAGACCGGGTCAAGTCGACCTTCCTGGCCACGATGTCCCACGAGCTGCGCACCCCCCTCAACTCCATCATCGGCTTCTCGGGGATCCTCGAACAGGGGCTGGCCGGGCCCCTGAACCCCGAGCAGGCCCGCCAGTTGGGGATGGTCCGGGCCAGCGCCCGCCACCTGCTGGACCTGATCAACGACGTGCTGGACATCTCGAAGATCGAAGCCGGAGAGCTGCAGGTGAACCGTGAGGAGTTCCCCCTGGGCGAGGCCCTCGAACGCGTGCTGGCGACGATCCAGCCGCTGGCCGACAAGAAGGGGCTGAAGCTGGAGGGCCGGTTCCCTCCCGACCTGGGCCGGATCCTCAGCGACCGACGTCGGGTCGAGCAGATCCTGATCAACCTGCTGGCCAACGCCGTGAAGTTCACCGACCAGGGCGGCGTGACGCTGCGAGTCCAGGCCGAGCCGGGCCAGCCCCTGCGCCTGTCGGTGCAGGACACCGGCATCGGGATCGCCCCGGCGGACCTGGCCGAGCTCTTCAAGCCCTTCAAGCAGGTGGAGACCAGGAGCCCGCGTCCTCAGGAGGGGACCGGACTGGGGCTGGCCATCTGCGCGCGTCTCTCCAGGCTCTTGGGGGGGCAAATCACCGCCGAGAGCGAACCTGGAGTGGGCAGCACCTTCACCTTGGAGCTGCCACCCGAGAGAGGACCCGCCGTTGCCCCGCAAGACCAAGATCCTGCTGATCGAAGACCATGAGCCGAACCGCTACCTGCTGACCTTCCTTCTGGAGAAGAACGGCTTTGAGGTGGTGGCCGCCCCCGACGGACCAGCCGGAATCGCCCTGGCGGCCCGCGAGAAACCGGCTCTGATCCTGTTGGACATCCAGTTGCCCGGCATGGACGGCCACGCGGTGGCCCGCGCCTTGCGCCGGGATCCGACCCTGGCCCACACGCCATTGGTGGCGGTCACCTCCTACGCCATGGCCGGCGACCAGGCCAGGGCGGTGGAGGCGGGCTTCGACGGATATCTCGAGAAGCCCATCGACCCGGATCTCTTCGTCGAACAGGTCCGCTGCCATCTGCGTCCCCTCGACCCGGAGCCCGGGCGGTGAAGCGGGTCCTGGTCGTCGACGACCACCTCGACAACCTCTACTTCCTGCAGGCCCTGCTGGGAAGCCAGGGTCTGGAAGTGGTCCCGGCCTCGAACGGGGCCCAGGCCCTGGAACTGGCCCGCCAGACTCCCCCCCACCTGGTGGTCTCGGACATCCTGATGCCCGTCATGGACGGCTACACCCTGTGCCGCGAGTGGATGGCCGATCCTGACCTGTGCCACATCCCCTTCATCTTCTATACGGCCACCTACACCGACCCTCGGGACCGCCAGTTGGGCTACGAGTTGGGCGCCGAGGCCTACCTCACCAAGCCCTCCGAGCCCGAGGACTTCCTCGCGGCGGTCCTGCCCATCCTGGCCCGAGACCCCCAGACCGGCCCGAGTTGCCGCCCCTCCACCCCGCCCGAATCGACCATGACGCGCTACAGCGAAGCCCTGGTGCGCCGGCTTGAAGACAAGATGGCCGAGCTGGAAGAGAGCAACCGGAGGCTCAAGGAGGAGATCGCCGAGCGCGAGCGCGTGGAGTCCGCCCTGCTGGCCAGCGCCGAGCAGCTCCGGCAGGCCCAGAAGATGGAGGCCCTGGGGCAACTGGCCGGAGGGATCGCGCATGACTTCAACAACCAGTTGACCACCATCGCAGGGTACAGCGAGTTGCTCTTGAGTCGACCCGAGCTGGCCTCTTCCCCGGCCCTGGACGAGGTGGGCGAGATCATGCGCGCCGCCCAGCGCGCCAGCGCCTTGACGCGCAGGATCCTGGCCTTCTCCAGGCGCCAGACCTGGCAGCCCGTGGTGGTGCGCCTGGACCAGATCGTCGCGGGAATGCGAGACCTGCTGGATCGGACCCTGGGCGCGCACATCGCCATCGAGTGCCACATGGATCCCCAGGTGGAACCGGTGGAGATCGATATCCACCAGTTCGAACAGGTGCTGACCAACCTGGCCCTCAACGCGCGAGATGCGATGCCCGAGGGCGGGACGTTGACCCTGCGCACCCGGGCTGTCGACCTGGACGAGGACTTCTGCCGGCACCACCCGGTCTTGCTTCCCGGCCCCGCGGTCGTGCTGGAGGTCTCGGACACGGGATGCGGCATGGATCCCGGCGTCCTGGAACGATTGGGAGAGCCCTTCTTTACGACCAAGCCTCCGGGAAAGGGCACAGGGCTGGGCCTGACCACCGTTCTGAACACCCTTCGACTGGCTGGCGGCTGCATGCAGGCTCACAGCCAACCCGGCTCGGGCTCGCTCTTCCAGATCTTCCTGCCCCCGGCAGACCGGCCGGATCCATCCCCCGGCCCCCCGGAGACCGAAACCGAAATCCCCCGGGGCAGCGCGACCATCCTGGTGGTGGAAGACGACCTGATCCTGCGAGACCTGGTGGTGCGGATGCTCCAATCCCTGGGCTATTCCACCCTGACCGCCGGGACGGGCGAGGAGGCCTTGGAGATCCTGGCCGACCCCGACCAGGCCCCGGACTTCATGCTGACCGACCTGGTCATGCCCGGCAGCCTGCAGGGCTGGGACCTGGCCCGGCAGGCCCGAAACCTGCGCCCGGGGTTGCCGGTGCTGTGCACCTCAGGCCACCAGCAGCGGAGCCCAGAAGAGAAGGAAGCCGGATCCAGGGATTTCGAGTTCCTGGAGAAGCCCTTCACCCGCCGGGACCTGGGCGAGAGAGTGCACTGGATGCTGAACCAGAACCTCTGATCCTCTCCCGAAGCTTCAGTCCACCGGTGCCTGGGGCTTGCGGGCCACTGCGAAGAGGACGACCCCCATCAGCAGGAAGAAGGCCAGCCCCAGGAGCTGATAGCCCCCCTCACCCAGCATCCCGACCAGCGCCGGACGGGCACTCCAGGACTCCAGGGTCCGGAACACCGTCTCGTTCACCGACAACAAGGCCACGGCCACTCCGGCCAGGGCGCCCCCGGCCACCAGGCCGGTCGCGAAGAGACTTCCCGAGCCCAGCTCACTTTCGTCCACCTCCCGGCCAGTGCAGCGGGTCCTCCAGTCCACCAGTCCCTTGATGGCCCCTCCCACGAAGATCGGGAGCGTCGTGGACAGGGGCAGGTAGGCCCCCACCGCAAAGGACAGGGCGTTGACGCCACACAACTCGATGGTGACGGCCAGGAAGGCGCCGACCAGGACGAACTGCCAGTCCAGGTTGAAGGACAGAAGCCCCCGGATCAGGGTGGCCATCAGCGTCCCCTGCGGTGCCGGGAACTTGTCCGAACCGATGGCGTGGGCGATTCCCTGGGCTGCCATGTCGGCGGTCGGCTTGTCCAGGATCTGCATGGTCGCGCCGATCACCAGGGCCGAGGCCACCGCCCCCACGAACAAGGAGATCTGCTGGGCCCGAGGGGTGGCCCCCACCAGGAAGCCGGTCTTGAGGTCCTGGCTGGTGGCCCCGGCGTTGGCGGCCGCGATGCAGACCATGCTGCCCACCACCAGCGCCAGGGGTTCATAGAAGCTGCCCGTCCAGCCGGCCCCGACGAAGATCAGGCAGGTCCCCATGAGGGTGGCGATGGTCATCCCCGAGATGGGATTGGAGCTGGAGCCGATCAAGCCGACGATCCGGCTGGCCACGGTCACGAAGAAGAAACCGAAGACCACGATCAGGACGCCGACCAGAAGCTTGTGGCCAAAGGACCCCCCGGGCAGGACCGGCAAGACCGCCAGAAGCAGGATCAGGGCCACGCTGCCCACCAGGACGGTAAGGATCGACAGGTCCCGCTCGGTGCGCACCACCTCGGCGGCCCCGGTGCGGTCCTTCAGGGTGGCCAGGCTGGACTTGAAGGAAGACAGGATGGTCGGCATGGTCTTCAGCAGCGTCATGAAGCCTCCGGCCGCCACGGCGCCGGCGCCGATCTGGCGGACGTAGGCGCGATAGATCGCGACCGAGGTGTCCGAGAAGGTCTGGGTCAGGGGATCCCATCCCCCGGGACCCCCAGGGGTCAGGACGCTCTTGAGTTCGCCCA
>DCTU01000303.1:0-10719 GCA_002329445.1 bacterium UBP9_UBA1432
TCGGTCCCTCGACCCACTGCAGGCGGTCGCCCGCCTGCCTCTCGATGAGCAACCAGAATATAGCACCTCCTCTGGCCCAGGGGAAGGGTCCTTCGCCAGTTCTCAGAACTTCCAGGCCGACAGGGCTTCAGGAGCGTTCCGCGGGGGATTTGGGTTGTCTGTGCTGGAAGGAACCCCTAGAATGGCACCTGGGGAAGAGCCGGACATCGCGGAACCCGACGACCACGGAGGCGACCACGCGCATGGTCTTGTCCGCTGACGAGAGACGCCGGATCCATCGGACTCTTTCCGAGAAGTTGGCTGCCAGCCAGGACTGGCTGATCGGACGGGTCCTGGGCCTTGCCCGAGAGCGGGACTTCACGCGCTACACCTCCACCCTGGAAGAGGCCTGGCGCCTCTCGATCTCGGGGATCTCCTCTTCTCTGCAGGTCGCCCTCGAGCACCGTGAAGGGCCCGTGGAGTTCGGTCCGGACGACGATTTTCTGTCGGCTCCCGAGGCCGCCTTCGGGGTCCAGGAGGCCCGGCGCCATCGGGCCCGTGGGGTTCCCCTGGGGATGTTCGGAGGGATGCTGGTCTACTACCGGCAGGCCTACCTCGACCTGGTGGACCTCGACGATGCCCCTGAAGCGGAGCGGTCCTACGCCCGTCTGCTCGTGGCGCGGTTCTTCGATCTCTTCCAACTGGCCTACGTGACCGAATGGTCTCAGTATCCGGCCAGCGATCTCCTGGCGGAGCTTCAGCACAGCAACCGCCGGATGACCAACGAGAAGAACCGTTTCCTGACGATCTTCCAGAACCTGGCCAACCCGGTCCTGGTGATCGAGGCCGACGGGATGGTGGAGATCTGCAACCAGTCGGCGGCCAGCATGCTGCTGGGACCGGATGCCTTGCCGGAGGCCTACTATTTCGCCGAGGACCCCCCCCGCCTGCAACCTCCGGACTGGCTGGTCGAGGGTATCGCCGAGCTGGGACGCCTGGGGCAGGACGAGCACACCTTCGAACAGGTCGTCTCGACGCCCCTGGGCCGCAAGGTCTACCAGGTCCGCCTGCAGCGCAGCCAGGACCTCAGCCGCCGCTTCACCGGACTGGTGGCCATCTGCACGGACATCACCGAGCGTCGTCAGGCACAGGAGGCCCTGGACGAGCAGAATCGCCAGTTCGCCCTGCTCTTCGAGCGGATGCCCACCGCCATGGCGGTCCACGAGATCCTGACCGATGCGGAGGGGCGACCCGTGGACTACCGCTTCTTGTCGGTCAATCCGGCCTTCGAGGCCATGACCGGGCTGCGCCGTGACGACATACAGGGGCGGACCCTGCTGGAGGTCCTGCCCCAGAGCGAGCCCCATTGGATCCACACCTACGGCGAGGTGGCCCTGACCGGCAGGCTGGTGCAGTTCGAGAGCTATTCACGAAGCCTGGAACGCTGGTTTGACGTGCTGACCTACAGCCCCTCGCCAGGGGTCTTCGTCACCCTCTTCCAGGACATCACCCAGAGGCGGCGGGCAGAGGAGGAGCGCCAGCGCTTCCAGGCCCAACTGCAGCACACTCAGAAGCTGGAGAGTCTGGGGATCCTGGCCGGAGGCATTGCCCACGACTTCAACAACCTGCTGGTGGCCATCATGGGCAACGCCGATCTGGCCTTGATGGATCTGCCCGAATCTTCCCCCGCCCGGCAGAGCGTGGAAGGAGTCCAGACCGCCGCGCGGCGGGCCTCGGAGCTCTGCCGCCAGCTTCTGGCCTATTCCGGGAAGGGCCGCTTCGTCGTCGAGCCCTTGGACCTCTCGCACCTGGTCCAGGAGATGTCCCAGCTTCTCAACGTCTTCATCTCCAAGAAGGCCAGCCTGCGCTTCGACCTGGCCTCCGCCCTTCCGTGCATCGAGGGCGATGCCTCGCAACTGCGCCAGGTCATCATGAACCTGCTGACCAATGCCTCGGAGGCCATCGGCGAGCGGCAGGGCTCGATCCTGTTGCGCACCGGGGCCGTGGAGTGCGACGAGGAGGACCTGCAGAACCTCTTTGGAGCCGAGGATCTGCCGGCAGGGTGCTATGTGTTCCTGGAGATCGGGGACAACGGGTGCGGGATGGACGCCGAGACCCGATCGCGCATCTTCGACCCCTTCTTCACAACCAAGTTCGCGGGGCGGGGGCTGGGCCTGGCGGCCGTCCAGGGGATCGTCCGCGGGCACCGCGGCGCCATCAAGGTCTACAGCGAACCCGAGGATGGCACCAGCTTCAAGCTGCTCTTCCCCGCCTGTCCGGACTTGAAGTCTCCCCGGGTGGCCACGGTCGCCACCCCCTCGGAATGGAAGACCCAGGCCCGGGTGTTGCTGGTGGATGACGACCCCTCGGTGCTGGGGGTGGGAAGGCGCCTGCTGGAGAGGATGGGTCTGGAGGTGCAGACCGCCGGCGACGGGGTGCAGGCCCTGGAGACCCTCGCGACGGACTGTGCCTTCGACGTGGTGGTGCTGGACATGACCATGCCGCGGATGTCGGGCGAGGAGGCCTTCCGCGAGATTCGTCGGCTGCACCCGAACCTGTCGGTCCTGATGTGCAGCGGCTACAACGAGCAGGAGGCCATCTCGGGCCTGGTCGGTCGAGGGCTGGCGGGCTTCGTCCAGAAACCCTACACCCTGCAGTCCCTGCGCAGCGGCATCCAGAAGGCCCTGGAACGCTCTGCCGGGAGACGGCAAGGGGGGTTGGCGCGCCCCGAACCTGGGTAGGAGGGGGAGGGGGCGGGGGCCTTGCATTCAGAGGCGAACCCGCCCAAACAACGGGTTGTCTTCCCCGCCGTCCTCTGCGGGGTGAACCGAAAAGGAGTCCATCCGCCGATGCTGATCAAGGAAAAGATGCTTGAACCACTCAACAAGCAGATCGCCATGGAGCTCTTCGCCGAGACCCAGTACATCGCGATCGCGGTCTACTTCGATACCGAGGGGCTGTCCGCGTTGGCGTCCTTCTTCTACCGCCAGGCCGAGGAAGAGCGCGAGCACGCCATGAAGTTCGTGCACTACATGATCGAGGCTGGGGCCACCCCGGTGATCCCGGGCCTGCCTGCCCCCAAGAACGGGTTCGCCAGCGCCCAGGAAGCCGTCGAGCTGGCTTTGCACCACGAGATGAAGGTCACCGAGTCGATCAACAACCTGGTCGACCTGGCCATCGAGAACAAGGACCACGCCACGGACACCTTCCTGCGCTGGTTCGTCACCGAGCAGGTGGAGGAGGTCGACTCCATGACCAGCCTCCTGCAGGTCATCCAGCACGCCGGTCCGCACATGATGTGGGTCGAGAACTACGTCCGCCAGTTGGCCGCCAAGGCCTGAGGCTGCGCACTTCCCGGGGGGGGCGTCCNNTCCATTGACGGGCGTCCCCCCCCGGGGAGGGGTTCTGAACGGGAAGGGAGGCTCGCATGGAGTCGATCCTGATTCTGGCGGGGTTCTTCGTGCTGTGGTTCGTCCTGGTCCGCTGGGCCCTGCCCGCCATGGGAGTGGGCACCTGAATGTCCCAGGCTTGTGGCGTCGAGTTTCGGCGCCCCGACCCGGAGAGTGCCCCAGCCGTCGAGGAGGAACCCGATTCCAAGCCCCCATCCCCCGCCCCCTGAGGGCGCCGGGCCGGGCAGGATTCCTCTTCTGCCGGTGCAAGAACCGGTCTGATGCTGGACCGGATCCTGTCCGTCTTTTCCAAGTCCGACGATCGCGAGCTCGAGGACGCCGAGTGCCTGTGGCGTCTTTCCGAGGCCGATCTGGCCTGCATGGAGGATCCCAGGGTGGCGGGCCCTCTCTGGGAGCCCGGGCAGGCCCTGGACGGGACCTGGCAGGTCTTGGCCCGCGAGCCCGGCCGGATCGGGCCCAGCTACCTTCTGCGCCACCTGGCCTGGGGGGTGGAGCTGCGGGCCCGTTCGCCGCTGCCCGTCTACACGACCGAGGCCCGGGCCCGGGCGGCCCTGGTCGAGAGGGCGCGTCAGCATGCCGTGGTCGGGGTCCATCCGAACCTGGTCGCCACCTTGGGGGTCTGGACCTTCGAGGAGGTGCCCCGGATCCTGACCGAGGTTCCGCGCGGGGCAACGCTGCGCGAGGTGATCCCGCCCGGGGGCCTCGAGGACCTGACCCGGATGCTGGATCTGGGGATCCAGTTGTGCCGCGGGTTGGACTTCGTCCACCAGTTCAACCTGGCCCACCTGGACCTGTGCGCCGAGGTCTGTCGCGTCGACCGCGCCGGCATCCTGCGCGTGGATCAGTTCTTCCCGTCCCGACCCTGGGGCGACCTCCTGGACCTGGACCCCCGCCTCCTGAAGGACCGCTCCTTCCCTGAAGACATCCGGGTGGATCTGGCCGCGCCCATCCCGGGAAGCCCTCTGGCCCTGGCGCCCGAGAACTGGGCCCGAAAGGCCCCACCCAACCGACAGGCCAACATCTACTCGCTGGGCGTCATCCTCTTCCAACTGGCCACCGGGCGCCCGCCCTTCCTGCCCTACAGGCGCCATTCGAAATCCCCCTTGGGCTCGTTGAAGGCTCGGGTCCTCTGCGAAGACCCGCCGGATGCCCGCCAGTTCCGTCCCGACATCCCCGAGCCGCTGGCGGAGATCCTGGACCGCTGCCTGCGCCGCAAGCCCGCCGAGCGTCCCGAGTCGGTGGCAGCCGTCGCCCAGGCGCTGGAGGAGGTCTTCAGTTCCCAGGCCGGGCGCCGATCTCCCCAACCCGTCTTCACCGCCGGGCAGTTCGCCGCCGAGAACCGCAACAACGCGGCCCTCCTGGCCCTGGATCGGGGACGTGACACCGAGGCACGGGAACGCCTGGAGGACGCCTTGCAGGCTTCTCCAGACCTGCCGGAAGCCCGCGTCAACCGGGCGGTGCTGGGCTGGATCCACGGAGAGTCCGGGGTCCCCGAGGCGCTGGAGACCATCCGTCAGTCCGCCCTGGCGCTGCCCGCGGCGCGGCGGGCCGAAGCCTGGCTGCTGCTGGCGGGCGGCGAAGAGAAGGAGGCCGATGAACTTCTGGCCCGACTGGAGGCCGAAGAGCGCTCGGGCTGGCTGCAGAACCTGCGGGGGATCCTGCTCTTGCAGGATGGCAGCGCGCGCCAGGCCTTGACCGCCTTCGAGCGGGCGGTGGCCGGAGAACCCGCCCGCTGGGAGTTCCACCACAACCTGGCCATCTGCCTGAGCCGCACCGGCGAGAAGGAGTCGGCCCTGCCGCACCTGGAGAAGGCCCTGGCTCTGGGCGGTCACCCCGTGGTCCGGGTGGCGCTGGCCGTGATCCTGGCGGCCCTGGGACGCGCCGGCGAGGCCCGCACCCACCTGGAGGCCGCTCTGGAGCGGGACCCGGATTCGGCCTGGGTGCGTTATGCGCTGGGAGCCTACCACGCTTCCATGGGTCTGCGGATCCCCGGCTTCGACGCCGCCCCGACCGACCTGGAGGCGGCCCAGGCTCACCTGGAGGCCGCGGTCTCGCGGTCGGCCGGCTTCTTTCGGGCCCGCGAGGCCCTGGCGGAGTGCCGCCGGAGGCGCGGCTTGGAGGCCGACCTGCCCGACCTGTGGTCGGGTCTGGCGACGGCTCCCGAGCTGCGCGAACTGGCCTCGCTGTGGACGGTGCGCCTGGTGCGGATGCTCTCGGGGCACAACGAGGCCATCAACGCCCTGACGATGTCCTATGACGGGCGCTACATCGTCTCGGCCGGCCATGAGGACAGCATCCTGGTGTGGGATCCTCTTCAAGGCGAGGTGCGCTCGCGGTTGCGCGGCCACGCCGGTCCGGTGCGTTCGGTTTCGGTGTCGGCCGACGGAGGCACCCTGGCCTCAGCCTCCGACGATGGCACGGTGCGGCTGTGGGCCCTGCCCTCCGGCCCCACCCTGCACGTCCTGAAGGGCCACGAGGGCCCCGTCACGGCCGTGGCCCTTTCGCCGGCCGGGGGGGTCCTGCTGACCGGAGGCGACGACCGGACGGTCCGGGTCTGGGAACCCCGCTCCGGCGACCTGCGCCACGTCCTCTCAGGCCACCCCAGTCGGGTCAGCGCGGTGGCCGTCTCTTTTGACGGCGAGATTGGCGTCTCGGCCGGAGTGGATCGTTCGGTCCGGGTCTGGGAGCTCGTGACGGGGGGGCTGCTGGTCGAGTGGGAGGATCTGGAAGAAGAGCTGTATGGCCTGGCGCTGAGCTCCGATTCGCGCTACCTGCTGACTGGGGGAGCGGCCCGGGTCCTGCGCTTGTGGGATCTGGAGACCGGCGAGTGCCTGCGGACCCTGGAGGGGCACACCAACGAGATCCGCGCCGTGTCGTTGTCGCCGGACGGGCGCTTCGCCTTGTCTGGAGGCTGGGACCAGACGGTCCGGCTGTGGAACGTGGCCACCGGCGAGTGCATCCGCACCCTCTCCGCCCACTCCCACCAGGTCACCGCGGTGCACGCCTGTGCGGACGGCCGCTTCGGGCTGTCCGGCAGCCTGGACCGCTCGCTGCGCTGGTGGGAGTGGAAGGAGGAGCTCCTGCCCCTGGCCCCTGGGCGTCCTCCCTTGTTGCTGGCGGGGGCCGACCGGGTCTATCGTCAGGAGGCCGCCAACGGGTTGGTTCGGGACACGCTGGGGAAGGCCCGCGCCGAGCTGGAGGCGGGCCGGAAGGGCGAGGCCCTGGCCCTGCTGCGTCGCGCCCAGGGCCTGCCGGGTCGCCAGCGCGACCCCGAGATTCTGGATCTGGTCGAGGAGTGCGCCCGACCGGGGCGCCGGGTGGGCCTGCGCGACGTCTGGCTGCGCAGCGGGCTGGAGGGGCACGGCAGTTGGGTCCTGAAGGTGGCCTGGTCGCCGGACGGGCAGTTGCTGGCGACCGGTGGATTGGATGGCCGGATCGGGGTGTGGAGCGCCCTGACCGGACAGCACCTGGGCTGGTTGGAGGGGCACGGGCGCGAGGTCACCTCGCTGGACTTCGACCCGGACGGAGAGCACCTGCTCAGCGCCAGCTACGACCGGACCCTGCGCTACTGGAGCCTGGAGCGGGGCAAGGAGGTGCGCGCGCTGCGCGGGCACGCCGCCGAGATCACCTGCGGGATCCTCTCGCGCCACCTGCCCATGGTCCTCTCCAGCAGTCTGGATGGGAGCGCCCGGGTCTGGAACCTCCAGACCGGAGAGGGGCTGTTGGACCTCCCGGGGCACGAGGGGGCCGTCTACGCGGTAGCCCTCTGCCTGACCGACCGGCTGGCCGCCACGGCCGGCAGGGACCGGCGCATCCAGCTCTGGGAGATCCCTTCGGGTCGGCGGGGCCTGGAGCTGCGCGGGCACACCGGGCCGGTCCAGGCCCTGGCCTTCAATCCCCAGGGAACCGCCCTTCTTTCTGGAGGCGAGGACCGTCGGGCGATCCTGTGGGACGTGGCCAGCGGGGAGGAGATCCTCCGCCTCCCCGAGCACGAGGGTGCCGTCCGCTCGGTGCATTTCCTGGCGGACGGAGACTTCCTGGTCACCGCGGTGGACGATGGGAGAATCCACTTCTGGCACGCCGATGGCCGGTTGTTGCAGGTCCTGGAAGCCCACCAGGGCCCGGTCCGTTGGGTGCGCTTTTCGCCCGATGGACGCCTGGTGGCCTCGGCGGGCCAGGACGAGCTGGCCCGGATCTGGGAGCTGGATTGGGAGTGGGAGTTGCCCGTGGGCATACCGCCGCGGGTTTCCCCGCAGACGTGAACAGTCGTCCGCAAGGATGAATCTCGACCAAGGGAGCCTACCGAACATGGCCACGAAGCTGGACCAGCTCAAGAAGAGACTGCGCACCGTCTACTGCCTGAGGGAGGCCTCGGCGCTTCTCTCGTGGGATCAGGAGACGGGCATGCCCCCCGGGGCCGCCGGAGCGCGCGCCGAGCAGCTCAGCGCCTTGTCCGAGGCCGCCCACGACCTCTTCGTGGCCGACGAGACCGGCGAGCTCCTGGAGGCAGCCGGCCAGGAGGTCCAGGACGCCGAGAGCGAGGACGCCCACCTGGTTCGGCGGTGTCGTCGCGAGTACCGGCGTGAGACCCGGCTGCCCCGCGAACTGGTGGCCGAACTTGCCGAAGCCACCAGCCGCGCCCAGGGGGTCTGGGCCCGGGCCAAGGCCCAGCAGGACTTCTCGGTCTTTGCCCCCGAGCTGACCCGGGTGCTGGACCTGACCCGCCAGGTGGCTGGCTGCCAGGGCTACGACGAGCACCCCTACGACGCTCTCTTGGAGGGCTACGAACCGGGCATGAGGACCTCCCGGCTCCGCCCTCTCTTCGAAGGGCTGAGGGGTCGCCTGGTCGATCTGGTGCGCCGGGTGGGCCGGGGCCCTCAACTGGACGATGCCCCCCTGCGCCAGGTCTTCGAGGTCTCGCGCCAGCGCGAGTACGTCCAGCGCCTGGCCGGGACCCTGGGCTATGACTTCGATCGGGGTCGGATCGACCAGTCCGAGCACCCCTTCTGCATCTCGATGTCGACCCGGGACGTGCGGATCACCAACGCCTTCGACGAGGACTTCCTGGGGCGCTCGGTCTTCGGAACCCTGCACGAGACCGGGCACGCGCTGTACGAGCAGGGCAGCCCCGAGCGCTTCCTGCACGGCCCCCTGGAGGGGGGCTGCTCGATGGGGGTCCACGAGAGCCAGTCGCGTCTCTGGGAGAACCTGGTCGGCCGAGGTCGACCGTTCTGGGTCCACCACTACCCCGGGCTGGTGGCCACGTTCCCCCAGCAGTTGTCCCGCTTCAGCCTGGACGACTTCCATCGGGCCATCAACCGCGTCCAACCCTCGCTGGTGCGGGTCGAGGCCGACGAGGTGACCTACAACCTCCACATCATGCTGCGCTTCGAGCTGGAGCTGGCGCTTTTGGAGGGAAGCCTGCAGGTCCGGGAGATCCCCGAGGCCTGGAACGCCGCCATGCAGGACTACCTGGGACTGGTGCCTCCGCACGACGGCCTGGGCTGCCTGCAGGACGTGCACTGGTCCCTGGGGCTCTTCGGCTACTTCCCGACCTACACCCTGGGCAATCTGCTGGCGGCGCAGCTCTGGGAGAAGATCCAATCGGACCTGCCCTCCCTGGAGGAGGATCTGGAATCCGGCAACCTGGAGGGCCTGCGCGGTTGGCTGGGTGAGAAGGTTCACGTCTGGGGAGCCCGGCTGACCCCCGAGGAGTTGACCCGTCAGGCCACCGGACGGGATCTCGAGCCGGAACCCTTCCTGGCCTATCTGGAGAAGAAGTTCGGGGCCCTCTACCCGGCCTGAGCCGGGACGACTCCGGCTCCGGGGTCAGCCCGCCGCAATCCAGGAACCCGGCCGGAAACCCCTCGGTCGCCTCGCCGGGTCTTTTCCTTGTTACGACCGCTGACTCAGTGCCATTGCCCCTAAGGCCGGCGGTTGGCCTCTTCCTGGAAACGCCGGGCCACCTTCTCGGTGTCCTGTCCTGGCCGGTCGAACCAGACATGGGCGGGCGAGTCTGCCCGCGAGCGGTCACGCTCGATCAGTTCGCTGGGCCGGTCGGGTTCTCCGTTCGGGCGGATCTTGAGGGGCCCTTCGGAGTGGCCTTTCGGCAGGGCCGCGCCTTCCCCATTCGAGTTGGCGACTTCGGCCTGTGTGTTGGCGGCCTGGGTCCTGGCGCTCAGCCTCTCGTTGACGTACACGCTCAGCGCCTGGATCATCTTGGTGACCCCACCATCCTTTTCGTGGCGGGACGCCACGGTCGAGAGTGCTTCCTCGGAAAGCGCGGAGACGTCCGATTCCGTGGCTTCCAGGCGGATTCCCGCCGAGTGCTGGGTGTGGACGGGCTTGGCCTTATGCTGGGTTACGATGTACGAAGTGGCCTCCCGAGCCTCCTTGTGGAGGGCTGCGGGTTGCTGTTGGATGGCTTGGCTCAGGTCCAGGATTCGCATATCCATCGAGATGAGGTCTCCCTGATCCGTACAGGTATCTCCACTTCAGATGGTAGGCCCTGGCAGGGATCCACGTCATGTCATGGGGATGTTGCCGATGTAACAATCTTGTTGCGGATGCTGCAGGAATGTGGCCGTATGCTCGGCCGGATTCTTCAGGTGGGAGGGCCCCCGGGGACCTGGAGAGAGCCGGGTCTCAGGCGCCGGCCTCGGCCATCTCGTCCCAGATGGGCATCAGCTCGGCCACCTCCGCCGAGGCCTGCTCATACTCTCGGCGCATCGCTTCGGCCTGCTCGGGGCGGGCATACAGGCCGGGATCGGCCAGGGCCTCGGCCAGCCGGGCCACCTCGCCTTCCAGCTCGAAGATGCGCTTCTCGAGGGCTTCCAGCTTCCAGCGGATGGGCTTCGAGCCGCGGGGGGCCTCCTTGCCGCGAGGCCGGGAGGCCGTCTTGCGTCGCTCGGCCTCCTCCTTCTCGCGGCGAGCGCGCTCACGAGCTTCCTCGGCCTGGCGCAACTCCTGGTTGCGCCGAGCCCGGAAGGCGTCGTAGTCGCCCAGGTAGCGGAAGGACTGACCTTCGCGGATCTCCACGATGCAGGTGGCCAGCGAATTCATGAAGTGGCGGTCGTGAGTCACCATCAGGATGGTGCCGGGGTAGTCCTCGAGGGCCTCCAGCAGGGCGTCCCGGGCCGACAGATCCAGGTGGTTGGTGGGCTCNNGGGCTCGTCCAGCAGCAGCAGGTTCGAGGGGGTCAGGATGCAGCGGGCCAGGGCCACGCGGCTGCGCTCGCCGCCACTGAGGACCCCGACCGGCTTGTGGACCTCGTCGCCTTCGAAGAGCAGGCAGCCCAGGACGGTCCGGACCCGGGTCTGGGTCACGCTGG
>DCTU01000303.1:10914-11087 GCA_002329445.1 bacterium UBP9_UBA1432
TCGACCCGGCGGATCGACAGCGCCTCGCGGCCCGAGGTGGCCGTGGTCTGGAAGCTGGCCTTCAAGGCGCGCTGGTCGTGGTCGGGGGCCTCCAGCAGTTCGCGCTTCTCCAGCAGCTTGACCCGGCTCTGCACGCGGGTGGCCAGCGAGGCCTTGTAGCGGAAGCGCTCGAT
>DCTU01000284.1:0-2410 GCA_002329445.1 bacterium UBP9_UBA1432
TCGAAGACATCCCCCCGTCCCAGGGGCTCGCCCCCGCCGAGCTGCAACTTGTAGGTGCCCATCTCGGCCATCTGCTCAAGCAGGGAGCGGACCTCCAGGATCGTCAGCTCGCGAGGACGGGCGGTCCCGGCATCGGCCCAACAATGCCGACAGGCCAGGTTGCAATAGCGCGTCAACTGCAAGAAGAGGCGCGTCGGTGCCGACAGATGCAGGGTCCGGTCGGCCACCTCGTTGCCCAGGAAGACGCCCTGGAAACGCCCCTCCTTCATCAGATCGATGCTGGCGCACAGTTGGACGAACGTATCGAAGGACTGGCGGGTCACCTTCTCGGCCAGCTCGCGATGCAACTCGTCCAGGGGAACCTCTGTGCTGCGGCGGAAGATGTGCAGGGCGTCCTGATCGAAGGGGATGTAGTCGCGCCGGCGGCGGTCATACACCAGACAGCCGAAATACTCCCGTCGGGCCACGAAGGGAGCGGTGGCAAAGGTCAGCGGGTGTTCAATCACTGTCATCCAGGATGGCTCTGCAACGGTTCGAGACTTTCCCAGAGATTCTCCCTGCCCCTCCCGGGTCCCTGGCCGGTCCGGCCTCCCCCTGCCTGGACGCAGAAGCCCGGGGCCAACCCCGGGCTTCCCGACCTGAAGGAAAGTGCCGCAATCGGGTTAACCCAGCGACTCGCCTTCCTTGTCGTGATAGTCGCACTCCTCGATGCAGTCGCGGAAACTCTTCAAGGGGCGAGACTGGTAGGGATGCGTGCAGTTGATGAAGATCCGGGGCCGCTCGCCCTCCAGGCTGAATCCAAAGTCCACGTAACTGCAGAAGCGATCCGGAACATTCTCCAGGCAGAACTCGTAGAGTTCGTTGTAGATTTCCGGGCTGGAATGCTGGAACATGTGCTTTTCGCACTGGAAGATCCCCAGCACCGAACTCCGGAACCTGCACGGCCGATACGCCATTAGCTTGGTTTCTCTCTCTTTCAGCTCGAGTGAGAGTGCGAACCCGGGAAGGCCGAAAACAAAGAAGTCCTGCCCAAGTCTGCACCCATTGTAGCACTCCAGTCAACCCCGCCTGAGAGCGACTAAAGTCCAATAAAATCGCAGTTCCCGACCCGCTCCCCCGGTTGCTCCGTTGATCCGGCACACAACAGCCGCGCCAGGTGGAACCACGCAGAATCCCAGGCTTCGCCACCCGAGGCGCGCTTTCCCTGCCCCGGACGATCCGATTTTCCAGAAAATGGAAGTGGGGCCCGCTATTGCGGACCCCACAGATCTCAACCTGAACCTTCTGGTGGAGCTAGTCGGACTTGAACCGACGACCTCTTGCATGCCATGCAAGCGCTCTCCCAACTGAGCTATAGCCCCGTCACAAGATGGAATTCTAGCGGGTCCGACCTCCCCTGTCAAGGGATTTCGCAGACAATTTCCAGGTCGGAATCTCCATGGAGGCGCCTGCCTCCGGAGACCTGCTCGGAGGACTCTGGTGGCATCCCGGGAGGCTCTCCGGACTGGTCGAGAACTCGCAGAGGAGCCAGGGATCGAGAGGCCAGGTCGGGCTCATCCCAGGTCTTCCTGGGGAGCAATTCCCCAGCGCCGGGGTCACCAGATGGTCCGAGACCGGCCTGCAGGTCCCACGCGCCGGAGCGCCAGCCGCCCATCCCGCATCAGCGGCCAGATAGAAACGCAGAGAGCCGTGACCGATCGTGCAGGACCGGTCACGGCTCGCAGGGCTCAGGCCCCGAGTCAGGCTATCGCCCGATGGCGGCTGCCGCCACGGCGGCCCGCTGAGGATCGACGCGGACGCTGGGGCCCATGGTGGTGGTCAGATAGATGCTCTTGAGGTAGGTGCCTTTGGCCGCGGCGGGACGGGCGCGGACCACGGCATCCAGCAGAGTCTGGAAGTTCTGCTCCAGCTTCTCGGGCTCGAAGCCCACGCGGCCGATGGCGGTATGGACGATGCCGAACTTGTCGGCGCGGAACTGCATCTTGCCGGACTTGAGCTCCTGGACGGCCTTGGCCGGGTCGGGGGTGACCGTGCCAGCCCGCGGGTTGGGCATGCGCGGGCCGAGGATGCGGCCCAGCTCCTTACCGACCAGGCCCATCATGTCGGGCGAGGCCACGGCGATGTCGAAGTCCGAGAACCCCTCCTTGACGCGTGCCACCATGTCCTCGGCTCCGACCTGGTCGGCGCCAGCCTCTTGACATGCCTGGATGCGGTCGGCCTTGGTGAAGACGATCACGCGCGGGGTCTTGCCGGTGCCATGCGGCAGCACGACCGTGCTGCGCACCGTCTGGTCGCTCTTCTTGGGGTCGATGCCCAGACGGAAGTGGGCCTCGACGGCCTCGTCGAAACGGGCGAACTTGATCCGCTTGAGGATCTCGAGCGCCTCCGGGACGGAGTAGGAGGCCGTGCG
>DCTU01000284.1:2480-6775 GCA_002329445.1 bacterium UBP9_UBA1432
ATCCCCATGCTGCGGGCCGTGCCTTCGATGATGTGCATGGCGCCTTCAATCGAGGTCGCGTTGAGGTCCGGCATCTTGACTTCGGCGATCTTGCGCACCTGCGCCGAGGTCACCTTGCCGACCTTCTTCGTGTTCGGTTCTCCCGAGCCCCGCTCCAGACCGGCTTCCTTCAGAAGGAGGGTCTTGGCCGGCGGGGTCTTGGTGATGAACGAGAAGGTCCGGTCCTCATAGATCGAGATCTCGACCGGAATGATCATGCCGACCTCTTTGGCCGTGCGCTCGTTGTACTGCTTGACGAACTCCATGATGTTCACGCCGTACTGACCGAGCGCCGGGCCCACGGGCGGGGCCGGATTGGCCTTGCCTGCAGGCACCTGCAGCTTCACGATGGCCTTCAACTTCTTCGCCATTTCACACCTCGCTCAAAACTGGGCGGGAGCCCGCCAGAGGCTCGCAGCAGAACCGACGAGCCGGGATGTCTTCGAATATCGACCGCCCTGGAGAAAGGCCGGTCAGGACAACTTCTCGACCTGGACGAAGTCCAACTCGACCGGGGTCTCGCGACCGAAGATCGAGATCAGCACGCGCACCTTTTCACGCTCCGGGCTGACCTCCTCCACCAGGCCGTGGACATCCTGAAAGGGACCGTGCACGACGCGCACCGTCTGACCCACCTGAAGGTCGATCTTGACCTTGGAGGGAGCCTCCATGCCCATCAACTGCTTGATCCGCTTGACCTCCTCGGGAGGCAGGGGAACCGGCTTGGCCCCGGGGCTGACGAAACCGGTCACCCCAGGGGTGTTGCGGACCACGTACCAGGACTGGTCCGTCATCACCATCTCGATCAGGACGTAGCCCGGATAGACCTTCCGCTGGACCGTCTTCTTCCGACCGTCCTTGAACTCGATCTCCTCTTCAGTGGGAACCAGGACCGAGAAGATCTGGTCCTGCATCTTCATGGAGACGATGCGCTTCTTGAGGTTCTCACGGACCTTGTTCTCATACCCGGAATAGGTATGAATCACGTACCAGTTGGCCCGGGGGTCGCGTTCCTCCGCACCGTACGGCGATGCCTCGGAGTCCCCCAGGTTCCCCTCGGCCATCTCGCGGTATTCCGTCGTCTTGTCGTCCATATCACCCTCGAACCCGGTTCCAGACCAGAACTCGCCGGAAGGACCTTGAAACCCCTCAGTACCCGGTGGCGACCGGAGTCCCGAAGAGCAAGGTCAACAACCAGTCGACGATTCCCATATAACCGGAAATCAGCAACAAGGTCACCATCACCACGATCGTGGCAGCACGAACTTCCTTGACGGAGGGCCAGGAGACCCTCTTCATCTCGGTCCGAACCGACTTCAGGAAGCGCAGGAACTGCTCCAGACGCTCTTTGAAGCCGCCTGCCGGCGTGGCGACCGAAACCGGACGAGCCGACTTGCGGGGCAGGCGCTTGTCGCCTTCCGCAATGGGCTTTCCGTCACGCCCGGGCGAACCCGCCTCACCTCGAGGCGCCGAGGCCTCTGGAGGCCGTTCGGCCGTACTGGTTCCGGCTCCGGGCCGGCGTGCACTCTTCTTGCGCGCGGCGCCGCCGCCAGGTGTGGCCACGTCTACTTGGTCTCCTTGTGAGCCGTGTGCTTGCGGCAGAACGGGCAGTACTTCTTGAGCTCCAGACGATCCGGATCGTTCTGCCGATTCTTCTTGGTGGCGTAGTTCCGCCTCTTGCAGTCCTGGCAGGCCAGGTTGATGATCAGACGGACTTCCTTCTTGGCCATGACCTTTATCCTCCACTTGCCGCCGCCCGAGCCCGAGGCGATCGTCCCCCGGTCGGCGGCAGGTCCTGCACCGTTCTTGCGAGTCGCGGTCCTACCGAGACCCCGAACAAAAAAAAGACTCCGAGGCCTCGCTCCGGCTCCAGTCTGGCCCAGCCGGGACTCCAGGCGAAGGCCACACTGGAATCCCAGGAACCGGACCCGGACCATCGGAATCTGTTGGAGCTGGGGAGCGGGCTCGAACCGCCGACCTCGTCCTTACCAAGGACGTGCTCTGCCTACTGAGCTACCCCAGCGCGAACTGGACCGGATCTGGAGCGGGGGACGGGGCTCGAACCCGCGACAACCAGCTTGGAAGGCTGGAGCTCTACCACTGAGCTACCCCCGCAAACGGGTGCACCTGACGGGGTCGTCAAGCGCTTTTAGACTATACTCAACCGACCAGGGCTTGTCAACGGTCATGCGGCCTCGATCCGACAACAGGGGTGAATCTTGAGGAGCCGGGTCACGTGAGGCAACCATCGTTCCTGGTCCCCGAGAATTCCATGCAGAACACGACGCGAAGTGTGTTCGAGAACCAGGAACTCCACCAGGAGACTGACGAACCGACCTCCCATGCAGTACACCCAGCGCCCGGATCTCTACGACCTGATCCATCCTGAAGACTTCATGCCCGGAGAGCGCGAGTTCTACCTGGCCTTGGCTCGAGAGGCCGGCGGGCCGGTGCTGGAGCTGGCCTACGGAACTGGCCGGATCGGACTGTACCTGGCCCGCCACGGGATCGAGGTGGTGGGCCTGGACCTTTCCGCCTCGATGCTGGGCCGGGCGAGGCAGGTCCTGGCCGGGGAACCCCCCGAGGTGTCGCGGCGGGTCACCCTGGTCGAGGCCAGCATGGCCCACTTCGACCTGGGCCGCCGCTTTGGATTGATCTACGTGCCCTTCCGGGCTTTCCTGCATCTGCGGACGCAGGAAGAGCAGCGCTCCTGCCTGCGGCGGGTGGCCGACCACCTGGCGGACGGGGGGCGCTTCGCCGGCAGCTTCTTCCAGCCCAACCCGCTCATGCTGCCCCCCTACTCCACCGTGCGTGTGGACGGGACGAAGGCGACTCCCGACGGCGGGCGCATCGTCCAGAGCCACTGGTGCCCCCGTTCCGACCTGGTCGAACAGTCCAAACTGGTGCTGATGCGGCTGGAGAGGTTCGACGCGACAGGGCGACTGGTGGAGTCCGGCGTCCACGACCTCGAGCTGGCCTGGATCCACGGCCGCGAGTGGAGGCTTCTGCTGGAAATCGAGGGATTCGAACTGGAACGCCTGGAGGGCGGCTTCCAGGGGCAGTCGCTGCACGAGGGCGACGAATACGTCTGGGTCGCCCGGCGCCGCTGAGCCCTGGCCGCAGGCTTCTCCCATCGCCTCAGACCATCCAGGAAGGCCGGTTTCCGCCTTGATCGTGCGGACATGCCGCCGTTCCAGGGAGGAACGACGGCGTCGGGGACAGGCGCCGGACAGGCGTGACGGAGCGCGGGCGCACACCCCCTCAGCCCGCCCTCACTCCAGTTCGAAGACGCCCGTGTACAGCTTGTGGTAGCGGCCTTCCAGGGCCAGCAGGGCCTCGTGGTCGCCCCGCTCGAGGATCTCGCCGTGTTCCAGGACCAGGATCGCGTCGCAGTGGCGCACGGTCGACAGGCGATGGGCGATCACGAAGACGGTGCGCCCACGCATCAGCCGGTCCATGCCCTTCTCGATGAGGGCCTCGGTGCGGGTGTCGATGGAACTGGTGGCCTCGTCGAGGATCAGGACCGGCGGGTCCGCCACCGCCGCCCGGGCGATGGCCAGCAACTGGCGCTGTCCCTGCGAGAGGTTCACCCCGTCGGCGCTCAACTCGGTGTCGTAGCCTTCGGGCAGATGGCGGATGAACCCGTCGGCGTTGGCCAATCGGGCGGCCTGCTCCACCTCCTCGTCGGTCGCCTCCAGGCGGCCGTAGCGGATGTTCTCGCGCACGGTCCCGGTGAAGAGGTGCGTGTCCTGAAGCACCATCCCCAACGAGCGGCGGAGGTCCGTCTTGCGGATCCGGGCCAAGGAGATCCCGTCGTAGGTGATCTCCCCCTGATCGATCTCGTAGAAGCGGTTCAGGAGGTTCGTGATCGTGGTCTTTCCCGCCCCGGTCGAGCCCACCAGGGCAATCTTCTGGCCCGGCCGGGCGAAGAGCGAGATCCCGCGCAGCACCGGAGTGCGCCCGTCGTAGCTGAAGAAGACGTCGGTGAAGCGCACGTCGCCCTCCAGGGGACGAAGCTGGGGGGCCTCCCCGGCGTCGGTGGCCGGGATCCTCCAGGCCCACAGGCCGGTCCGGACCGGCGACTCGACCAGGCCGCCCGCCTTCCCCCGGGTGACGTCCACCAGGGCGACGCTGCCAGAATCCTGCTCTTCGGGTTCGTCCAGCAGGTCGAAGATCCGCTCGGCCCCGGCCAGGGCGCTCATGATCGAGTTGAACTGCTGGGACAGGTGGGTCACGGGCATCGAGAAGTTGCGCGT
>DCTU01000100.1 GCA_002329445.1 bacterium UBP9_UBA1432
GCCCCCCCCGAAAGCCCCCCTGCCTTCTCTTCAGGCGCGAGAGGCCATCTCCAGCTCCTGGGCGGGATCGTCGATCGAGTGGATCTTGGAGGCGAACCCGCCGCCTGCCGCCAGAGCCTGGTCATCCACCAGATGCACGTCCAGAAGCTCGGTGCAGACATACCCGGTGCGCAGGTGGTTCATCGCCGCCAGGGCCCTGCTCCAGGCCCCCAACCAGAGCAGCAGCGCCTCGCGCTGCTCGGGAGTGCCGACGAAGTGGGCCAGCAGGTCCACGTCGCTGCCGGGTCCTGCCGTCCCGTTCTTGGTCCCGCCAATCACGTACAGGGCGCGGACGCCCATTCGGGCCCCATCCAGGCTGGCCGCCAGACGCTCGGCCATGTGCATCCGCCACTTCCAGTGCTCCGAGTCGTCCAGGTTCTGCCCCGGCCGCCCGGCCCGAACCATCAGGCCGGTGGCACCGGGCTCACAGAGCACCCCGACGGCCAGCTCCTGTTCGGCATTGCACAGGATTCGCAGAACCTGCCCTTCGGTCTGGCGGGGGACGTCGATCACCCGCAGAACCTCCGACAGGTAGGCGAACGAGGGCAACAACTCACCCAGGATGTTGTCGGATCGCTGGAAGAAGAGGCCCTGCCAGGCCACATCGGGATCGTCCGGATAGAGAGGAAGATAACGGATCCCCGCCTCGACCAGGTCCTGGAAGAAGTGGGTTCCGAAAGACAGGTCCGGGACGTAGTCCCCGGTCTGGCGGGCGATCTCGATCATGATGGCCGCGTGGTTGATGTCGGCATAGGTGACCGGAACGCCCAGTCGGATATCCCCTCGGCTGCCCCAGCGCCCAGGACCCAGCAAGGCGAACTTGCGCCGGGGGAGCATTCCGTTGAGCCGTCCCACGGCCCGGCCGACCTCTCTCATGGCAGCCGGATCCAGGGCGTGATAGGCCTCCGGATCCACGTACACCACGTGGGTGATCTCGGGTGCCCGGCCGTTGGAGACGTATCTGCGGGCCGAGAACAGGACCTGCGAGGCGGGGAGATCCGCCGGGATCACGTCCGGATCAGAATCCGCGCTGAAGCTCTGATTGCGGCATTGCAGGAGGTAGAAATCGGTCCCATCATGGGCGAACTCCAGATCCACGGGATGCCCCAGGGTCTCCTCCAGGACCTGGAGCATGAGGGCCACTCGCCGCACGAAGTCGGTCTGGGCGATCAAACCATCGAAGGTGACGACGTAGTCGCCGTCTCGGAAGTCGAGCTCCAGCGGCGAGACCGGACGCAGGATGTCCTCATCCACGCGCGAGAGCAGGCGATGCACCAGCGGCCAGCGGTTGCCACACTCGCGCAGGACCTCGTCCAGCGGTCGGGTGCAGAAGTCGTTGGCTTCCAGATCCAGCAGGTCCACCCGGCGCGGCGAGTAGCGCATCACCTCGTCCGGGGTCTGGTTGACGCGCAACTGCGGCTGGCGCGGGGCCAGCAGGACCGGATAGTCGTCGGCAAGCCGGTCCACGGCCCGGGTCCCCAGCCCGGGGACCAGGCGCAGCAGGCCATCCTCGCGCTGGATCCGTGGCGACCAGCGCAGCTCGTTGCGGCTGAAGGCCACCCCGGCAAAGCTGGGCATGTGGTAGCGCCCGATCCGGGTCCCCACCACCTGCTGGATCAGGACCGACATCTCTTCGTGGAAGTCCAGCAATCCCCGTTCGGCGCGGTAGCCGATCGGATCCGGCGAGAAGACCGAGGCGTAGATCTCGGTGATGGCCCTCTCCAGCGCCTCCAGGCGTTCCTCGCGAGGGCCCTGGTTGGCCAGGAACAGGCTGCGATACTTCCCCGCGAACGAGGACCCGGGACGGTCCTCCAGCAGGCTTGAGGAGCGGACCACCAGCGGCACCTGCCCCAGGTCATCCAGCGCCATGGCCAGCCCGCGGCGAATCGACGGCGGCAGGGGCGAATTCCGGAAGGCCTCGATCAGGTTGGGGTGGTCCTGACGGATCTCCTCCGTGCTCTTGTATTTCAGGGTGTGCAGGGTGCCGAACCCGTTGTATTCCAGGAAGGCCAGAAGAGCGTCCGAGGGAACCACCCAGGCGTTGGGGACCCGGATATCCTTCAGCTCGGGGTGCTTTTCGGAGGCCCGGCGCAGGATGTTCCAGGCCACGAAGAGCCCGGCCGTCTTGCCCCCGACGCGGCCGTGACTGCGCTCGGGATCGACGATGCGCTCGGTCAAGGCATAGAAGTCCGAGACCCGGACCGCCCCGGCACTCTGCCGGACGAACTCGGTCTGGTCGGACAGGAAGCGGTTGACCAGGCCCACCCTCAGGGCCGTCGCGATGGGAGCAGGCAGACGCTCCTCATCGGCGCCCTGAGAACGGAACCGGGCCAGCGCGGAAGAGACTCTCTCCAGGGTGGCCTCCGAGTTGGCCAGGGTATCCAGCAGGAAGCGCGAGCGCTCCTCATCCACCCAGGACTGCAGCAACCCCAGCAGGGTCTTCTCCCCCAGGATGCTGGCGGCCAGGCTGAAGCTGCGCTGCGCCCGGTCGGCCAGGTCGTTCTCCTTGTGGAACGGCAGGGGGCGGTTCTCGTCCACCATCTCATCCTGAGGCGGCAGAAGGTCCACCAGGTCCTCTGGCTTGGCCAGACCATGCCACTGCAGGTGCGTCAGGATCCGCTGGGCCAACCGCCGCAGAAGCGAAGGGTCGGAGGTCCGCAGGAACTGGATGATGACCGACCAGCTCCCCTCCCCCGATTCGGGACCGTGCAGGCCCGTCCGCATTCGGTGCAGCTCGCGCTGCACCAGCGAGTATCCGATACGCTCGGCCAGCGTATCCAGAAGGCGCCTCTCCTCACGGAGGAAGGGGCCTTCGTCCGCCGTCGGACGGGGAGAAAGGTAGACGACCTGCAGGTCGCCGACCTTCTCCCCGTGAGACCGGACCGTCGCCTTCTGGATCCAGGGGGTCTCGTAGAAACCCGGAGTCTGGTAGACGGTTCCAGAAAGCCGGAGACGGCAACAGCAGACCTCAGGGAACTGCCATCCCTGGGGGATCGACTGCACCAGTTCTCCAAAGACGTCCTCCGGCGAGGCCTGGTAGCGGCTGAGGAGTTCGTCGGCCTTGTACAGGCAGTCCAGCTCCTTGGCCCGCTCACGCAGGTCTCCCAGGATCCGCTCGACGGGGGCGGTGGTCTCGTGGCCCCCCCCCGGGCCACCCGCAGTGGGAGAACCTGTCACTGGATCCAGCCCCGGTCGCGGCAGGCGCGCACCACGCGGTCCACCGAGATCAGGTAGGCGGCCTCGCGCAGCGACACGCCGCGACGCTCGGCCAGGTCCAAGACGGCGGCGCTGGCGCCGACCATCCGGGACTCCAGCTTGGCCAGCACCTCGTCGCGCTCCCAGTAGTAGTTGCTGTTGCTCTGGACCTGCTCGAAGTAGGAACAGGTCACGCCGCCCGAGTTGGCCAGCAGGTCGGGGACCACCTCGATGCCTCGCTTGAGAAGCATGGCCTCGGCTCCGGGGGTGGTGGGTCCGTTGGCGCCCTCGACGATCATCTTCACCGACGAGGCCACCTTCTCGACGTTGTCCTCGCGGATTTCGCGATCCAGGGCTGCGGGGATGAGGATCTCCGCTTCCTGTTCCAGCCAGGCATCCCCCGCCATGCGCTCGTAGCCCAGGTCCCGGGCCTTGTCAGGGTCGATCCCGCCAAAGCGGTCGGTGATGCCCTTGAGTTCGTCGAAGTCCACGCCGCTGGAGCGGGCGTAGGTGTAGGAGCAGCGGTCCTTCTGGTCCCAGCAGGAGATGGCCAGGACCTTGCCACCCAGCTTCGTGAGGAGCTGCACGGCGTACTGACCGACGTTGCCGAAGCCCTGAACGCTGGCGGTGACACCCTCCAGCTTGCGGAAGCGCGCCCGCAGGGCCTCGCGCAGGGTGTAGATCACCCCATAGCCGGTGGCCTCCGTCCGGGCCAGCGAGCCGCCCATTCCGACCGGCTTGCCGGTGATGAAGCCCGGCTGACGCGAGCCCACCAGGGTCTCGAACTCATCCAGCATCCACAGCATGTGCTGCGCCGAGGTCATCACATCGGGGGCCGGCACGTCGGTGTTGGCGCCGACGTTGCGGACGATCTGGCGAACCCATCCCCGGCAGATCTGCTCCTGCTCGCGCATGCTCAACTGATGGGGGTCGCACACCACGCCCCCCTTGGCCCCGCCCAGAGGCAGGTCGGCCACGGCGCACTTCCAGGTCATCCACATGGCCAGACCACGGACCGTGTCCAGCGTCTCCTGGGGATGGAAGCGCACCCCCCCCTTGCCAGGCCCCCGGGCGTCGTTGTGCTGCACGCGGAAGCCGCGGAAAATCTGGGTCGATCCGTCATCCATCCGCACCGGAATCGCGAAGGAATACTCGCGGATCGGGAAGCGGAGCAGGTCGCGCGCGGCCTGATTGAGATCGAGCAGATCGGCCACCCGGTCGAACTGGCTCTGGGCCATCTGGAACGGAGTCTGAGCTACGGTCGTCATCGAGATCCTCCATGGATTTCCCGGTCTGCCGGGAGGGGCGTGATGTGCAGGCAGACGCGAGGCCTGCTGCGGTGGGAGTCGAGGAATCAAGACCCGACGAAACGGGGATTCCAGGTGCCGTGAGGGTCCCATCGGAGTGGGATGGGACCCGAGAGAAGAGCTGGGGCCGGGGCGGGCGCTAGAGCGCCCGGAGGGCAATCCGCTGGTCCAGATGGGACCGGACCGGGAAGGGAGGGCCGTGCAGGCGGATGCGCCGCGTGCCGCGGCCGGCCCGAGGCAGGCAGCGCGAATGGCGCTCACAGGGCTTGCTGGAAGAGCTGGCCAGGGCGCGGGCGCCGCCCGATCGGACATTGAGAAGGGAGACAGCGGGCCCGGACGCCGAAGGCGGCTCACTCTCCGCGGTGGAGAGGGGCCCCTGGAACCGAATATGATTCGGGAGGAATCGCATCTCAGGGAACGCCGCCCCCATACCACCCGAAAGTAACCCAGAAGACCTCGCCCGTCAAGCCGAAACCAGAAGCCTTTCGGCCTGCTCGGGGAACTCGGGATCGAACAGGACCAGGGCCAGTTCGGAGCCGTCGTGGGCGGCGCTGAACAGGTGGGTCCGCCCCAGCAGATCCCGCCAGGATCCCGTGAGTCGGGGCGATTCGTGAATGTGTCCGTGGAGCCCCACCTGCGGCTGGCGAGCCTCCACCAGACGGCGGATCGCCAGACTGCCGACGTTCAGTTCCAAAGGGACCAGGTCGATCTTCTGCCCATCCAGGCCTGCCCGGTCCAGCGCGGTGCGATAGGGCGGCGAATGCATCAGGAGAACGGCTCGTTGCAGGTCCTCTTCGCCGACCAGCTCCTCCAGGTCGGCCATGATGGTTCCGAAGCGCAGCTCGTGCAGCGGCACCTCGACGGTCTGCAGACCTTCCTCGGGCGCCAGGCAGCCCGGATCCAGGTAGCGCGACACGTCGAAGCGCTCAAAGTCCTTCAACTGGAAGGGCGTCGGGGGAACGCAGTTGTAGCCGAAGACGGGCCAGCCGGCCAGCAGCTCGCGGCGCCGGTGGAGGTAGACCCACAAGCCCTCCTCCTGCTCGATCCTGTACAGGGGGGCTTCGGCCAGGCGGGTGTCGTCATTGCCCAGGACCAGTCCCACCTGGGGGAAGGCCGCCTGAAGCCGGTCGCGCAGTCGACGGAAAAGGGGGGCAAAATCCCGTTCGACGTACTCGACGGGGTCGATCGAGGCGAAGTGGGGCAGAAGGTCCCCGCCCAGGAGGAGCGCCCGAGGCTGGAGACGGACCACCTCCCGTTCCAGGGCAGCATAACGGGCCGCCGATCCGTGCAGGTCCGAGACGAACAGGAAGAGCGGCATCCGGGTCACACCTGCCCCGAGTCCAATTCAAGCCGGCATCCGCCGAGGCTGCAGTGGGAATCCCCCGCGAGGACCATGCGTCCGAGCCGTTTCGTGGAGAGCCCCCGCGTTCCTACCCTCCGAGCTGAAGCAGAGGTCCTCAATCCGGACTCATGGCCAGACCACAGCGAGCCACCAGCACGGCCTCTCGGAGCAGTCTCTCGAGCTCCTCCGGGACTCCGGGGGCCCCCGGCGAGGTCATCGCCTGACCAAGGACCAGGGCCAGACCGGGCTTGGAGAGCCGTTTGACGGCCAGGCGGATCACATCTCGAGGCCGCTCCTTGCGACGGGGGCGGGGCCCCAGCCCGGCGGCCTGACGGAAGACGTGCTCGTATCCGCCATCCCAGAAGCACTGCTCGACGTCCCGGGCCCGCAGGACGCTGACGGCTCCCCAACCCTGCCTGGCCAGCGGGCGGGCCCTCTCGGCGTAGGCCTGGCCGGCGGCGTCGCCGTCGGCCAGGAGGTGCCAGCCGATGCCCAGGTGATTGGCCAGCGTTGCCAGGGAATCCAGCCCACACTGGGCAAACTCCAGAAAATCGACCCCTTCTGCCAGCAGATCGAGATCCAGGGCCCGAGCCGCCTCAGGCAGCAGCCAGAACTCGGTCTCGCCCTCCACCAGCAGCCAATAGCGCATGAAGAGCGCTGAACCGCGGCGAACGCGCAGGTGATACGCAATCCGCCGCATCTCGTCCAGACTCATCGCGCCCCGGGGGACGTGGAAGAGACGAGCCCGCCCTCGACGCGAGCGCACCATCCTGCGAAGACTCCGCAGTGGGATGGCGGAAAGCAGGTCGGGACAGTTGGTCGTCAGGATCTTCTGGGCGGGAATCCGGTCGATCAACCCCCACAAGGAATTCAACATCAGGGGGTGCAGATGGACTTCGGGGTCCTCGACCGAGATCACCGGGTGGCAATCCTCCCCCAGGGCCTCGGGACCCCGGGCCTGCAGGAAGGCCCCCGCGAAGGCCAGCATGGCCAGGCTTCGCGCACCAGCGCCACGCAGCAGACCCGCGATGCGTCGCCAGGATCCGGAGGGCGAGAGGGGTGCCGCGATCCGCCGCTCCAGACCCGACTGCGGCCCGGGAACCAGACGCTCCTCGAGCTGGTCCAGGACCTCGTCCAGGGCCCCTTGGGCACGGGCCAGGTGGCCCGGCGTGATGCGGTCGGGATCCTCCAGGAACTCCGACCAGGCCTGGCGCACCGCCCACTCCACCTCCTGGCGTGCTGCCTTCTCGGGAAGGGGTTCGGCCTTCAAGGCCGGGGCCGGGCTCAGGATCCCCGAGCGGATCCGCAGGAAGGGAACCACCCGGCGGACCTCGGCCAGCAGCTCGGCGGGGTCGGCGCCAAGGGGACGGGGCCCCTGGAATTCGAAGAAGGTCTGGACGATCCCCGCGGGGTCCAGCGTGGCGTTCACCACCAGCAGAAAATCCAGGCGCCCATCGCCCCCCGCCAGACCCGACGAGCGCAGCAACGGCCAGGCGACATCCGATCGGGAAGGAGGCTCCTCCTCGCGCAGGCCCACCTCGATGCGAATCCGGCCGGCCGGCGGCCCTTCAGGGGTTCCGCGGTGGAAATCCGAAGGTACGAAGTTGAAGGTCCCCGGCGGAGCATTCCGGCCCAGGCAGGCCTCCAGGGCGTTGATCAGGCTGGACTTGCCGCAGTCATTCTCGCCGAAGAGGACCGTGACGGACTCGTCCAACACGAGGCTGGCCTCACGGAGGGCCCGAAAGTTCTCGACGCGGAGCCGATGCAGATGCACGAGACCGGCTTTCGGCGCCCACGAGCGCGAGCCTGCCTTCAGCCCCCCAGGGCGCGCCCGATGGCCCGATCGAACTCCGCCCGGGCTTCCCAGGCTGCCAGGCGGGCAGCCGCCAGTTGATTGGAGGCCGTCAGCAGGGCCGACTGGGCGTCCAGGACCTCCAAGAACGATCCCAGTCCGGCCGCATAGCGCCCCTCGGCGATGCGCACCGACTCCAGGGCGTCGCTTCGGGCGGCCTGGGCCGCCGTGAGGCTGTCCAGGGCCACGCCCAGGGAAATCCGGGACACCACGATCTCGCTGGCGACATCCTGGCAGACCACGTCGTGCCTCGCCAGGGCCCGGTCCAGGCTGGCCTGGGCCTCCTCGACCAGCCCGGAGGTCTGCCCCGAGTCGACCAGGGGCCAGCGCAGGGTCAGCCCGTAGCGGGTGAACCAGGACTCGGGCGGATAGTCCTGCCCCCGAGCGGCCACTCCGGCCCGCGCCGAGAGGGCCGGGGCATTGAAGGCCAGAGCGGCCCGCAACCCGTGGCGAGCCGCGTCGATCTCGTTCAGGGCGGCCTGCATCTCGGGTCTTCTCGGCAGGGCCTCCTGGAGCAGGACCTCCAGGTCGGTCTGGTCTCCGGCGGGCAGTTCGTCACAGACCGGATCGAGGCGGAGTCGGGGGTCCTGACCCAGAAGACGGGCCAGGGCCACGCCCTGGTTGGCCTCCCGAGCCCGGGCAGCGTTGAGATTGACCGTGGCCGTGGCCACCGCTGAAGAGGCTCGCACCACGTCGGCGGGAAGCCCCAACCCCGACTCCCAACGAGCCCGGGTCAGAGCCAGGTTGCGCTTCTGGTTTTCCAGGTTGGACAAAGCCACCCCGGCCAGTTCCCGAGCCGCCACCAGGCCGTGAAAGGCCAGGCGGACCCGGGTGGCGACCTGGGCCCGGGCGACGGCCAGCTCGGCCTCGGCGGCCCCCTCCAGAGCCCGGGCCGAAGCCACCTCCGAAGGGGTCCTCCCGAAATCGAAGAGGAGCTGCTCGAGGTCCAGCGACGCCTGGGACTCTCTCGAGTGCCCCGCCGCCGACAACGAATCCTGGAGCAGGTGGGTGCTCTGCAGCTCCATCGAGGGAAGCAGGCCCGCGCGGGCACGGATGGTCCGGCCCCGGGCCGCGCGCAGGTCGGCCTCGGGAAGGCGCAGGTCGGGCTGGCGCCCCAAGGCCATCCGCACCGCCTCCTCCTGGCTCAAGACCAGTGGCCCTCCCGGGATGGGCGGGAGGGTCACCACCGTTGGAATCGGCGGGGTGGAGGTCCGAATCGGAAGCGGCGGCGTGCGCCCGGCGCCCGAGGCCTCCCCCTCCCCCCACAGCGGTTGTGCCCCCAGGAGCATCACCACCCCGAGAAAGAGCCCGGCCCATCCGGCGGCGCCTCTCACGACCGCCGGAACAGGCGCCGCAGCCGGGCGGGCACCTCGTCGAGAAGGGTGTAGACCACAGGGACCACCAGGAGGGTCAGCAGCGTCGAGGCCATCAGCCCTCCGACGATGGCTGTGGCCATGGGAGCCTGGATCTCCGAGCCCCGAGCCATGCCGACCGCCAGGGGCAACATGCCCAGAACCGAAGCGCCCGCGGTCATGAGGATCGGCCTCATCCGGGTGGGCCCGGCGCGCAGCAGCGCCTCGCGGCGAGGCAGCCCTCTGTGACGGAGCTGGTTGGTGTAGTCCACCAGCAGGATGCCGTTCTTGACCACGATGCCCACCAGGAGCAGAAGGCCCACGAAGGCCGTCAGGCCGAAGCTGCGGCCGCTCAGGAAGAGAGCCAGGATCACCCCCGAGGCGGCCAGGGGCACCGAGGTCAGCACGGTCAGGGGGTGAATCAGCGACTCGAACTGGGACGCCAGCAGCATGTAGATCAGGGCCACGGCCAGAAGGACCGCCACGGTCATCCCTTCGAACTCCTCGGCCTGCTGTTTGACGCTGGCCCCCCAATCCAGATAGTAGCCCTCGGGCAGGTCCAGCTCCTCCAGGGCCCGGTCCACGTCCAGACGGATGTCTCCTGCCGGCCGGCCTTCGGCCCCCCCGGTGATGGCGATGTAGCGTTGGCGGTTCAGGCGGGTGATCTGGTTGGGAGCCAGGTCGGACCGGGCCGTGACGACCTGGCCCAGCGTCAGGTAGCGCCCACCGCCCCCGGGGACGTGGACCGGCAACTCCAACAGTCGGGGAAGCGTCCTGCGGAGTTCCTGCGGGAACTGGACCTGGATCGGGTATTGATATCCGCCGTCCTGGAAATAGGAGACCACGGATCCCTTGGTCGCCGTGCCCAGGGTGTCGGCCACCTCCTCGAATCCCAGGCCCACCTGCATGAGCTTCTCCCGGTCCACCGTGAACTGGATCTCCGGATTGGCCTCCTGCCAGTTGGTGTCCAGGTTGGTCAGTCCCGGGATCCCCGCGATGTGGTCGATCACGCGGGCAGCCTGGGTCCAGAGGACCTCCAGATCCTGACCGAAAAGGTAGAGTTCCATGTCCTGGCTGCGCCCGGTGATGACCCGACTGACCATGTCAAACGGCTGGATCTGGGCTCGAACCCCGGGCAGAGCGGAGACCTGGCGGCGGAGGTCGGCGATGTTTTCCAGGGTGGACCGCTTCCGGTCCTCCTTGAGCTTGACGGTGGCCGATCCCAGGAAGGAGGTGGAGCTGGTGCCCGCTCCGCGCAGGCCCATGTTGGTGCCGATGGCCACCAGGGCGGTCTCGACGTCGGGATTGTCCAACAGCATCTGCTCGACCCGCAGCATGGTCTTCTCGGTCACATCCAGCGCGGTCCCGACGGGGAGCCGGATGGTGACCGTGAAATCGCCGCTGTCCGTCGCCGGCATCAACTCGGTTCCCACCAGGGGAACCAGGGCGAAGCTGGAGCAGGTGACGGCAGAGGCGACGAGCAGGGTCGCGGCCTTGTGATCCAGGGCCCACGTCAGGGCGCGCCGGTAGGTCTCTTCCCAACCCTCCTGGAGACGGTTCCAGGACTCGAAGCGGCGGCGCAGCCAGGCGACGGGGGGGTTGCCATGGGCGGAGGCCATCCTGGAGGCCAGCATGGGAACCACCGTCGTGGCATCCAGAAGCGAAATCGACAGCGAGAAGACCACCACCAGGGCGAACTGGAAGAACATCTGCCCAGAGCGACCTTCCACCAGCAGCATGGGCAGGAAGACGATCATGATCGTCAAGGTCGACGAGACCACCGCGGTCATGATCTCGTCGGTCCCGGTCACCGCCGCCTCGCTGGGAGGCGAGCCGTCGCGCTCGATGTGGCGGAAGATGTTCTCCAGGACCACCACCGCGTCGTCGACGATCAGGCCGGTCGCCAGGGCCAGGCCACCCAGCGACATGGTGTTCAGGGTGAACCCGCACAGGTAGAGCAGCGTGAAGGTGGAGACGATGGAGATCGGGATCGACAGGGCGACGACCAGGGTGCTCTGCACGTTCCTCAGGAAGAACAGCAGGATCAGCACGGCCAGGGCCCCGCCTATCAGGGCGTGGTGATACAGACCGTCCAGCGAGTCCTCGATGAACTGGGACTGGTCGTAGGCCACCTGGAAGCGCAGATGGGGGAAGAGACGGTGAATCTGCCCGATCCGCTCCAGGACGCTCTGCGCCGTGGAGACCGTGTTGGCGTCGTTCTGCTTGTTCAGGGTGACGGCCACGGCCGGCTTGCCGTCCAGGCGGGTGTAGATCCGCGTCTCGGGATGGGCGTCCTGGACCCGGGCCACATCCTGGAGCAGGACCAGCCGGTCCTGGAATCGCCCCACCGGAAGGCGCAGCAGCTCCTCGGGGCTGGTCAGCCACCCCACGCTGCGCAGCGTGTACTCCGTATCGCCTTCCCGCGCAATCCCGGCGGGCAGGTTCTGGTTCTCGCGGGCCAGCCGAGAGAGGATCTGGTCCAACGAGATCTGATGAGCCCGCATGCGGACCGGATCGACATCGACCAGGATGGCTCTCTCCTGGCCTCCCGAGACGGTCGCCGAAGCCACCCCATCGGCAGACTCCAGGATGGGCGAGACCTGGTTGTCCAGAAGCGTCCGCAGGGCCACCGGGTCGGCTTCGCCCGAGACCCCCAGCATCATGATCGGCAACTGCGTGGGGTCGAAACGGACCACCACCGGCGGCTGGAGGGTGGGATCCGTCGGGAAGCCTCGGCGGGCCCTCTCCACCTGCTGGAGCACTTCGACCGCACTCTGGGCCACGTCGGTTCCCCAGGTGAACTGGACCCGAACCCGGGCGCTGCCCTCGCTGGTGCTGGAGCTGACCTCGTAGAGGTTGGAGACCGAGGAAACCGCCTGCTCGATCGGGCGGGTGACCTGGGCTTCGATCTCGGCCGGGGCCACGTTGGGCCAGTTGACCATCACCGCGACCATCGGAAGGTCGACCTTCGGCAGGAGGTCGACGGGAAGCCGCGTCAGGCAGATGGCTCCCAGGAGGACCAGTGACAGGATCCGCATGACGACCGTCACCGGCCGGTTGACGGAGAGTCGTGCCAGACTCACCGGCGGGCCTTCCCCGTGTCTTCCAGGCGGACTTCCTGACCATCCTCCAGGTTGGCGCCGCCCAGGGTGACCACCTTCTGGCCCTCCTGGAGACCCTCCAGGATCTGGGCGGACTCGGGCGTGGTCAGTCCCACCCGGACGGCCCGCAGGTGAACCCGACCCTGGGCATCCAGGACCGCGATGCGAGCGCCCTCGGGCGTGGACCGCAGCGCGCTGCGGGGGACGGCCAGGGCCTGCACGACCCGGTCCACCTGCAGGTGGACCCTGGCGAACATGCCTGGGCGGGCCGGGGCCCCCTCGGGAAGAAGAACCCGCACCTCGAACTGCCGGCTCTCGGGGTCGGCCGCCGCGTTGATGCGCAGGATCCGGGCCTGGACCCGGGTGCCACCCTCCACTTCCACCTCCACCGGCGTCCGCTCTTCGAGGCGTTGACGAACCTCGGCAGGAACGGGGACCGTGACCCACAGCTCCCGGGTGGACTGCAGCGTCAGCACCGAAGAGCCGGGTTGGGCCAGGGCCCCAGGATCGAGGTGACGCGAGGTCACATAGCCATCCAGGGGTGAGAGCAGCTCGGTGTCGGCCAGCCGCGAGCGGGCCGAGTCCAGGTTGGCCTGGGAGGCCTCGACGACGGCCTGCAGGGCCGAGAGGTTCTGGACGTAGGCGGATTTCTCGGCGGTGCTGGCCCGGGCGTGCTCGAGGCCTGCGCGCGCCTGTTTCAGACGGGCCTCGGCGGCCGCCACGTCAGCGGTGGCCCGGGCCCGGGCACTGCGCAGGCCCTCCTGGGCCGCGCGCAGGTGGCCTTCGGCCACGGAGGCCTGCGTTCGGGCATCGTCCACATCCTGGGCCGCCGTGAAGGCCTGGCGGTAGAGAGCCTCCACCCGCTCCAGGCGGGCCCGGGCGTTGTCCAGTTGGGCCCGAGCGTTGTCCAGCTCGGCTGCCGCCGCCGCGATCGAGGCCTGGGAGGTCTGGCGAACCTGCTGGACATCGGCCTCGGCCGTGGTGACCGCGGCCTCTTGCTGGCGGAGGGCGCTGGCCACCAGGGCATCCGCCGGTCCCTGGGTCAGACGGGCCTGGGCCAGCCGGGCTCGGGCTTCCGCCAGACGCGCCAGACGCTCGTCGACGGCCTGCTGGAACTCGGCCCGATCCAGGCGGACCAGCAGTTGCCCTTGCCGGACGCGGTCTCCCGGGTGGACCTCGAGTTCTTCGATGCGCCCCGGAACCTTGGGCGACAACTCGACCTTCTGAGGCGACTCGACGGTGCCCACGGTCTGGAAGGTCTCTTCCAGATCCCGACGAGCGACCTCGGCAAAGGCCACGACGGGCGCCCCTCGAGCCCTCCCCGCTCCTCGGCCCGAATCGCCCAGGCGGGTCCAAAGCCGCCAGCCCACCAGGGCTGCCAGCAGGACCAGGGACAAGACCACGAGCCAGCGTTTCTTCAAAGGGAGAGGCATGTTGGAATCCTCAGTTTCCACCCCACGGCGAGTCCGCGTCAAGACCCGTCGCGCCCGAAAGGACCTCTCGGCCTCCTTCGGGCCGACCGGCGCCCCGCTCTGATTCCTGCGCCAGGCGGACCTGCAAAAAAAAGAGAACCCCGCCGAAGCGAGGTTCTGCTCTGGTGCGCCATCCAGGACTCGAACCTGGGACCCGCTGATTAAGAGTCAGCTGCTCTGCCAACTGAGCTAATGGCGCGTGGCCGTCATCTGATTCCGGATGTTAGCGCAAGCGCCGCCTCCCCGTCAAGACCTTTTCGGAACCTCGAAACCCGAGGAGGCCCGGGCGCCCTCAACGACCCGGAGCCCGGGCTCCTCGAAGAAGGGCTCGCTCCCTCAAGACCAGGGCCGGATGGACGGTGCTCCACAACTGGACCGGGTTGGACTCGTCGCCGGAGGTCGCGGTTCCGGTTCCGAAGGGAATCGCCTGCCAGCTCCCGGATTCCACTTCAAAAGTCCACAGCTCGGAGGCTGCCAGGTCTCCGGCCCTCTCCTGCGAGGCCGCCAGATCGGCCAGGACGGTCTCCATCCGCTGCGCCAGGGCGGGATCCTGCTGGCGGAACCGGGGCAACAGACGGGCCAGCCCGGCCCGGAGCATGGCGGACTGCCAGGACCAGACGACGGCGCCGTGGTAGGCGCCCCGGCCCAGGGTCTCCCAGTGTCCGGGATCGGGACTGCAGGCCGCGTTGGCCACCACCGGACCGACCCCGGTGCGCAACCCCACGGGATAGGGCAGTTCCAGAAGTCGAAGGGCCATTCCCACGCGATCCGCCGAAGGTTCTCCCAGGAAGAGTTCAAACGAGACGTCGCTGTTCATGATGGCCAGTTTCCGCCCCTCGGCGTCCAGGGCCAGGGCGGGGAACTCCAAGCCGCCCTCCAGGGCTGGTGCGCCCTCCAGGAAGTCCCCCAGGCGGACGCCTTCCACGGGAAGCGAACGATAGAAGTTCCGCTCCGACGGCGTCAGCGGCCCCTGCTCCAGGAAGCGGGACAGGCGTGCTCGGATCTGGGCGGGTTCCAGACGCACCAGGTAATCCTGTCGCGCCCCCTCCCAGACTCGCGCCAGGCCGGCTGCCCGCTCGCGGGCCCCGGGCAGGCTCTTCCGGCACGTCTCGCGCTGGGGCTCCGGCAGGCTGTCCAGGACGGCCACGATGGCGCGCAACGCGGCCGGCACCAGCACGGCGTTGACGTTCATCGGATGGCGACCGCCCCCCAGGCCCTCGTTGGAGTCCCGCCACTCCCCCACCGATTCTCCGGGGTAGAGCGCCACGGTCCGACGCCAGGAGGATTCCTGGCCATAGGGCTCGGCCGAGGCCAGGACATGACCGAAGTTCAGCATCACCTGGCGAAGGGCTTCAGGGTCGGCAAAGAGCTCGCACAGCGTCTGGGGGCTGCGCTCTGCCAGGCGGGCCAGGGCCGGTGCCAGGAGGAAGTCGTCGTCCACCATCTTGTAGTCATGAATCGGGCGGTACAGGTCCCGGATCGCCTCGGGGGACAGGGCTTGACCGGAGCGGGGCAGGACCACCCCGAACAGCTCGCCCGCCACGCGACGCCGCTCCGCCCACGGGCCCAGGTCCTCCTCGTGCGCCACCTGCCCCGTCGGAGAGAGTCGCGCCAGGACCGACTGCACACCCCGGACATAGGCCCCCGGGGTCAGCGCGGGGTCCAGGAGCATCAACGAGAGCAGCGTGTCGCGTCCGAAATAGGTGAGAAACCTCCAGGAACCGGCCATGAACTTCTCGCGCGGGGCCAGGAAGGCCAGCCCCCGCATGGCCGCGCGGGAGCGGGGATCCTCCAGGGCCAGGGCCTCGGCCGTGAAGAGCTCTTCAGGAGGCGTCACGCTCAGAGGCGCCGCGGGAACCTCGGCCACCAGGCGCAGTTCGAAGGGAGCCGCTGAGCGGAGGGACCAGCCCTCCTCCCGATGTTCGACCCGGACCTGTGGGGGAAGCAACAGCAAGGCTCGAAAGACTCCCCCATCCAGGTTGACCCGGTCGGCTTCCCAGCGGCCGGATGCCACGCGGACCCGTTCGCTGGCCCAGTTCTCGGGCACCGGATGGCGCCGGGCGAAGGCCCGGCGATCCCGCCGCACGACCTCCGCGCCTGCAGGTCCCAGGGTCTGGCGATCCCGGATGGTGCGGATGGAATCCAGGACGGCGTCGCGGATCTCCATCGTGGAGTTCTGGGAACTCAGGGTCACCTCCAGCCGCTGGCCTCGAGGCACGGCCCGCATGACCGGTGGGGCGGCCACCCGGACCCGGGTCTGCGGGCCGAACCACAACGAGATGCCGAGATTCTCGGCGGGGAAGGCGACCACCAGGCGGGAATCAGCGCGGACCAGCAGGTGGGCCTGACCGGCTCCGCCCCAGGTCAGGAAGTGCTGCTGCCCACCCTCCTCCAGGACCAGCTCGTCGCTCGACTCCGGAGGGGGTAGCGGCCGGGCCACGGCGGGCAGGCCTGCCATCAACACCAGGCCCAGCGCCAGGCAGGCCAGGCACCCCCGACGTCTCTTCCCGGGCGTGCTTGTACGAAGGCCCCAGCGATGTTCCACGTCCCAATCCCTCCCGTTCGGCAGTCCGGTGTTCTCGAGCCCAGCCTGGACCGGAAACCCTTCCACGAGTTCGTCAGGCAGACCTCCAGCCTCGGGAGGACGGCTCGGCCTCCCGCCGAACCCCGCCCCTTCCGTACCTGGACGGCGCGATGGCCCCCACACGAAGAGGTCACGCGGAACCCGTGCGGCGACTGGAGCGTCCAGCCCCCCCTGCAGCGGGAAGGAGGACGACGCACCCAGCGGGCCGGCCCGGCCTGCGCCGGACCCCGGCGACCCTTCGAAGTGAGGACCTGACATGAGCGATCGCTACCGATACGTCTTGGACGAAAAGAAGCTTCCGACGGCCTGGTACAACGTGGCCGCGGACCTGCCCGAGCCCCTCCCTCCCTATCTCGGGCCAGACGGAGAACCGGTGCGGCCGGAGCAACTGGCTGCCATCTTCCCTCCAGCCCTCCTCGAGCAGGAGATGTCCCAGGATCGCTTCATCGACATCCCCGGCCCGGTGATCGACCTCCTCCGCACCTATCGGCCCAGTGCCCTGACCCGCGCACGCCTCTTCGAGAAGGCCCTGGGCCTGCCCGACAACATCCGCATCTACTACAAATACGAAGGGGGCAACGCCTCGGGGTCGCACAAGGCCAACAGCGCCATCCCGCAGGCCTACTACAACAAACTGGCGGGCATCCGCAAGCTGACCACCGAGACCGGAGCCGGCCAGTGGGGCACGGCCCTGGCGATGGCCGGCGCGCAGGTGGGCCTGGAGGTGGACGTGTACATGGTCCGCGTCTCCTTCGACCAGAAGCCCTATCGCCGGATCCTGATGGAGACCTTCGGCGCCTCGGTGCACGCCTCGCCCTCCACCCGGACCCAGGCCGGCCGCAGCTTCCTGTCCGCCAGTCCCGAGACTCCGGGTTCGCTGGCCATGGCCATCTCGGAAGCGGTCGAAGTGGCCCTGCAGGACCCTGGAACCAACTATGCCCTGGGCTCCGTCCTGAACCACGTGTGCCTGCATCAGACGATCATCGGACAGGAGGCCATCGGGCAGATGGAACTGGCCGAGGACGAGCCCGACGTGGTGATCGGCTGTTTCGGAGGAGGCTCGAACTTCGCGGGTCTGGCCTTCCCCTATTACCACCGTCGGCTTCAAGGTCTTTCCAAGGCCCGCCTGCTGGCCGTGGAGCCGCTGGCCTGTCCCAGCCTGACCTGCGGCGAGTACCGCCATGATCTGGGGGACGCCTCCGGGATGACCCCACTTCTGCCCATGTACACCCTGGGGCACGACTTCGTGCCTGCCGGGATTCACGCCGGAGGCCTGCGCTACCACGGAGGCTCTCCCCTGGTCTCGGCCCTGGTGAAGGCCGGTCAGGTCGAAGCCGTGGCGGTTCCCCAGAGCGAGTGCTTCAGCAGCGCGGTGCTCTTCGCCCGCGCCGAGGCCCTCCTGCCGGCCCCCGAGTCCAGCCACGCCATCGCGGCGGCGGTTCGAGAGGCCCGCGCTGCGGCCGAGGCCGGTCAGGCCCGGACGATCCTCTTCAACCTGTCGGGCAACGGGTATCTGGATCTGGCGGCCTACGATTCCTGGAACCAGGGGCGGATCCGCGACTACGACTACGCCGCCCGCAAGGTCGTGGAGGCCCCGGCAGGCAACTGATCCCCCTGAAGTCTCAGGATCCCCCGGCCCGAGCCTGCACCTCGGTCAGACGGTCACAGGCCCGGATCAGCATGTGCATCCCGTTGGTGACATGCACCGGCAGTCCATCCTGGACGAACCGACCCAGCTCCTCGAGGGCCGTCCGGAACTCGGCCATGCCCTGGCGCAGCTCGCCAAGGGCCTCGGCCACCTCGGGTTCCAGACTCCCCTCGGGGGGCAAACGGGTCAGTCCCAGATCGGCTTCATTGAGAATCTGTCCGGCCCAAACCAGGATCCTGGAGAACTCCTCCGGCGACATCCGACCCATCCCGGTCGCCTCGCAGGCGTCCAGCAGACGTTGCAGGTGCACCGGAACGCTGGAAGCCACCAGCCCCGGGACTGCGACGGCCTGATCGACCCGACGCACGAGTTCCGCCCCGCAGGAGGCGCACAGCGAATGGGTCTGGTGATTGGAGGATCCGCAGCGAGAGCAGAAGACGCTGGTCTGCTCCTCCTCATACAGGTTGAGGATCATCCAGGCCTCGTAGAGCAGGCCGGCGCCTTGTTCCAGGTTTTCGATGGCCTTCATGAGCAGGTCGGGCACCCGAGCACCCATCCGCAGCAGGGGCAAAGCCCGATTCAACCAGTCGAAGCCCTCCCGGGCCACCGGCACCTGCTCGGCCACCCGGGCCGGGCCGCGCAGGGCCGCAGTGGCGCACTGTTCGAAGCGGAAGTAGCTCTCGCTGAGCTGGGCCTCGAACCAGGCCTGGGCGCGCTGGAGCAGGTCGACGGCAAGCCCGTCCAGGACGGCCAGCGCCGCGTGGATGACCCAGTTGACCTGAGGCGACGGAGTGGGAGCCTGGACCAGGGCCTCCCCGGTACTGTCCTGGATCTCCTCGACCAGCCGCAGACACCCCTGGCGGAACTGAGCGAAGCCCAACTCCAGCAGGTTGAAGTCGTGCTCGACCAGGTAGCCGTCCATGACCTGGATGCCGTCCATGGCCTCACGGCACGCCCGGACTCCGCGGATCGAACGACCGGGGTCGGAATCCTTCTCGAAGACCTCGATGCCCTGCTCGAAATGCTCCCAGATCTGGTCCAGGATCTCGACGAAACGGGCGTCCTCCATCGTCCCCTGATGCAGGGCTGAGAGGACCTTCTGCATCAGGTTCAAGGCGGCATGCGGCTCGTCGCCGTGCCCCAGATAGGCCCACTCGTAGGCCAGGAGCGCCTCATTGAGGTCCAGGAAGGCAACGGCCAGGGCCTCTGCGGCCCCAGAGAGGATCGCGGGGTCCGGCCGGGTCAGCCAGGAACACGCCCCGGCCAGCACCTCGCCGTAGGCGTCAAAGGCATCCAACACCGCCTCGATGGCCTCCGGCAGGGCCTCCAGCAGACCGGGTTCCTCGCCGACCTGGGTCGCAAAGGCGCCCTTGGCTGCAGAGAGTTCCAGGGTGCACCGGGTCAGGGACTGGCGCAGGCCCTCCGCGTCCAGATCGCCTGCCGCTGCGGCCAGGCAACGCGAAATCAGCCGATTGGTGGTCTCCGACGGGGTCGGGCCACCCGTATGGTCGGGGTCCTCCGGAGGAGGCTGTTGATCCTGGAACTCAGCCATCTGTTCAAGCCTGCCAGCCCCCACCTTCGTCGGGGAAGGGTCCGACTCTTCTTCGAAATGGACGACGGAGGGCTGCCCCGGAGCTTCTACCAGTCCACGCGACATTCCCGCACCGGCGTCCCCACCGAATCCCGCTGCCCCGGACGGAACTGAAAGAGCAGGCGCACCCGGGCGCTGCCGGAACCAGACGGCAACGGCCAGCTCAAGACCCGGGCCTTGCCCGAGGGCAACTGCGTGTTCACTCCTCCCTCCCCCGGGAAGGGATTGCGAAAGCGAAAGCGTTCGACGGCCCCCGAAGGCTGGAAGTGGACCACCAGGTCCAGCGAACGGCTGCGACGCCCGCTGGGGATGTTGTGACCGGCTCCGATGTTGCGGACGACCACCTGCAGTGCCCCGCCGTCGACGCGGGCCGAGAGCTCCAGGGCCCGACTCAGGGTCCGGGAATCGTGGGCCCCTGGACTGGAGTGGTCGCCGGCCGGCATGTGGCAACCTCGGCAGTCGACCCCGCGGCCAGACCACTCCGACTGGCGCCACTGGTCCACCGTGCCGTGGGCATTGTGACAGGACTGGCACAGCTCCACCGACAACAAGGCCGGCTGGTGGACCGGTCGGCAGGCCCCCCGAGCCCCGGGGCGGGCTGAGGCCAGGCCCCCGGGTCCGAGATGGCAGGTGGTGCACCCCACCCCTTCCCCGCGCCGCGCGCTGCGTGGGATGGGGGGCTTCCCCAGACCCGTCAACAGAACCGGCTGGGGAGCGTGACAAGGAAGACATGTCCGGATCTTCTCGACTCGGGAGAGGTTGCGCGGCTGGAGCGAGGAGAGGGCCTTGGCGTGGGGGGAGGCGCTCCACTGTCGGCAGGTCTCCTCGTGGCAGCGGCGGCAGGACTCCGCCTCCAGGTAAGGGTAGCGCACGAAATCCGGCAGGTCGCCCGAGGCCCGTCGGAGCTCCTGGTGCACCAGGAAACCCAGGAAGACCAGCCAGGCCAGGCCCAGTCCGGCCAGCAGCCCGCGAGCCATGCTGCGGCTCAACCCTCGTCCTCCAAGCGCACCGGCTGGCCCTCCTGAAGGTCCGCCGGGCCCAGGAAGCGGACCCAGAGCTCCCCCTGCCGCGCCAGCCAAAGACACTCTCGTGCGCCCACCAGCCGGCCTTCGATCCTCCCCTCCCCGGCGGGATCGGCCCGCACCCGGAGCGCCCGCGGGCCCGCACGGCCCGCCACGGGGACTGCCGGGGCCCCTCCATGCACGTGCCCATCCACGAAACGTGCAAAGGCGGGGTTGGCCGACTGCTCCAGGACCAGGGGAAGAGGGCCGTCCAGGGCCAGCTCCCCATGCTCCAGGAAGAGCAGGCGCCGCCCCACCAGCAGGGCCTCCTCCAGGTGATGGGTGACGTACAGCATCGCGAACCCTTCCTCGAACTGCAGGCGCCCCAACTCCGCCAGCAGTTCCCGGCGGGCGGGGGGATCCAGGTTCAAGNNCCCGCCAGGGCTCGGGCCAAGGCCACGCGCTGGCGCTCGCCCCCGGAGAGGCGATCCGGCCTGTCCCCGTGACGGCCGGCCCACCCGACCCGGGCCAACCAGTCCCGCGCGGCTGCGTCGCTGCCGGCGGTGAAACGCACGTTCTCCAGGATCGTCAGATGAGGGAAGAGTGCCAGGTCCTGGAAGACCATCTGCATGCCCCGCTGGGGAGGGGGCAACCCCTCCTGCCCGCGCACCAGGACCTGTCCTCGATCCGGCGCATCCAGACCCGCCAGAAGACGGAGCAGGGTGGTCTTGCCGGCCCCCGACCGCCCCACCACGATGGCGGCCTCACCCGAATCCAGCCGGAAGGAGACCTCCCGCAGGACCTCCCGACCCGAGAAGGTCCTCCCCAACCCCAGCACCTCCAGGAGGGGCTTCATGGAGCCTCCCGCATGGCGATCAGGGCCGAAGTCGCCAGCATGGGGCTCAGGGAAATCGCCACCTGGACCAGGCAGAGTGCGGCCACCAGGTCGGGCTGGCCGTAATGATTGAGGTTGAACACGCGAACCGCCAGGGTGGCGTGCCCTGGTGGAGCCAGAAGCAGGCCCAGGGTCAGTTCGCCGCACGCCAGGGCAAAGACCAGCGAGCCGCCCACCCACCACACCGGCCAGTGCATCTGCACGAAGCGGTGCCGCAGGCTGCCCGGGCGCATCCGGGCCGCGTCGTCCATGCTGACCGGGACCATCCGGTAGGCCACCAGGAGGAGGAGCAGGGTCAGCGGCAGGAAGCGAACCGCCAGTCCCAGGGGAAGAAGGAGCAGACTGCCCCCCAGCCAGACGTTCCAGCCCAGACCCAGCAAGGCAGGGGGCCAGGCCAGCAGGACCAGGGCCAGCCCGGCCAGGGCCAGGCTGCGCCCGGCAGCCAGCCAGGCCCCCAGGACCAGGGCCAGGCCTGCCGCCAGCGAGCAGGCCAGCAGACTGGTCAGGATGTCCGGCCCGGCCTCCCAGAGAGCCAGGGGGAACCGGTCTGCCTCCCGGAACAGAATCCCCAGGGGAAGCCCGACCAGACAGAGAGCCAGGAGCAAGGCCACCAGGAAGGCGGGCAGGCGGCCCCCCGGGGGAAGACGCAGTTTCAGGCAAGCGCCCCCCTGGGGGTGGAGAAGCGGCCCCACACGCGGCATCAACCAGCGCGCGGCCAGGAAGGCCAGGACCAGGACCAGCACCAGGGGAGCCATGCTGGCCCGACCCGCCGCCGCGAGGTCATGATATCCGTTCAGCAGCGTGAAGACCTCCAAAGCGAAGGTGTCCACCTGGAGCAGCGAGGGGACCCCGTACTCCACCGTGGCCAGACAGAAGACCGCCAGGGCCCCGCACAGCATGAAGGGCAGGGACACCGGTCCCAGCAGTGCGGGCCACAGCATCGCTTCCCCCCGGGTCAGACGGAGCGCGTCGGCCTGGCTGTCCGGACAGCGGTTGACGGCCAGCAGGGCCGGCCAGGTCACCAGGGGGGACCAGCACGTGCCCAGGACCAGGGCGGCCAGGCCCGGGCTGTGGGAGGGAAGACCCAGGCGCATCCAGGCCAGGGTCCAGAGGTAGGGCGGCACCAGAAGAGGCACCAGGAAGGCTCCTGCCCAGGCTGCCCGACCGGGAAGATCGCGGAAGGAGAGCAACACGGCCAGTCCCCCCCCCAGGACGAGGGCAACCAGGGCGGCCCCCAGGGAGACCACCAGGGTCCGAGCCAACAGCGCGCCCTGCCGGGTGAGATCCAGGGTTCCCACCTCGCTGACGGGCTGACCGAGAAATGCCAGAGCCGGCGCCAGGAAGGCCAGCAGGACCAGGGCCCGGAGGATCAGCGGACGAAGCGCTCGCGCAGCATCCCCATCACCGGGCCGAACTCCAGGGCTGCGGCCGACGGGTCCACGGGCATCACGCGCAAGCCGTCCAGACGCGGGGTGGCCTCGGTCGCCTGGGCCTCGGGATGCAACGGGATCTGCAGCGAATCGCTGCGGGCCAGCTTCTCCTCCACCTCGACCGAGAGCAGGTAGTCCACCAGTCTTCTGGCCGCCTCAGGGTTGGGGCCTCCCCGGATCAAGGCCACCGTGTTGGGAATCAGAAGCGTCCCCGGCCCGTCCTGATCGGGCAGGATCATCTCCACGGGCGCCCCGGACAGCACGGCCACGTTGGCGTCATCGGAGTCCGTGTAGCCCCAGGCCACCTCGCCCCGCGCCACCTGGTCCTTGACCACCGAGTTGCCATCCAGGATCTGGACCTGATTGGCCTGGAGGGACTCCAACAAGGAGTCCAGGGCCTGGGGGCCCTGGGACTGGCGCAGACAAACCAGGTGGGTCAGGGTGGTGCCGAAGAGGGGACGGGCCATCGCGGCGCGCCCCTTCCAGCGCGGGTCGCCCAGATCGGCCAGCGAATCAGGGCGTTCCTGGCCGACGGAGGGTTTGTGGGCCAGGATCACCCGGATCCGGGCGGCGAAACCCGTCCAGGCTCCCTCCGGGTCGCGGTACTCCGCGGGAATGGTCGCGGCGGAGGGCGAGACGTAGTTCTCCAGGAGCCCGGCCTTCTGCAGGACCACCGTCTGGAGCATCTCGTTGTTCCAGAACACGTCGCAGCGCGGACGGTCCTTTTCCGAAAGCAGCAGATTGACCAGGCCCGTCGTCTTGGTGGCCTCCAGGTCGAAGCGCGGCTTCACGCGGATCCCGGTCTGCTGCTCGAAGTTGCGGAGGATCGGCTCGGAGTAGACCTGATCCAGGGCGCAGTAGACCACGACCTCCGGACCACGCTGACAACTGCAGGCCATCAGGGCGACCAGCATCCAGGCGAAGAGAAGGTGACGCATGTCGAAAGCCTAGCCCGGCACCCCGGAAAGGGGAATGATCGGGGTCACGCGGCCCTTCGACGCGACCCGAGGGCCCTCCCGGCGCCCTTCCCTTTCAGGGGGGTGAGGTAGGGGCGCCGCAGAGGTCCTCGGGAAGCATGAGGCTCTGAGAACGCCTGCCTCCGACCGAGAGCACCCGCACGGGGGCCCCGGCCAACTCGGCCACACGCTGGACGAAGACCTGGGCCTGAGGCGGCAGGTCCTCGAAGCGCGTGGCCCCGCCCAGACAGGACCAGCCGGGAAGCTCTTCATAGACGGGTCGGGCCACGCCCAGATCCCGAACCCGGGAGGGCATGCGGGTGGTCCGCTCGCCGTGGATCTCGTAGGCCACGGCCATCTTCAGGGTCGGGATGCCGTCCAGCACGTCCAGCTTGGTGAGCGCCAGGGCGTTGAGACCAGAGACCTGCACGGCGTGCCGAACGGCCACCATGTCCAACCAGCCGGTGCGGCGGGGGCGGCCGGTGGTGGTCCCGAACTCGGCTCCTGCCAGCCGCAGCCAGCGTCCCATGGCCTCCTGGTCTCCCGCCAGGGCCGCCTCCCTCTGAGCCGAAGTCATCTGGGGAAGAGGGCTTCCCGCGGGTCGGGCATCGTGCTGCTTGACCCGCTCCGGATCCCCCAGCTCCCCTGGGAAGGGGCCCTCCCCAACCCGGGTGGCATAGGCTTTGAGCACCCCCATCCGCATCTCCGGAGCCGGGTTCAGGCCGACCCCCACGGCGCATCCACCGAGGCTGCATGAGGAGGAGGTCACGTAGGGGTAGGTTCCCCAGTCCACATCCAGCAGGGCCCCTTGGGCGCCCTCATACAGGACCCGATGGCCTGCCCGATTCCGTTCCTCGAGGAGCTCCGAGATGTCCGCCACCTGGGGAGCGAAGACCTGGGCTGCCTCGGTGCAGGCGGTCAGGATCTCGTCGAGGTCCAGGGGATCCAGGCCATACTGTCGGGTCAGCATGAGGTTCTTGGCGGTCCCGACCTCCCGCACGCGGGCGGCAAAGTGCTTGAGGTCGACCCTCCCACGTGCATCCACCAGGTCTCCCACCCTCAAGCCGCAGCGCGCAGCCCGGTCCTCATAACAAGGTCCGATCCCGCGGGCGGTGGTGCCCAGACGCCCGCCCAGGTGACCGTCGAGCACGTGATGCCAGGGCATCACCAGATGGGCCCTGTCGCTGACCCGCAGATTCGTGCATTCGACGCCGCGACGGCGCAGGTCGCGCAGCTCCTCCACCAGTCGAAGAGGGTCCAGGGCCACCCCGGCCCCGATCAGGTTCATCACCTCCGGGTGAAGGATCCCCGATGGGACCTGGTGCAAGGCGAACCGGCCATCCTCCAGCACGATGGTGTGGCCGGCGTTGGCTCCCCCGTTGAAGCGGACGACCGTCCCCACGCGGGCTCTCTCGACCAGCAGATCGACGATCTTGCCTTTGCCCTCGTCGCCGTATTGGGCCCCCAGGACCAGCAGGCTCCGGACGTCCATGCCCCCTCCCGTTTCTGCCCCTCAAGCGCCCGGGTCCTCGCGGCCCCGGGACTTCAGGCCTCCCGTCCCATGACCTGGATGGCCTCCTCTTTGAGGGCCTCCAACTCCGCCGACGGAATCTCCAGATGCTCGGCCAGACGGTCCAGGAAACGAATCTCGGTGGTCTCCACGCGGCCGTCCGCCATGGACATGGCCAGCAGGAGCTTCATGATCTCCCGACGGGAGCCCGCATCGGGCACCTTCTCGCGCAGGTCGTCCAGACTGGGAGGCTCGACCATCATCCGGCCGACCTCTTCGATCTCGGCTGCCGAGGACCCCAACTCCGAGAGAATCCCGCCCAGCATCAGGCGTTCTTCCTCCGAGACCTCGCCGTCCGCCCAGATCAACTGGACCAATCCTTTGAGAAGAGCCCGCTCCCTGTGTTCCATGTCCTGCCTCCTTGCCGGGCCCTACTTCGGGAGGGCTTGGAGGGGCTCCTTTCTGGATTCCGCCAGGTCTCCACCGGGGGACCCCCTCGTGTTACACTTCCTCTCGTGGCGACGCTCGCACCACGACTCCGCGCCACGAGGAAGAGGTATGCGGTGCAGGTCCCAGAGATCCTCCGGAAGTTGACCACCCCCAGCCGAAACCGGAACCTGGACGTAGTCCTGCTGCATGTGGACAGCTACTACAACCTGACCCACAGCCAGCCGAACCTGGGCCTGCTGTCCATCGCCACGCTCCTGCAGGAGAGCGGCTTCCGGGTCCGGCTCTTGACCCCCAAGGACCTCTTCAGGATGACCCGGGAGGACCTGCATGCCTTCTTCATCCAGGCGACCCCCCGACTGGTCGGCTTCTACACCATGTCCGACACCATCTTCCAGGTGGCCAACCTGGCGGACCGGATCTCCGGGTGGCTCCCGGACGCGCGACGGGTCGCTGGAGGTCCACTGGCCTCAGGCCTGGGAGCCGACCTGGACCGTTACCACGCCTTCGACTTCGTGGTGAAGGGTGAAGGAGAGCGCCCCATGCTGGCCCTGGCGCAAGCCTTCTGCCGCGGTGCAGGCGACCCTTCGACCATCCCCGGAGTGCTGATCCGGCAGGAAGGCCGGCTCGTCGCGGGGCCGCCCCCCGAACCGGTCCAGGACCTGGACTCGCTTCCCGACCCCGACCGGAACCTGGTGGACAACCCGCTGCGCTTCCACGTCTCGACCGGCCGGGGCTGTCCCTACGCCTGCACCTTCTGCTTCCAGGCCGTGCACGGGCGAGGCTATCGCTATCGCTCGGCCCGGCGCGTCGCCGATGAGGTGATCCGCAACCTGGAAGCCCACAACCACCGGGCCTTCGACATCATCGACGACACCTTCGTGGCCAACCCGGCCAGGGTCCTGGAGTTCTGCGAGATCCTCCGGGACTATCGAAGCCGCACGGGTCGGGACTTCGTCTGGTACTGCGAGGCCCGCGTCGACATCCTGGGCCTGCGCCCGGAGCTCTTGCAGGCGATGAAGGAGGTCGGCCTGGTGCGCCTGCAGATCGGCATCGAGTCGGGGGACCCCGAGACCCTCAAATACTACGAGAAGCGACTCCGGCCCGGACAGATCGAGGAGCTGTGCCGGCGCATCGCCGAGGTGGACGACATCTCGATGTACGGCAACTTCATCATGGGCGGTCCCTTCGAGACCCGGCAGACCTGGGCCAACAGCCTGAAACTGGCCCGGCGGTTGCTTCGGCTGGCTCCCGGGCTCTTCGAGACCACGGCCTCGTTCCTGACCCCCTTCCCCGAGACCCCGATCGCCAACCACCCCGAGCGCTACGGCCTGCAGGTGGAGGATCGCGAGTTCCTGACCAGCCTGACGCTGGAGGAATGCACCTGCCGGACCGAAGAGCTCTCGTGTCCGGATGTGCGGCGGATGCGCCACGAGTTCATGGCGCGGCTGGGACGCGAGATGCGAGCCCTGGTGCCCAGGATTCCGCGACGGCGGATTCTCTCGCACTTCCACTGGGCCAACCGCTACGGGACCGTGACCCGCTGGTATCGCCACATCTTCTCCGAGCTGGCGGCCATACGCGAGTATTTCGCGTTCTATGACCACCCCAAGTTCCGCGCGCTGGACGAGATCCCCCGAGGAGAACTCCTGGAGTGGACGCCTCTGAGGACCATCGGCCCGCTGCAGTACGATCCCCGGAACTGGGAGGATTTCCTGCTGCGCGCCTCCTATCGCCCTCTGCGTCTGACCGACCCCATCGAAAAGGAGGTCTACGCCCTGTCGGTGGGCAAGTTGAACCTGGGCGGACTGGTCCAGGCCCTGCAACAGCGCACCGGCCTTCCGGGCGACCTCTCCAGCGTGCTGGAGCAACGCGTCCTGCCGGCTTTGCGCCGGCTGGAGGACCACTACCAGGTGATCTTCCACAACTGACGAGACGACCGGCTGGACGGACGGACCGCCGGCTGCTGGAGGACGTAGGCCGAATTGACGAGCGAACTGGACACCCTGCTGGATCGCCTCCCCGATGAGAGCCGCGAGTTGGCACACGCGGTGTGGCGGGGGCTTCCCGCCGACCTGCGCCGCGAGCTGGACCTGACCCTGGGCGCTTTCCTCAAGGTCCTGCGCAACAGCCCGGCGGCGTCGGCCGATCTGATCCACCTGGTCAAGCGCCAGGCCGGGCCAGCCGTCCAACCCCTGTCCACCGTGGCCGTGGTGGGTCCCGTGAACGTCGGGAAGTCCACCCTGTACAATGCCCTGCTGGCCGGCACCTCCCAACAGGCGGAGGTCTCGCCGGTTCCGGGAACCACGCGCGAAGCCCAGGTGGCCGAGGTCGGCCTGTTCCGACTGGTGGACACGCCGGGCGCCGACCACGGCGCGAACGTGGGCGAACAGGAGAAGGATCTGGCGATGGAGTCGGCCGTGCAGGCAGACTTCCTGATCGTGGTCTTCGACGCCACCCGCAGCGTCCTGGCCTCGGATCGCATCCTCTACGGACAGTTGCGGGCTCTGGGCAGACCCATGCTGGTGGTCCTCAACAAGATGGACCTGGTTCCCAGGGCCCACCGTGAGAAGGCCATCTCCTCGGCAGCCGGGGTCCTGGGGCTGTCCCGGGAAGAGATCCATCCCACCTCCGCCTCGCGGGGGACCGGACTGGAGAGCCTGCTTCTGGAGGTGGCCGCGGCCGAGCCGCGGCTGCTGGGAGAACTGGGCCGCACCCTGACACCCTTGAGGCGCAAGCTGGGCTGGCAGGCCATCCGGCGCACCGCCGTGGCCTCCTGCCTGGTGGCCCTCAGCCCGGTCCCGATCCTGGACCTGGTCCCCCTGACCCTGCTGCAGGGCTCGATGGTCCTGGTGCTGGCCCGAATCTACGACCAGGAGATCGGAATCTCCCGAGCCGGCGAGGTGGTGGCCAGCTTCGGCGCGGGGCTGGCCGCACGGGCCCTTTTCCAGCAGTTGAGCAAGCTGGGAGGTCCCCCGGGCTGGGCCCTGTCGGCTTCAGTGGCCGGAGCCGCGACCATCGCCATCGGCTACGCCACCATGCGCTGGTTCGAGACGGGGCGGAAGCCCTCCGCCGCCGAGATGCGCCAGGTGGCCCGGGAAGTCCAGGGACGCCTGGTGGAAACCCTCAATCCCCTGGGCTGGAAGCGTCCCGGCAAGAAGGCCCTCAAACAGGAACTGGGCCGCCGGATGAAGGCCGTGACCGGCGAACTGGAAGAGGATCCGACCCCAGAGGTTCCCAAGGCAGGAGACCAGCCCCCGGAAGCCTAAACTGCTGCCGGCCCTCCGGCCAAGACCCGATCCCCCGCGCCCCTTCCCCACTGGAAGGCCGGTGCGTGCAGAAGAGGACCCGACCATTGACGACACACCGACTCTTGTGGCTGGCCCTGGCGGCCATCTTGTTGTTGCCGGCCTGCGGCTCCGCCCCGAAGACCGTGCCCGAGAAATTCACCCTGGCCGGCCAGGAGGTCGAATTCTCTGCGCCTCCGGCGACCTGGACGAAGAAGGTCCAGGAGATCCCGAAATCCTGGGACATGGTCCCGTCTTCAGGGCCCCCCGGGCAGAAGAGCCAGGTCCGCGAACTCCCCGGCGGCACCGTGGTCCGCTTCACCCCCTCCTGGCCGGACGGCCACCTGACGGTGTCGGCCATCGCCGACTGGGGCATGACGAGCTGGGCCGAGGACCCGGAGAAGACCCAGGCGCACGTCACGCACCTGCATGAGCAGATCCTCAAGCGATCCGAAGGGCGTATCAGCCGTCAGGCAGAGGAGAAGCTGGATGCCGCGACCAGCCTTCGCCTGGAATTCGAGTATCGCGACGGTGTCCGGGAGATGAAGGGCCTGCAGGTCCACGCGATCCACCAGGGTCATTACTGGACCGTCGCACTGTTGTGCCCCGCCGAGAACTTCGCCGAAGCGGCCCCCGTCTTCGAGAGCCTGGTGAAGAGCTTCAAGTTCCTCTAGAGGAACGATCTGCCGGGGGCGCGTTCCAGTTCAGATCCAGCAGATCCTCGGCCACCCCCTCCGGCGAGCGGCGGCCGGAGCGGACCTCGGCGCGCAGGGCCTCCAGGCGCGGAGCCACCCGGTGGTCGCCCAGGAAACGGGCCCACAGGCCATCCTCCAAGGCCCGATCCAGCCAATAGGCGGCCTGCTCCGAGCGGCGTTCCTCCAGAAGCGCACTGGAAGCCAGGTGCTCGTGATGTTCCAGCACGGCCTCCCACAGGCTTCCCATGCCCTGGCCTTCCAACGAGGACACCGTCAGCACGGGCGTCCGCCAGCCGGGGGTGGCGGGAGGCATCAGGTGCAGGGCCGAGAGAAGCTGCGCTCGAGTCCGAGCGGCCAGGCGACGCTGGTCCCCATCCGCCTTGGTCACCACGGCCAGGTCCGCCAGTTCCATGACGCCCCGCTTGACGCCCTGCAGTTCGTCCCCCGAGCCGGGCAGCACCAGCAGGACGAAGGTGTCCACCATCTCGGCCACGGCCGTCTCGGACTGTCCGACCCCGATGGTCTCGACAATCACCACGTCAAACCCGGCGGCCTCGCACAACAACAAGGCTTCGCGGCTGCGACGGGCCACCCCACCGGGGGTTGCGCCTCCCGGCGAGGGGCGGATGTAGGCCTTCTCCTCCCGGGAGAGCTGCTCCATGCGGGTCTTGTCTCCCAGGATGCTCCCTCCTGTCCGCCGACTGGAGGGGTCCACGGCCAGCACGGCCACCCGGTGCCCCTTCTCCACCAGGTGAAGCCCGAGGCTCTCGATCAGCGTGCTCTTGCCGACCCCTGGCGGGCCGGTGACCCCGACCCGTACGGCTCGCCCGGTCCGGGGCAGGATGGACTCCACCAGGAGACGAGCCAGGTGGCGGTGGTCGGCTCGGACGCTCTCCACCAGGGTGATGGCTCGAGCCAGGACCGAGCGGTCGGACTGCTCCAGGCCTTGAAGGAGCTCCTCCAAGGTGAGTTCACGGCGCCTGGCCGGGGATCCGGGTTTCTCAGGACGGGATGAGTGCATCGGGGGAAACCTCCTGGCCGGGTTCCAACTCCCGGCACAGCCACTCCAGGACTTTCAGGACTGCCGCCCGACGAATCCCGGCGCGGGACCCGCCCAGGCGAAGTTCCCGGACCGCCCACCCCCCGGGGCCGGCCAGGGCCGCGAAGACCAGGCCCACCGGCTTCTCGGGAGTCCCTCCGCCGGGTCCAGCCACCCCGGTCAGGGCCAAGGCCACATCGACCTCGAGGAGCTGGCGAATCCCGCAGGCCATCTCCGCCGCGCACTGGGCGCTGACGGCTCCGTGCTCTTCCAGGGTCTCGGGCCGGACCCCCAACAACGCCACCTTGACCGGATTGGCGTAGGCCACGATTCCCCCGCGGAAAAAATCCGAAGAGCCCGGCAGGTCGGTCAGGGCGCCCCCCAGCAGACCTCCGCTGCAGGACTCCGCCACCCCCAGGCTCAGTTGCCGGATCCGCAGTTGCCGGCCGATCTCGGTCAGGACACGGATGGAGCCGGGAACGCTCCCGGCTCCATCCGCGGACGGCAGCCTTTCCGAACCGGGTTCAGGCAGCGGCCAGCTTCTTTTCCAGATAGTCGACGGCTTCCTGGACGTTGGTGATCTTCTCGGCATCCTCGTCGGGGATCTCGATTTCGAAGGCCGTTTCGAGGGCCATCACCATCTCCACGATGTCCAACGAGTCGGCTCCCAACTGCTCGACGAAGGACGCGGTCGGGGTGACCTGCTCCTCTTCGACGCTGAGCTGCTCCACGACGATCTGGGTGACCTTTTCCTGAATCGACGACATGTTCCACCTCCTGGAAGGCTCTGTTCTGGGATTCAACCGGCGAATGGTCGGGAAGGAAACCCGCTCCGCCCCGAAGGCTTCGGAGGGGATGGAGCCTTCCGGATGGCCCCGTTGAATGGCCCCTCCGCAGCGTCCCGAACGTTCGGGACCAGGCCGGGACGGAACCTCCACGGGTCACATCACCATTCCACCATCCACGTTGAAGACCTGCCCTGTCACGTAGCGAGTTTCGGGTGCGGACAGGAAACGCACCATCTTTGCGACGTCCTCGGGCTGACCGAGGAACCCCATCGGGATCCGTTCCTGGATCCACTCTCGGGCCTTCTGAGGAAGGTCCCGCGTCATTTCTGTTTCGATATAACCCGGAGCCACGGCATTCACCGTGATGCCCCGAGAGGCAAGCTCCCGGGCTACCGAGCGCGTAAAACCGATGAGTCCGGCTTTGGATGCGGCGTAGTTGGCCTGCCCGGCGTTGCCCATCAGGGCGATCACCGAGCTGATGTTGATGATCCGCCCCGACCGTTTCTTCAACATTCCCTTGGAGACGGCCCGAGTGCACACGAAGGCCGAGCGCAGGTTGACCTGAAGGACCTCATCCCAGTCCTCTTCCTTCATGCGCAGAAGCACCGCGTCGCGCCTGATCCCGGCGTTGTTGACCAGGATGTCGATGTGAGCGAACTCCTGGAGTGCCTGGGCGACGATGGCCTCCACCGGGGCAACCTGGGAGACATCTCCCGTTGCCACCAGGGCCCGCCGACCCAAGGTCCGGATCTCGGCTGCCACCTCCTCGAGCTGGGCCTGGGTCCGCGCACAGAGCACCAGGTCGGCTCCTGCCCGAGCCAACTCCAGGGCCACGGCCCGACCGATCCCTCGGCCCGCACCCGTGACCAGGGCGACCTGTCCCTGCAACTCGATCATCCTCACCCCTCTCCTCCGGCTCGAAGCCCTCCAAAACAGGAAGAGCCCCGGTCTCATCCCCCCTCGAAAGCCGGCGGAATGTTATTCGGGAGGTCCCGAATTCCTTCCCACCCGGCCCACCCGGTCAGAACTGCTGCATCGCCTTGTCCAGGGAGGGGGTGTCCTGGATCGACATGACCAGGGCCTCCGTCGTGATGCGTTTGATCATCCCCGCCAAGGCGGCTCCCGGTCCCAACTCCAGGAAATGGGAGACGCCCATGTCCAGCATGTGCCGGATGGAGGCTTCCCACAAGACGCGAGAGACCACCTGCTCGGACATGACCTGTCTGAGCTCCTCCACCTCGCTGACGGGCAAGGCCGTCCGGTTGGCCACCAGGGGAAGGCGAGGCTCCCGCAGGGGCGCCTGACGCAGGTCCTCGGCCAGCCGGCGCGCTGCCGGCTCCATCAGGCACGAATGGAATGCCCCACTGACCTCCAGACGGATGGCCTTGCGAATCCGGAAGTCGGCCGCCCGGCGCACCGCCTCGTTCAGGGCCGATTCGGCCCCGGAGATCACGACCTGACCCGGACTGTTGAGATTGGCCACCTGGACCGGGGCGGTACTCGAGACCGCTGCACACAGCGCCTCGGCAGACTTCACGTCGGCCCCGATCAGGGCCGCCATGCCGCTGGCCTGCATGGCGCTGGCTTCCTGCATGTACTGCCCGCGACGGTGAACCAGGCGCAGGACATCCTCCACCCCCAGGGCCCCGCAGGCCGCCACCGCCGCATACTCCCCGACGCTGTGTCCAGCCACCACGTAGGGTTCCAGACCTCGGGCGCGGACCGCTGCCAGGACCGCCAGGCTGTGAGTCACGACGGCAGGCTGGGTGTTCACCGTCTGGCGCAACACCTCGGAGGGCCCGTTGGCCATCAGGTCCGAAAGCGGGAAGCCCACGGCCCGATCGGCCATCTCGAGGACTTCCCTGGCCGGTGGACAGGAACGCGCAATATCCTGCCCCATCCCGATGAACTGGGATCCCTGACCGGGAAAGACGAAGGCCAGCCTGCTCATGAGGCCAACCGGAGCCCCGCCCGGTCAAAGACCGGGCGGGCCCTGAGGCAGATTCCCAGTGCGGTAGGGGCGTTGAGGAACGTCACGTGGACTGGAGATCCTCCCTGAAGCAGGCATGCCGAAACGGGCCTGCGGCTCCGCAGGCCCGGGCGCCTCCCAGCGCCGTCTTCAGGCCTAGGCCTCGAGCTTGAAGATCTCGCGACCGTTGTACTGTCCGCAGCTCTTGCACACGTGGTGCTGAAGCTTGGGTTCCTTGCAGTGCGGGCAGGAAACCACGGCCGGCAGCTCGAGGCGCAGGTGCGACCGGCGCTTGCGGGTCTTGGAGCGGGGGGTCTTGTATTTGGGGTTCGCCATGTTCGGACTCCTCCTGGGAGATATTCGGGCTCAGACGGTCCCGCTCTGGGCGCGGTCCTGCAACTCCGCCAACGGCCCCCAACGGGGATCGAGACGGGGTTCAGCCTCGCACTCGCAGGCCTTCTCGTTGAGGTTGGCCCCACACCGGGCGCACAACCCCTTGCAGGCCTCTGCACACAGGGGCCGGCAAGGAAGGGATGCGACGAGGTTCTGACGGATCACCTCGTCGATCTCGATCACATCGTTCTCGTAGGTGAAGAGGCTGAGCTGCTCAAAATCCAGGTCCTCGCCCCGGGGCAATTCGGGACTGTCTTGGGGAAGGAACTGCTCATCCACCCGGACATCGAGCCACTCGTCACAGTCACCTGCACAACGCGAACAGGCCACCCGGACCCGGGTCTGGAGGTTGCCCTCCACCAGGATCCGGCTGCCGACGTTGGTGAGCTTGAGGTCCACCACCAGCGGAGCCGTCAGCTCCAGCTCGGCGACGGAACCCCAGTCCTCCAGGCGAAGCCTCTGGGAAAGCCCATGACTGCGCTTGATCTCGCTGACGTTGATCTTCACCGGAACAGATACCTCGCGTGCCTCAGACACGCCGATTCACAGGGCGCCGGGCAAAAAGAAAGGGAAAGCCCCCCGGCGCCTGAGCCATTATAGGGGGGGGGCGGAGGGTTGTAAAGAGAGGCCCGACGCGCAATCCTCAGTTTCCCAGATGCCGGCTCACCGCCCGGAGGACCTGCTCGTCGTCGTCCAGCCCGAGAATCGAGACCAGGTCCCCCTCGGCATCATCCTCCAACACGAAGTAGCGGACGGCCGCCTGGACCAGACGCCGATCGGCCTCGTCCGGCAGGCTGCCCATCTGGCCGATCAGGTCGCGCGAGAGGGTTGCCAGGCGTTCGGCCGCAGACACATCCAGGGGAGCTCCCTGCATCACCACCTGGCGAATCCGACCCAGGTAGGCCCCAATCTGCTCTGCCAGCTCCGCAGCAGGGATCGGGGGTTCCTCCATCAGCTCAACGAGGCGGGTCCGGGCCTCTTCAGGAACTCCGGGGGGAAGGACTCTCGACATCGGCTCCTCCAATCGATCCAGGACCAGGTAGCTCCAGGCATGCGGGCTGCCCGGGGGGCGACGAGGATGGAACTCGTGATGAACCGGGCGCCACGCCCCCGGTTCCAGGGGTGGATAGAGGACGTCTCCAGGAAACGCCTCGTGGATCAGGGTCAGATACTGACGATGGGCCCGAGGCAGAGCCTGGGCGTACAGCGAACCCCCTCCGATCACCATGAGCTCCCCGGCCCCGACTGCCCGGGCCCGGGCCAGAGCCTCCTCCAGGCTTCCCACCACCTCGACCCCGGGGGGGTGATAGCCGGGCTGCCTGGAGAGCACCAGGTTCCGGCGCTCGGGAAGGGGGCGCCCCAGGGACTCGAAGGTCCGTCGCCCCATCACGAGCACCCGCCCCAGGGTCAGGCGACGAAAGTTCTTCAGGTCCTCGGGAAGGGTCCAGGGAAGGGATCCTTCCCGGCCGATCACCCGACCATGAGCCATGGCGGCGACCAGTGACAGTCTCATGCCAGGCTAGACCGCGATCGGGGCCCGAATCGGGGGATGATGG
>DCTU01000365.1:0-5484 GCA_002329445.1 bacterium UBP9_UBA1432
GCCTCCCCCATCTCGCGGCGCAGCTCGGGGGTCAGGACCGTCGAAGGAGACTCCTCCACCAGCTTCTGGTGGCGTCGCTGGACCGAACAGTCGCGTTCGCCCAGGTGGACCACGTTCCCATGGGAGTCCGCCAGGACCTGGAACTCGATATGGCGGGCCCGGGGCAGGAACTTCTCGAGGTAGATCCGGCCGTCCCCGAAAGCGCTCTGGGCTTCGGCCCGGGCCGTGAGGAAGTGGCGTTCCAGGTCCTCCGGCTCGTGGGCCACCCGCATGCCCTTGCCTCCCCCGCCCGCTGCCGCCTTCAGCATGATCGGATAGCCGTGGCGGCGCGCAAACTCCCGGGCGACGTCCTGGTCGGTCACCTCGTCGGTTCCCGGCAGGACCGGAACGCCTTCCTGGACCACGGTCTGACGCGCCCTGGCCTTGTCACCCATCAGGCGCATCGCCGCCAGACCGGGTCCGATGAAGACCAGGCCGTGCTTCTCGCAGACTTCGACCAGGCGAGGGCTCTCCGCCAGGAATCCGTATCCCGGGTGGATGGCTTCCGCTCCGGCGATGGTGGCGGCCGCGACCAGGTGGGGGATGTTGAGGTAGGACTGGGCCGCGGGGCCCGGGCCGACGCAGAAGGTCTCATCGGCCAGGCGGACGTGCAGTGATTCGCGGTCCTCCTCGGAGTGCACCGCCACCGTCCGGACACCCAGCTCCCGGCAGGCTCGCAGGATGCGCAGGGCGATCTCGCCCCGATTGGCAATCAGGATCTTCTTGAACACGCTCAGTTGCCCCCCTGAAGGACCAGCAGGACCTGGCCATACTCGACCGGGTCACCCTCTGCGACCAGGGCTTCCAGGACCCGCCCGGCCCGAGGGGCGCGGACTTCCTGGTGAACCCCCATGGTCTGGACCCAGGCCAGGACCTGTCCTTCCTCGACGGTTGCCCCGACGGGAGCCGGTGTGGTTCCGAGCTGAGGATCCCTCAGGTGCACCACGCCCACCCGGGTTGAGGTGATCGCCAGCCCTTCCAGGGCCTCCAGGGCCTGCTCCACATCGTCTCCGGTCAGCCGGGGCGCGGGCAGGAGGTCTGGCTCCCGGCGCCTGCGGAGCCGGAAGCGCTGGTCTCCCATCTCGACCTCCATCTCCGCCAGGCCTTCCTCGCGGAGAATCCTGGCCAGGCTGCGAGCCTGGTCTTCCGGTCGGGTGACATCCGTGTCCATCAGCGTTCCTCCCAGCGGCCCAGGACAACCCGAGGCAGGCCCGCCAGATCGCAGACCAGACCCGTGTCCCGAAAGCCGCGTTCCTGCATCATGGCTTCCACGCCCTCGATCTGCCCGGCCGCCACCTCCAGGACCAGGTTCCCTCCATCCACCAGCCATCCCGGAGCCTCCGCCACCAGGCGGCGCACGACCTCCAGACCGTCGGGCCCTGCGAAAAGGGCCATGGCCGGTTCGTGGCGGACCACCGCCTCTTCGGGGGCGGGGCCCCTTTCGGTGCCCACATAGGGCGGGTTGGCGAGGATCAGGTCAAAGCGTCGAGGGGTGGAGAAGGCTCCAAACAGGTCACCGTGGCAGAGACGAACCCGTTCCTGGACCCGGTGGGCCAGAACGTTCTCGCGGGCCAGTTCCAGGGCCTGCTCGGAGAGATCGGTGGCCCAGACCACGGCATGAGGCATCTCCAGGGCCAGGGTGACCGCCACGGCGCCGCTCCCTGTACACAGTTCCAGGATGTCCGGGCGGATGGGAGCCGAGCGCTCGAGGAGCTGCAGGCCGGCCTCGACCAGGAACTCCGTCTCGGGCCGAGGGATCAGGGCATGGGGAGAGACGGCGAAGCGACGGCCGTAGAACTCCTTCCAACCCACCAGGTGGGCGACCGGTTCACCGACCTTGCGTCGCTCCAGCAACTCTTGGAAGGCCAGCAGGAGGGACGGCTCCAAAGGGTCGGTCCCGCGTGCATACAGTTGGGTTCGCGAGCACCCCAGCAGGTGAGCCAGCAGGAGCTCGGCATCCAGACGCGGAGAACGCCCCCTCGTCTCACGCAGGAAGCGAGCTGCCGACTCCAGGGCCTCGGTGATGCTTCGCGCCCTGCCGGAAGCCGAGGGGCTCACGCCTGGCCCACCTGCTCCAGTCGTGTCTTCTGCTCTTCTGCCAGGAGGCCCTGGACCAGGGCCTCCATGTCGCCCTCCATGGTCGCGGAGAGGTTGTGCAGGGTCAATCCGATGCGATGGTCGGTGACCCGGCTCTGGGGAAAGTTGTAGGTGCGGATTTTCTCTGAACGGTCCCCTGTGCCGACCTGGGAACGGCGGTGGGCGGAGATCTCGGCTTCCGCTCGAGCCCGCTCCATCTCCAGCAACTTGGCGCGCAGCACCCGCATGGCCTTGTCGCGGTTCTGCATCTGGGAGCGTTCGTCCTGACAGGCCACCACCAGGCCGGTCGGCAGGTGGGTGATGCGGATGGCCGACTCGGTCTTGTTCACGTGCTGCCCGCCGGCCCCGGACGAGCGATAGGTGTCGATCCGCAGATCCTTGGGGTCGATGGGGACCTCGTCGACATCGTCGGCCTCCGGCATGACCGCAACGGTCACCGTGGAGGTGTGGATCCGCCCAGAGGCCTCGGTGGCGGGCACGCGCTGCACCCGGTGGACTCCGCTTTCGAACTTCAGGTGCTGGTACACCTCGTGCCCGGAGATGGACACGCCCACCTCCTTGAGGCCTCCGAGTTCGGTGTCCTGACGATACATCAACTCGGACTTCCAGCCCTTGGACTCGGCGAAGCGCAGATACATGCGCAGCAGCTCGGCTGCGAAGAGCCCGGCCTCGTCCCCCCCGGCGGCCGGCCGGATCTCGAGGATGACGTCCTTGCCGGCATAGGGGTCGCGGGGCAGGAGCAGTCGGGTCAATTCGTCCTCGAGCTCCTGGACTCGAGCCTCCATGCCGGCGATCTCGACCTGATAGAGTTCGCGCATCTCGGGATCGTTCTCGGAGGTGAAGGCCTGCTTCTCGGCCCGGATCCGGTCCATCAGCTCCTGCAACTCGCGCGAGCGCAGGGCCACCTCCTCGATGGCCTTGCGCTCTTTCGACAGTCGCTGAAAGACCTTGGGATCGGCCAGGATCTCGGGATTGCACAGGCTGTGCTCGAGTTCCTCGAAGCGCCGCTCCATCTCCTGGAGCTTCTGGAGGTCAAGCATCGACGTCCTCTCGAACCCTGGGAAGGCGCCCCTCCCCAAAAGTGGATAGCGCCTCCTGGCGGGGGCCGCCGGGAAACGCCATCATGGCAGCAACCGGCAAAGGCCGGATTGGTGAAACTAGTCCTTCAGGCTGTAGCGCTGACGGAACTTCTCGACCTGACCCTCGCGGGTGATGGTGCGCTGCTTGCCGGTGTAGAACGGGTGGCAGGCGCTGCAGATTTCCACGCGCAGATTCTGCTTGGTGGCCAGGGTCTCGAACGAATTTCCGCAGGCGCAGCTCACGGTGGTGGGGTGCAGCTTCGGGTGCGTGTTGCTCTTCACGGGGGTCTCCCTCGACCGGGGCGCAAACGCCCTTGAAATGGACTCATCATCCCAGGATGAAGATCGGGATGGCGGCTTTCATCAAAGCACGAACCTCGAGCCAGGGCCCAAGGTCGGCTGATTCTAGCACAAGCTGCCGGACTTGGGAAGGGCCTGATCGAAGTCGGGAGGCAATTTTCCGGACCTTCGGCCTACCAGGAGATCTCCAGCCAGGTCTTGCCCACCCGGAAGACGTGGCCGTTGCGCAGTTCCACCCGACCGTGAACCCGCTCTTCGTTGACGAAGGTCCCGTTGGTCGAGTTGAGGTCTTCCAGGACGATTCCGCCGTGGGGCTGGGGCTCCAGCCTGGCGTGGCGCCGGCTGATGAAGCGGTCGACGCCCAGGCCGATTTCGCCTTCCCGTCCGATCTGGACGGCTTTGTTGAACTGGAACACGTGCCCGTCCAAAGGGCCGCCCAGCACTTCGAGCTGAATCCTCACGGTGCGCCTCCCAAGGTGTCTCCGACGTAACCTGGAACGGCGCTTTCGAAACGCAGGCCTTCCCCGGCCTGCAAGACCCGCACGTGCGTCCCGGGAGGCAACTGCGACCGGAGGATCTCCTCGGCGAAGGGTTTGGTCAGCCAGGTATCGATGGCTCGCTGCAGGGGTCGAGCTCCGAACTCGGGGTGGTAGCCTTTGGTCAACAGGAAGTCGATGGCCTCCTGGGTCAGTTCCAGCTCGATCTGCCGGCTGTCCTGGATGCGGCGGATCTGCCGGGCCAGGTTGAGCTGGACGATTCCCCGGAGGTCTTCGCGCTGCAGGGTGCGGAACACGACGATTTCGTCGATCCGGTTGAGGAATTCGGGGCGGAAGTGTCCACGCAGGGCATTCTGATAGGCCTCGGGCATGGCGTCGAGCTGGCCGACGAAGCCGATGTCCGTGGGCGGAGCCGCCAGTCGCGGCGCCGGGGGGTGTCCCTCCCCCGCGGCGGCAACCGGTGAGGAGGGCTTGAGGGCTTGCTGGGCTGCGGCCCTCGAGCCCAGGTTCGAGGTCATGATGATGATCGAGTTGGTGAAGTTGACCGTCCGCCCTTTGGCGTCGGTCAGGCGACCGTCGTCGAAGACCTGAAGGAAGATGTCGAAGACGTCCGGGTGGGCCTTCTCGACCTCGTCCAGCAACAGGACGCAGAAGGGCCTGGTGCGGACCGCCCGGGTCAACTGGCCTTCCCCCTCGTATCCCACGTAGCCGGGGGGCGCGCCCACCAGTCGGGCGATCGAGTGCTTGTCGTGGAACTCCGACATGTCCAGCCGGACCATCTCACGCTCGCTGCCGAAGAGGAACTCGGCCAGCGCCTTGGCCAGCTCCGTCTTGCCCACCCCGCTGGGCCCCATGAACAGGAAGACCCCACCGGGTCGGTTGGGGGAGGCCAGGCCGACGCGGATGACCCGGATGGTTCGCGCCACCGCGCCCACCGCGTGATCCTGGCCCACCACCCGGCCGCGCAGCAGGTTCTCCATGTCCAGGAGTCGGGCTTCTTCCTCGCTGGTGATCCGGGAGACCGGGATTCCGGTCCAGTCGGCGACAACCTCGGCTACCACGTCCTCGGTGACCTCGAAGCGCATGGAGGCGCCTGGAGCAAAGACCCCGGAACGGGTCTTGACCCGGGCGGCGGACTCGTCGATCAGGTCGATCGCCTTGTCCGGGAGATTCCGCTCGGGAAGGAATCGGACCGAGAGCTTCACCGCCGCCAGCAACACCTCGTCCGGGAAGCTGGCTCCGTGGTGCTGCTCATAACGGGGGCGCAGGCCCTTGAGGATCTCCAGGGCATCCTCCTCGGAGGGTTCGCTGACCATCACCGGCTGGAAGCGCCGTTCCAGGGCGGGATCCTTCTCGATGTGGCTGCGGTACTCGTCGGTCGTGGTGGCGCCCATCACGGCGAAGTCCCCCCGAGCCAGCGCCGGCTTCATGATGTTTCCGGCATCCATGCCGCCGCGCGAGTCGCCGGCTCC
>DCTU01000365.1:5528-7364 GCA_002329445.1 bacterium UBP9_UBA1432
CGGCGGCCTTTGAGGGCATCGGGAACCGTGCCCTGGGCAATCCGCAGGGCCAGGCCGTAGGCCACGGCGGTCTTGCCGACCCCGGCTTCGCCGATCAGCACGGGGTTGGACTTGGTCTTGCGGGTCAGGATCTGCAGGACCCGGCGGATCTCGTCCTGGCGTCCAACCACCGGATCGACCTTCCCCTGGCGGGCCAGGGCGACCAGGTCGCGACCGAACCTGGCCAGGAACTTCTCCTTGCCCTCCTTCTTGGGATCCTTGGGGGTGGCCTGGCCCGCGACCCGCGAACCGGGGTCAGGCCCCTCCCGAGTTGCCGACGCGACGGCGTTGGAACGGCCCGTCAAGACCTGGGTGCGCAGGGCATCCAGGTCCACCCCGCGAGCCCGCAGGATGCGGCAGGGCACGCTGCGCCCTTCGCGCAAGGCTGCGGCGAGGAGGTGGACGGGTTCGATGCGCAGGGCCCGGACCGATTCCGCTTCTTCGGAGACCAGCGTCTTCATCAGGCGGCGCAGGCGAGGCGTCTCGGGGATCCCATCCCACAGCGGGGTCTCGTCACCCGGGGGGACCAGCTCCAGGATGCCCTCCTCCAGCTCGCTGACGGGGATTCCCGCCCCGCCCAGGGCGGCGCCGCAGGCCCCATCCAGTCGGCATGCGGCAGCGAACAGGTGCTCGACTCCCAGGTAGTGGTGCCTCCAGGCTCGGCTCAGGTCGATGGCCTGGGCCCGGACGCGTTCGGTGTTCTCGCTCGGATTCAGGGGCATGCTACTTCCGGGTGATCCTCGCGACGCATTCCACGTGGAAGGTCTGAGGGAACATGTCGATCGGCTGGACGTCCAGCGTCCGGTATCCCTGGTTGGCCAGGATTCCCAGATCCCGGGCCAGGGTGGAAGGGTTGCAGGACACATACAGCAGATGGGGGATGTGCATCTTGACCAGGGTGTCCAGGACCACGGGATCGCACCCTTTGCGCGGAGGGTCCAGGACTGCGCTCTGGAAACGCACGCCCTTCTGATACATGCCGGGAAGGATGCGTTCGACGGTCCCGGCCGTGAAGTCGGTGTTGGCCAGGTCGTTGAGGTCGGAGTTGACGACGGCGTCCTCGATGGCGGCCTGGGATTCGTCGATCCCCACCACCCGCTTGGCCTTCCTGGCCAGGTGCAGGGCCAAGGAGCCGACCCCACAGTAGGCGTCCAGGATGGTGTCGCGCGGTTTGGGGTCCAGATACTCGTCCATGGCGTCGTAGATGGCTTCCAGCCCGCCGATGTTGACCTGGAAGAAGGAACTCGGCGAGATGTGGAACTTCAGGCCTCGGACCTCTTCGACCAGGTGGTCGGCACCCCACAGCAACTGGTTGCGCGTTCCCAGGATGACGTTGGAACGATGGGGGTTGAGGTTCAGGAGGACCCCGCGCAGGCCACGCACCCTCTTGCGGACCATGTCGACGAACTCCTGGACCTGGGGCAACCGGGGTTGGGCCGAGACCACCACCAGAATGGCCTCCTGCGCCTTCCGGGAGCTGCGAACGACCAGGTAGCGCACCAGCCCGGTGCCTTCCTTCTCGTCATAGACCGGCCACTGAAGCCTCTCCAGGGCTTCCCGGGCGGCCACCAGGACCTGGTTGTTCAATGAACCCTGGATGGCGCAGTCTTCGACCTTGACCACTTTGTGGGTGCCCTGGGCGTAGAAGCCGACGTAGGGGCGGAAGCGCCTCGGAGCCGGACCGCCGGCGGGCAGGTAGGGTTTGGCGGCCACCACGGCCTGGACCTTGTCGCGGTATTGCCAGGGATCCTTCATGCGTCGGCAGGGATGGACCCGGACGCTCTCCAGACCGGCGAT
>DCTU01000365.1:7507-19120 GCA_002329445.1 bacterium UBP9_UBA1432
CCGACAGCTTCTCCTCCGGCTGCCAGGTCGTGAATGGTCAACCGGACTCGGGAACCGATGGCGAGGGGCTCAGGCATGTCCATCACCCATGAACAGGTTCCGGGCTAAGGGAACCGGGCTCTGCCCTCCGGGCCTCGGGGGGGCAGGCAGGGTCGGCTGATGACCGACTGGATCCTTCATTCCACGGGCTCCGGGGCGTTCCTCCAGGAGGAATCGCAGCATCTGGCCGGAAGGGCTCCGCGTGAGTTCCAAGAGTCTGCCCCTCCTGCTCCAATCCTCGCGCGACGCCCTGGCTGAAGGTCTGGCCGACCTCGAGCAGGCCCTCGGCCACCTGGAGGAGGTCGAGAGCCGAGGTCAACGCCCTCCGGTTCGGGTCTCCCTGGTCGAACGGGCTCGAGCCCAGGTCCTGTCGGCTCATCGGATCCTGGAGGACCTGTCCGTCCGCCTGGGGTAGGCGCAGGGGCGCCTTCCCGCCCTCGCCAGAGAGGATGTATACTGTCAGGACGCCGGGCGCTTGCGCCCCTGGAAGCGAGGAACGCCCATGCCTTTCAATATCGGTTACGGAGAACTCATCCTTCTGGCTGCGGTGGCGCTGCTGCTCTTCGGCCCCCGCCGGCTCCCCGAGATCGGCAAGGCGATCGGCGAAGGCATGGCATCCTTCAAGAAGGCCGTGAGTTCAGCCACTGAGGCACCCCTCCCCCCCCATCGCGAGCAGGCTCCCACGCCGGCTTCGGGAGCTGTCACCGATCCTCCCGGCCAGGAGGAGTCGGTTCCCTGACGGTCGTCAGGGGGCCTCGTGACGCAGGATCGGGGGGAGGTCAAGCGTCCGGATTCTCCACGCGCCGGCTTCAAGCCAGAATTCCCACGTCCAGGCCTGGACCTGGGAATACCTGCGGTCCGAGACCGTGACCAGGGCCCGAGGGCCCTCGATCCGTTCGCTCTGCACCCAGCGGTTCTCGTAGGCCAGGCGGGTTGAGGCCGTCTTGAGGGCCTCTCCCATGCGCTTCTCGAAGTCTTCGGCCGTCATGGCCGACTGCAGGCCTGTTCCCAGATAGGCATGCGCCGGACGGAAGCGACGGGCTCGCAGGTGGTCGAGAAACTCCCGGGCCAGCGTGTCGGGGCGGCCTTCCAGGCTGGGAGGCGGGATCTCGGTCGGCCCCGGGACCGCCGGGTTGGACCCTTTCGGCCCCCCGCCACAGGCCAAGGCCACCAGGGCCAGCACGATCAGGCAGGCTGCCAGGGGGCGGGAGGGCAGGATGCGGGTCGAGGCGTTCATGCGACAGGTCCTGGTTTCAACTCGGCCCGGCCGGTCCCTGCCGGGCCCTCCTCAGAGGTCGAGGGCCAGGCCTTCGCGGGCGACGAAGACCTCTGGCCCACGGGCCAGGCGGGCGGCTTCGACCTCCAAGGCATCGAGCTGGTCGTCGGTGCGGCCGGGATCATGATGGAAGAGGGCCACCCTGCGGCAGCCGGCCATGTTTCCCAGTTCGACGGCCTGTCGCCAGGTCGAGTGGCCCCAGTTCACCCGCTCCTGGACTTCCTCGGGCAGGAACTGGGCGTCGTGGATCAGCAGATCGGCTCCTCGGGCCAGTTCCAGGGCGGCGGAGGAGGTGCCCGGATCTCCCAGGGGGTATTCCACGTCCGTCAGATAGGCTACCGTCAGGTCCTGGTCTTCGAATCGATAACCTGAACACGCCAGTCGATTCCCTCGGGGGAGCTCCAGGGAGGTCACCCGCACCGGGCCGACGTGGAAGACGGGGTCGGTGATCTCGTGGAACTCCACGGTGGCTCCGACATCGCGCAGAAGGAAGAAGTTCGGGACCGGACAGTAGCTGGGATTCACCTGGTGGAGCAGGGTCTCCTTCAGCCCGCCTTCAAAGCTCTGGCGCCCGTGGATGGTGACCCGGTTACCGGCGACGTACATCATGGGAGAGAAGGGAATCCCCTGGATGTGGTCCCAGTGGCAGTGGGCCAGCATCAGGTGCAGCCTCTCTTCTCCGCGGCCGGCCTTCCCGGCCATCAGGTCGGCGGTCATCCAGCGAAAACCCATCCCGCCGTCCAGGCTGATCAGGGTTCCCTCCGAGCACGAGAGAAGCACGCAGGGGGTGTTGCCTCCGTAGCGCGCTTGCGGCTCGTCAGGTGTGGGAATGGAGCCGCGCACCCCCCAGAAGGTCACTCGCACGCCGTCAGACCGCCCCTTTCCAGTTTCCATGTCTGCCCTTCGCAGGCCACGTGGACGTTCAGCCCCTGGCTCTCCCCCATCCTGCGGGCTTCTTCGTAGAGAATGGCCAGCTCCTCATCCCTGCGCTCGGGGTTGTGGTGGAACATGAACAGATGGTCGGCTCCGGCCAGGCGGCAGATCTCCAGTCCGTCCTCCAGGGTCGAATGGCCCCAATGGCGGCGCTCGGCGTATTCCGCCGGGGTGAAGAAGGTGTCATAGATGACCAGGTCCGCTCCCTCGGCCAGACGCACCTGGTTCTCGAAGAGCTCCTGCAGGAAGGCCTCTTCCGAGACGCCAGGCCGGGGGTCGGCCAGAAGCACGTCGCGCGAGGGGGCCACGTCGCACACATAGGCCAGAACGAGTCCGTCTCGTTCCAGGCGGTAGCCGCTGGACACCCCGGGATGGTTCAACCTGTGCGTGAGGATCTGGAAGCCCGCCACGTCCTGGGGCCTTCCTTCCTCCAATTCGAGGAAGCGCACCTTCGAGGGAAGCTGCTCCAGGGGGGTCGGGAAGAATGCCACGTGCTGTTGACCCGAGAAGAGGGTCTCCAACTTGTCTTCATCCCGCAGGATCGAGAAGATGGAGATCTCGATCTCCGGTTCGTAGGCCGGCTCGAAGTAGGGAAAGCCCTGGATATGGTCCCAGTGCGGATGGCTGATCAAGAGTGTGAGCTCTCGAGGACATCCCTGCGAGAGGAGCCTCTGGCCCAGGCGCCGGATCCCGGTGCCGGCATCGATCACCACGTGGTTCCCCTCCGCGGTGACCTGCACGCAAGGCGTATTGCCGCCAAACCTGCGGGCGTGGGGGCGCGCGACGGGAAAGGAACCGCGGACTCCCCAGAAGGTCAGTTCCAACTTTCCTCGACCTCGCTCGTTCACAGGGTGGTCGCCGGGTGACGGCTCCCGCCCGCGTCACCCCGATTCGCTCGAGCAGCAGGCCCGCCTGTCTGGGGAAGGTCCTCCCCCGCCGGATTGGGCCCTGGAGCCGCTTTCGACTTCAAGAAAGCCCCACGGCACTCCTCCGTCGGAGTTCCAGGAACCCTCCTAGCGGACGATCTCGGCCTGACAAAAGGCCCCGGTGCTCCGGAGCAGGCGCACCTGGACCTCCTTGCCCAGCCGGTCTCCTCCCGAGAGGACCTCCACCACGTTCCCGTTGACCACGGCCAGGGCGCTCTGGATGTTGGGGCCGAACGGCTCCTCCAGGCGGACCTTGACCTGATGCCCCTGGCCCAATCGGGTGACGCGGGCCTCCAACTGGTTGCGGGGCCCTCCCAGGACTTCGTGGTGCTCGGGATGGAGGTGCCGATCCACCTGCACCAGGATCGTCCGGCCGCTGTCGCGCTCGAGGGCCTCGACCTCCTCGCCCTCCACCCCGATCAACTCGATGGCCGTGTGCGGGTGCACCCGGGCCAGGATGGCTTCATTGCGGTCGTCCAGCGCCAGGCGCAGGATCTCGCGTCGGACCCGGAAGGCCAGGGACTGGGCCGAGAGCAGACGGCCCCGGCCCGAGCAGACCGGGCACGGCTCCCGCATCACCGCATCCAGGTCCTTCCCCTCGCGCTTGCGGGTCAACTGGACCAGGCCCAGTTCGGTCATCCCGACCAGGTGGGTACGGGTCCGGTCGCGGCGGAGTTCGTCGCCCAGGAACTCCAGCACCTTGCGCTGGTCGTCGGCCGAGTCCATGTCGATGAAGTCGATCACGATGATGCCGGCCATGTCTCGCAGTCGCAACTGGCGACAGATTTCCCGACATGCCTCCAGGTTGGTCCGGAGGATCGTGTCTGCCAGGCTGGTCTTGCCGATGAACTTGCCGGTGTTGACGTCGATGACCCAGAGGGCCTCGGTCCGATCGATGATCAGATACCCCCCGGACTCCAACCACACCTTGCGGTTCAGGGCCTTCTCGACCTCGGATTCGACGCCGTGCAGGTCGAAGAGAGGACGTCGGTCCGTGTAGAGGTGCATCCGATCCAGAAGAGCCGGCGCGGTGATCTCCAACTTGTCCCGCATCTTGGCGTATTCCACGGGGTTGTCGATGATCAGCCGGTCGATGTCGGGAGTGAAGAGGTCGCGAAGCACCTTGTCGACCAGGGCCAGCTCCTGGTGGATCAAAGCCGGAGCCCGCCGCTTGCGGGCCGATTGCTGGACCTTGTCCCAGACCTTGACCAGATAGTCGAGGTCCCGCTGGAGGTCCTCCTCGGTTCGTCCGGCGGCTGCCGTGCGCACGATGACCCCCATCCCTTCGGGTCGGATCTTCTCGGCGCAGACCCGCAGGCGGTTGCGCTCCTCCTCGTCCAGGATCCGCCGCGAGACCCCGATGTACTGGGCCGAGGGGAGAAGGACCAGATAGCGCCCGGGAAGGGTCACGTAGGTCGTGATGCGGGCCCCCTTGGTCCCCACGGCCTCCTTGACGACCTGGACCAGGGTCTCCTGGTTGACCTTCAAGATGTCGGAGATCGACATCTGGCGCAGGGACTCGTTGACTTCATCTCCCAGATGCGCCGCAGCGTCATCTGCGCACAGGAAGCCGTTGCGTTCCAGGCCGATGTCCACGAAGGCCGCATTCATTCCCGGCAGCACGTTGGAGACGCGCCCCTTGTAGATGCTGCCCACCTGACGCTCTTCGCGAGCGATCAGGATTTCCATCACCTGGCCGTCTTCGAGCACGACGGCCCGGCCCTCGCGCTCGTCGAGGGAAATCAGGATTTCCTTGTACATCTCAAAAACCTCATTCGGGGGACGGCGCCCGGCTAGGAACCTTCACGGCCCTGGTCCCGCGCGTCCGGCATCCTGCGATGCCGGACGGGGATGGCGGCGTCCACGTCCCCTCGGCAATCTGGATCCATCCAGGACGAAGGCGCCCCCCTTCGCGGCCCGTGGCCAGAATCTTGCCGACCCGGCTGTCGTGTTCCCCCTCCAAACAGCATCCGTGATCGGTCAAGCGATTTTTCGGGGTTTTCTCGTCTTATCCACAAGGTCCACTTTTGCCCATTCGGGTCTGGATCGGGGTTGCCTCGGGTCGACCGGACCGGATCCCGGTGGCATCCAACCCCATGGACATTGGCCCCCGACCTGCGCATCTGCATTCGGTCAAGCACGGCAGAACTCCAGGTTACGTTGTCTTGAGCGATTCGGGTCCACGAACTCGTGCTTCAGCAGATACTCCAGGCGTTTCCATGTTCGGTTGCCCGTCCTGGGGTGCAGAAGTTGCGACAGCAGGGGCTGGATGAAGGCTTTGAACACAACCGCCCACCGCCTCTCGGGTGTTCCCACGAGGGATCTGTCAACCTCTTCGAGGGGTACGCCATACGTGAGAACCGAGGGGGTCGAGGCGGTTCTGGATGCAAGGAAGGCGTGCGTCGAGGAGCGGAGCGNNAAAGACCGGAGTCCGGGCCCTTGACGGGCCTGGGGCCCGAGCCTATACTTCTCGAGTGATTCTGCGGGGTGGGATCTCGACCCCATGGAACCGGAGCGAGGCTGGATTCAATGTTCGAGTCCCTGTCCGAGCGCCTGGGAGCGGTCTTCAAGAAGCTCCGAGGGCGAGGAAGACTGACGGAGGAAGACGTCAACGAGGCCCTGCGGGAGGTGCGGCGCGCTCTCCTGGAGGCGGACGTCAGCCTGCCCGTCGTCAAGGACTTCGTTTCTCGCATCAAGGAGAGGGCCCTGGGCGAGGAGCTCTTCAAGAGCATGACCCCTGGCCAGCAGGTCGTGAAGTACGTTCGCGACGCCCTGGTCGAGCTGATGGGCGGAGAGGCTGCCCGCCTGTCCTTCTCGTCCAAGCCTCCCACGGTCATCATGGTGTGCGGCCTGCACGGCGCCGGCAAGACCACCAGCTCGGCCAAGCTGGCGCTCTACCTGAAGGGGGCCGGGCGCCACCCCATGCTGGTCGCCACCGACGTCTACCGTCCTGCCGCCATCCAACAGTTGGAGGTCCTGGGCAAGCAGATCGGCGTTCCGGTCTTCCAGTTGGGGGCCGACCGCGACCCCGTGGAGATCTCCCGCCAGGCCATCGCGCAGGCCCGGGACGGCGGGCGCGACGTCGTCCTGATCGACACCGCGGGTCGCCTGCACATCGACCAGGATCTCATGGACGAACTGCGCCGCCAGAAGGCGGAGGTCAAGCCCGACGAGATCCTCCTGGTGGTCGACGCCATGACCGGCCAGGATGCCGTCCACATCGCGCGGGACTTCAACCAGGCGCTGGGCCTGACCGGCGTGGTCATGACCAAGTTGGACGGCGACGCTCGCGGCGGGGCCGCCCTGTCCGTGCGTCACGTGACCGGGGCCCCCCTGAAGTTCGTCGGCGTCGGCGAGAAGCTCTCGGCCCTCGAGCCCTTCCACCCCGACCGCATGGCCGGTCGCATCCTGGGAATGGGCGACATGCTCAGCCTGATCGAGAAGGCTGAGCAGGCGATGGACGAGGAGAAGGCGGCGGAGCTTGAGCAGAAGCTGCGCGCAGCCCGCTTGGATTTGAACGATCTTCTGGATCAGATGCAGCAGATCCGCAAGATGGGTCCGCTCAAGGAGATCCTCAAGATGATCCCGGGACTGGGAAACCAGCTCAAGGACCTGCCGGTCGACGAGTCCCAGATCAAGCACATCGAGGCCATCATCCAGTCCATGACCCCTGCCGAGAGGCGGGATCCGGACATCCTCAACGCATCTCGGAAGCGACGCGTGGCCCGCGGGTCGGGAAGCGATGTCTCCGACATCAATCGGCTGCTCAAGCAGTTCGAGACGATGCGCAAGATGATGAAGGGCCTCGGCGACATGGGTCGGAAACGCGGAAAGAGGCTTCCGTTCCGCCTGCCCTTCTGATTGCCAGGCGGGGCGAGCGAATTACCACGAGCACACTCGACACTCCCAGGAGGTACAGAAAAATGGTTCGTTTGAGACTTCGTCGGGTCGGCCGCAAGAAGCAGGCCAGCTTCCGCCTGGTGGCGGCAGATGCCCGCAGCCCGAGAGATGGCCGTTTCATCGAGATTCTGGGTCACTACAACCCGCGCACGGATCCCCCGACGGTCCTCTTCAAGGAAGACCGGGTCCTGGACTGGCTGGGCAAGGGCGCTCAGCCGACCGAATCCGTTCAGTTGCTGCTGGTCTCCAGCGGAATCTGGAAGAAGTTCTCCGGCAAGGACATGGTCTACCCGGCTCCCAAGGCGCCCCGGACCGAAGAGGCCCCGGCCGAACAGGCCTGAGGCCCTGGGTTCATTGAACCGGGCCACCCCGCCTGGCGGAGGGCAAGGTTCAGGCGTGGCGGGATCTGCCCTGGCTTTCGGGGCGGTTCCGCAGCATGAGGAGGTTGGGCCGTGAAGGACTTGTTGGCATACGTGGCCCGGCAACTGGTGGACCTCCCCGACCAGGTGGAGGTTCGCGAGATCGAAGGTGAGCGCTCGATCATCCTGGAACTGCGGGTGGCCCCCGAAGATATGGGCAAGGTCATCGGTCGCCAGGGCAAGACGGCGCAAGCCCTCCGCACCCTCGTCAAGGCAGCCGGCCTTCGGGACGGCAAGAGGGTGATGGTGGAAATCATCTGACAGGCCGAGGACAGGCCGGCAGCCCCGACGGGCTGCCGGCCTTCTGTTCCCGGCAATCCCAGGAGGTTTTCGATGGACAGCGTGGTTCTTACCCGGCCCGTTCGCGTCGTGGTCATCATGACCCCAACCTTCCGCCAGCGTTTCATCCAGGAAGCCCGTTCCCAGATCGCCGCCCTGGAAGAGAATCTGCAGCGCCTGGAGAGCTCCGGCGCCCCCGAGGTGGCACGCCAGCAGGACGTCGATCCGCGTCAGGCAGACCTCATCCGTCAACAGATCGATGCCGAACGCGCTCGCTTGATGCGCCGCCGGGGAGAGATCGAGTGGCACATCAAGGAGGTCGAGGCCGTCCCGGATGGAGCCGAACTCCCCTATCGGACCTATGACGGGCCGGTGACACTGGCTCCGGGCGACGACTTCCTGGCCCGGATGTCCGAGGCGGAGGTGGTCCTGAAGGATTGGAAGGTCGTGGCCATCCGCACGGAAGGCGACTCGACGCAGAGTTGAGCCCCTCCGAACTGCAACCGGAGAGCCTGGTCGCCATCGGCAAGGTCCTCAAGCCGCATGGGGTGCGCGGGGAGATCCGCGTCCAGATCCTGACCGACTTCCCCGAGCGCTTCCACGAGACTCCCGAGGTCCATCTGGTCTCGCCCGAGGGTTCGGTCCTCCCCAAGAAGGTCGAGGCGGTCCGCTTCCATTCCGCCTGGGTCCTGGTCAAGCTGGCCGGGATCCAGGACCCCGAGAGCGCGGCGAAGTTCCGAGGCTGGCTGGTCTCGGTTCCCGAGACCGAGCTGGTGGAGCTGGAACCCGATGAATACTGGCACTTCCAACTGGAAGGCCTGGAGGTCCGCGACGAATCCGGAACCGTGCTGGGCCGCCTGGAGGAAGTCCTCCAGACACCCGGTCACGATCTCTATTCGGTCCGGGGGCCTTCTGGCGAAGTCCTGATCCCGGCCGTGGCTGAATTCGTCGTCTCGGTGGATCTGGAGGCGGGCCAGATGGTCGTACGTCCGCCCGTTCTTGAGGCCTGAATGCGTCTGGACATCCTGACTCTCTTTCCTGAGGTCTTCGCTCCGCTCTTCGCCAGCATTCCCGCCCGCGCCCAGACCTCCGGTCGGGTGAAGGTCGAACTGCACAACCTTCGGGACTGGGGACGCGGCCGCCACCGGCAGGTGGACGACGTTCCCTTCGGCGGCGGACCGGGCATGGTGATCCAGGCAGAGCCTCTGGCGGCTGCGATTCGCGCGGTCCAGGCGTTGGATCCGAAGCCGGCCCGCGTGGTCTACCTGACCCCTCAAGGCACCCCCTTGAGTCAGGCCATGGTCGAGGAAATGGCCACCCGTCCCCGACTGCTGCTTCTCTGTGGCCACTATGAGGGGATCGATGAACGGATTCGCGAGACGCTGGTCGAGCAGGAGGTCTCGATTGGAGACTACGTGCTTTCCGGCGGTGAGCTGCCCGCCATGGTCCTGGCCGACGCCTTGATCCGCCTGGTTCCGGGGGTGATCGACTCCGAGTCGGTGGCCTGCGAGTCCTTCAGCACCGGAATTCTGGACCATCCGCATTATTCCCGGCCCGCGGTCTTTGAGGGGCGATCGGTTCCCGAGGTGCTCCTCTCGGGCCACCACGGCCGCATCGAAGAATGGCGCCGGGAGCAGGCCCTGCTCAACACGGCGCGCCGGCGGCCCGACCTGTTGGCGAGGGTGGAGCTGAACGCCGCCGAGCGGCGACTCGTTGGCGGCTGTCAAGAGCGCGGAGTCCCGTCCGAACCTTGATTTTTCCGTGTGGTGGCCCTTGCGAGACCCTGGCGGGTCTGTTATAATCGCCTCCGTCCTGCCTGAAGCGGGACGGCGTCTTTGGGAGGCTCTGCCCGAGGGAGCGCCCTGTTTCCTTTGAGAGAGCCTCGCCGTGCGAGGCTGCACCTTCCGGACGGCCCAGCAGATTTGGTATGAGAGAAGGAGATCCGCCATGGATCTGATCCAGAGCATCGAGCGCGAGCAGATCAAGCGGGAGATCCCCGACTTCGGCCCGGGCGACACCGTGAAGGCCTGGCTGAAGGTCATCGAGGGAGGCAAGGAGCGCCTGCAGGCCTACGAAGGCGTCTGCATCAAGCGCGGCAACTCCGGCTTGAAGGAGTGCTTCACCCTGCGCAAGATTTCGGGAGGGGTGGGCGTCGAGCGCACCTTGCTGGTGCACAGCCCGCGACTGGAGCGCGTCGAAGTGGTTCGCCGCGGCGAAGTGCGCCGGGCCCGCCTGTTCTACCTGCGCGGTCGCGTCGGCAAGAAGGCCCGCGTCAAGGAGAAGCGCTACATCCCGACGGCCACCAAGGCCTAGCAATTCCCCTCAGGTGCTGCGAGGCCGGGAAGGGCTTCGCAGCACCTGAGCCCATGCCGCGGGCCCGTTCGGGCGCCGCGGCCTGACTTCTTGGCCGCCCGCGGGCCGCTGCAGGCCGTTCTCGGGAGCGCAGGCATTGAACGAAGACCAACTGATCGTCCTGCTCTATATCCTGGTTGCGCTGCGCCTGGCCGTGCACCTCTTCCCCCGGGTCCCCTCGTCCCCGGTCCTGCGTCGGAGCCTGAACGAGTATCTCGACTCCTTCATCGTGGCCGGAGGAGCTGCGCTGCTGCTGATCACCTTCCTGATTCGCAGCTTCTTCATCCCCTCCGAGTCGATGCTTCCGACCCTGAAGGTGCACGACTACATCCTGGTCAACAAGCTGATCTACCAGTTCGCCCACCCGATGCGTGGGGACGTGCTGGTCTTCCACCCACCTCATCTCGACGATCCCGAGAAGAAGGACTTCATCAAGCGCGTCGTGGCCATCGAGGGCGACGAGATTGCGGTCCAGGACGGGCAGGTCTACCTCAATGGGGCCCTGCTGGACGAGCCCTACATCGCCGAACCCCCGATCTCGGACTTCGGCCCGCTGCGCATCCCCGAGGGGCACATCTTCATGATGGGAGACAACCGGAACAATTCGGATGACTCTCGCAGTTGGGGCCCGCTGCCCCTCGAGAACGTGGTCGGCAAGGCCTTCCTGATCTTCTGGCCACTCCAGAGGATTCAGCCCCTCTCCTAGGAGACCTGGTCGGAGACCTCGACCGAGCATCGCCGAGGAGTTTTCGTCTGGTTTCCCAGGCCCTGCCCCCCTGGGAGGTGCCCTCGTGACCGAGTCCGGAATTCCCAAAGCGCCCCGCGCCTTCTCCTGGTTTCCGGGCCATATGCGCAAGGCCTTGCGTCGGCTGGAAGAGACCCTCGTCCTGGCGGACGCCGTCCTGATGGTCATGGATTCCCGGATTCCGGCCTCGTCGCGTCAACCCGACCTGGAAGACATGCTCCGTCGCAAGGGCAAGGACTCCCTGCTGGTACTCAACAAGGCCGATCTGGCCGAGAAATCCGAGACCGAGCGCTGGTTGGCCTGCCTGCGCCGAGAGGGGCACCGCGTCGCGGCCATGCGGGCGGTGACCGGACGAGGGCCCGGGCCCCTGGAGAAGCCTCTCGAGCAGTTGCGCCAGGCCGTCCACGCCCGACGCAAGGAGCGAGGTCTCCTGCCCCGGGACCCGCGCCTGGTCGTGGTGGGAATCCCCAACGTCGGCAAGTCTTCCCTTCTCAATCGCCTGGCCGGCGCCACGCGGGCGCGCACGGGCGCCAAGCCCGGGGTGACCCGTGGCAACCAGTGGGTTGCCGTTCCCGGCAAGTGGCAGATCCTGGATTCCCCCGGGATTCTCTACCCCCGAATCGAAGGCGAGGAGATTCTCACCTCCCTGGCCGCCGTCAGTTGCGTCAGCCTGGACGCGATCCCGCTGGAACGCGTGGGCGCCCTGTTGTTGGAACGCCTCATCCGACGGAACCACCCGCCCCA
>DCTU01000365.1:19254-19405 GCA_002329445.1 bacterium UBP9_UBA1432
GGAGACCCCCGTGGATTTGCTGGGGCGCCTCGATCCCCGACAGACCCTGCGCCAGGTCCTGGCCGCACAAGCTCGTGCGGTCGACTCTTCCCGGTGGATCCAGAAGGAATGCCGGCGCTTGCAGGATATGGGCCATCTCGAAGGCCTCCAG
>DCTU01000250.1 GCA_002329445.1 bacterium UBP9_UBA1432
GAGCGCGACGCTGATCATCGTCTCCAGCAGGGTCATGCCGAAAGGTCGATGCGGTCTCATGGCTGACGGTGAAGCGCCTTCATCGAGACGTTGCGGGGGCGCCCGTTCTCCATCCAGAAGATCGTGACGGTGATCTCGGCCACCGTNNGCGACGTTGTTGCTCAGACGGCGGACCTGGATGCTCCTCTTGAAACCGGTCCCCAGGGGAAGGTCGTTCAGGAACGGGGCAGCGTTGAGGTCGGGAAGCTTCTCGAAGGGCTGGTTTGGCGGGTCGTTCAGACCCGACTCCTCGGGGGGAGGCAGAGGGACGGTGAAGGGGAGGTTGCGGACCCGGATCAGCTCGAGAACCTGCCGATTCCAGGTGACGGCCTGGGTCATGCGGCCGCTGAAGCGCGTGGACTGGATGGCGAAGGCGAACGAGGCGAAGACCCCCAGGATGCCGACTGCCAGGACCACCACGGCGATGGCGATCTCGATCTGGGTGAAGCCCCCGGGNNGCTCACTCCTACAAGGGAATACCGACAAAATCGGGATTTGTCTACGCTGGAGGGGTTCCTCTCCAGAATCCTACTTCCAGGACTCCCGACTGACCGACCCGTCCTGGAGCCACAACCGGATGGGCCGCTCGTGGGCGTAGATGGGCCAGTAGATCATCAGCCGGAGGCTTCCTCCGGCCGGGAGGGGTCGGGGCCCGAAGACGCGCTTGAGGCCGCTTCCGTCGTCCACCCCCACATCGGTGGGAGGTCTCAGGCGCTCTCCGGTGGTCGTGAGGGCCGCAAACCAGGACTGCCAGGAGACCGTGGCCGGGCGACCGAGCCTCTCGCGGACCTGCACATGGGCCAGGAAATTGCGCTGGTCCGGGGTGACCTCGGCTCCGACCACCCGCAACTCGATCCCGTCGACGGTGAAGGTGTAGGGGATCTGAAAGGAGGGTGGCGCCTCCTCGGCGGCCGCGGCCAGGGTCAGGCTCCAGACGAGCCCCAACAGGATCATGCCCCGCAGAACCATCCCAGCAGGATTCGACGAGGTTCGGCCAGCCTCCCGCCCGACCCGATGGCCGGACGCGGTGCCGGGACGGGCAGTGATCCCGCCACGGATGTGGAAGCCCTTTCCTCCGCCTCCGAATGAGGAGAGCGAGAAACCTCCCAGGAGTCCCCATGTCCACCCTTCAGCCCTTCCCCGGAGCCATCTTCCCCCAACTCCGCCTGCGCCGGATGCGCCGCAGCGCCGAGTTGCGCTCCATGATCCGCGAGACCCGGCTGGACCCGACCAGCTTCATCTATCCCCTCTTTGCGGTGGAAGGCGAGGGAATCCGCCAGGAGATTCCGGCCATGCCCGGCCAGTTCCACCTGAGCGTGGACGAACTCGTGCAGGAGGCCGCCTCGGCCTTTGCGGAGGGGGTGCCGGCGGTGCTCCTCTTCGGGATTCCCGCCACCAAGGACGCCCGGGGAACCTCGGCAGCCGACCCGGAAGGTCCGGTGCTCCGGGCGGTCCGCGAGCTCAAGAGGGCCCTGCCCCGCCTGGTCGTCGTCACCGACGTGTGCTTGTGCGAGTACACCGATCACGGGCACTGCGGACTGCTGGACGGCCAGCAGGTCGACAACGACGCCACCCTGCCCGTCCTGGCCGAGACCGCCCTGGCCCATGCCCGGGCCGGCGCCGACATGGTGGCCCCCTCCGACATGATGGACGGCCGGGTCCAGGCCATCCGTGCGCGCCTGGATCAGGAGGGATTCGAACAGATTCCCATCCTGGCCTACGCTGCGAAGTTCGCCAGCGCCTTCTATGGCCCGTTCCGCGAAGCCGCGCAGTCGGCCCCGCAGTTCGGCGACCGCCGCTCCTACCAGATGGACCCCGCCAACCGGCGCGAGGCCCTGCGCGAGGTCCAGGCGGACCTGCAGGAGGGTGCCGACCTGGTGATGGTCAAGCCGGCTCTGGCCTTCCTGGACGTGCTGCGGGAGGTGCGCGACGAGGTGACCTGCCCCCTGGCCGCCTACAACGTCAGCGGGGAGTATTCGATGGTCAAGGCCGCCGCGCGCATGGGCTGGATCGACGAAAGAGCGGTGACCATGGAGATCCTGACGGGGATCAAGAGAGCCGGAGCAGACCTGATCCTGACCTACCACGCCCGCGAGGCCGCGCGCTGGCTCTCCTGAACCCGACGGCGATTCGAGGGATCACCATCCGAACCAGTCGACGCCCGGGGCCAGCCCCCCCTTGCGCCAGATGGCCAGGAGATCCATGGTCAGGGCCACCGACCAGTGGACCGCCACACCTCCCAGGACCGACCCGGTGCGCAGGGACAGGAAGCCCAACACCACGCCGGCCACGATGGCGCCCAGGGTCTCGGGGAAGGGCTTGAGGAAGTGGATCATGCAGTAGGGCACCATGGAGACCAGGATGGCTGCCTCCCCCATCCTCCGATGCAGGCTGAAGATCAGGAACCCCCGGAAAAAGAACTCCAGGGCCAGGAACTGCAGGGCGTAGGCCGCCTCGAAGACCAGCCACAACCCCGGCGCCACCCGTGCGAAGGGATAGAACGGGTAGGTGGCCAGGAAGGCTTCGGTTCCCGAAGCCCACCACAAGGGCCCCAGCATCAGGGCGAACATCGCCGGGTAGACCCACAGATGTTTCGAGCGTCGAGGCATCCTCAGGCCGTAGTCGCGAAGCGAGCGTCCCCGCCACTTCAACCACCAGGCCGGGACCAGGAAGTAGCCGACACACGTGCATCCCGCCCACCACAACAAGGCGTACAGGTGGAAGACCGGCAGTTCGGCCCAGACGCCCGGGAAGAGGACCGGAAAGCAGTTGGCCAGCCCGAAATACTGGATCAGCGTCAGGACCAGCGCCGCGATCCCCAGGGCGCCGGCCACCTCGACATCCACCCGGGGCGGAGTGAGCACATCCCCGCTGCAGGCCAGGGAGGGGCGAGAATCTGAAGAGGTTGGCGGCATGTGGACGAAGGGCTCCTATTGCATGCCCCACCACCACGGGAAGTCGCCCTGATCATCGGTCAGGGGCGCCCCGGGGTGGGGACGGTGCAGATTCAATGAACGACCCTCCAGGCGCGCCCAGCCCAGCTCGGTCGCCAGCAGACGGGGGCCATTCGGATCCAGCGAGCGTCGTGAGCCGACCGCGACGCGCTCCAGCAGGGCGGCCTGGGGAAAAGCCGCCTGGACCGAGCCCAGGAGGCGCGCGTTCAGGGGAGGGGGCGCATAGACGGCCAGCAGTCCGTCGGGGGAGAGGCGCTCGCGCACCTCGACCATGAACTCGCGGCTGCTGAGGTGGGCGGGGGGGGTGGCTCCCACCGAGACGTCCACCAGGACCAGGTCCCAGGTTCCGGGAAGGCGGCGCAGCCAGGCTCGCGCGTCCCCCACGTGGGCATGAACCCCCAGGTCGTCCAGGCCGAAGCGCTCCCAGGCCCGAGCCAGCAGGCTGGGATCCAGCTCGACACCGTGAATCTCAGCCTGCGGCCAGGCCTCCCGGGCCAGGCGGGCGACGGTTCCGCCTCCCAGGCCCAGGACCAGGATCCGAGCAGGAGCCGACGACTTCAAGAGCCCCCAGGCCAACAGCATCTCCTCATAATAGGTGTTGCCCCCAGAGCTCGGGGGATGGGTCGACAGGACGGGGCGCATGGGGATCTCCACGCGCACTCGCACAGACTCCTGGTCTCCCTCCAGGACGTAGCTGGCCAGGGGAGACTCCCAGCGTTCCAGCACCCCCGGCGGCAGCGTGCGGGGCCACAGGGCTCCGGCCAGCAGCAGGCTGGCCAGCCCCAGGGCGGGCCAGCCGGTGGCAGCCAGCGCGGGCAACGTCGCAAAAGCAAACAAGGTGTCGCGAGTTCCCAGGACCTCGGTCCCCCACAGAGGAGGAGCCAGAGCGCCCAGAAGGCTGCCCAGGGCCGAGAAGGCGTACAGGCCGCCCACCGTGCGCCCCGCCCTCTCCACCCCGGCCAAGGCGCCCCGGAAGGCAAGGGGATGGACCGCTGCCAACAAGGCCGCGGGCGGTCCGAAGAGCAGGCTGCAGGCCAGGAGCAGGGCCGGCAACTGAGAGGACGGCTGGGGCGAGAAGGCGTCGGAAAGCCCCAGGCTGACGGGCCCGGCGAGCAGCGCGGTCAGGGCCGAGGACAGGGCACCGCCCATGAGGGCCAGCCGGAGCGGCACCCGCCAGGGGGACCGGTCGGCCAGGACCCCGCCCAGCAGGTTGCCGGCCCCCATGGCCAGCAGCGTGCACGCCAGGATGGCCGACCAGACCAGGGTCCCGTTGCCGAAGGCCGGCGCCAGCAGGCGCGGTCCACAGACCTCCAGGGCCATGACCAGCGCGGCGGCGGCGAAGACGGGAAACCCGGCCGTCCTCATCCCGCCCTGGCGATCCGGCCTGCGGGCGCGCCGGGCGGCTGAAAGGTCAGGGCCAGCACTCACCCCTGGCGCATCTCAGGCCGCGTCTGCCAGACCCGGTTGAACCAGGCCACCATGCGGCCCAGCCCCTCGTGCATCCCGATCCGCGGATCGTAGCCCAGGTCCTGCCGAGCCAGGGTGGTCCGGGCCGAGGTGTGTCCGACGTCACCGGTCTGAGCCTCGAGATGCTCGCGGCGAATCGGCCGGCCCAGGTGCTCCTCGAGGATCTCCAGGGTGCGGGCCAGAGTGGTGCGCTCTCCCCCACCGATGTTGTAGACCCGCCCCGGGACCCCGCGGACCATGGCCGAAATCGTGGCCTCCACGGCATCGTCCACGTAGGTGAAGTCACGAGTCTGCTGCCCCTGCCCATACACGGGGATGGCCAGGTCCTGAAGGGCCCGGCGCAGGAAGCGATGGAAGGCCATGTCGGGCCTCTGGCGGGGTCCGTAGACCGTAAAGTAGCGCAAGCCGACGGCGGGAACTCCGAACGAGTCGTGGTAGACCCGCGCCAGGTGCTCGACGGCCAGCTTGCTGACCCCATACGGAGAGATCGGGCGCAGCTCCGCGTCTTCGGCCGTAGGCAGGGCCTGCGCGTCGCCATAGACCGACGAGGAGGAGGCGTAGACCACCTTCTCCAGGCGCCGTCCCCGGCAGGCCTCGAACAGCCTCTGGGTGGCCAGCACGTTGTCCCGGGTATAGCAGTGGAACTCCTGTCCCCAGGAACTTCGGACTCCGGCCTGGGCGGCCAGGTGGAAGACCCCGTCGCACCCGTCCAGCAGGGGGGTCAGTTCCGCCGTGGCCAGGTCCACCTCGAGGCTCTCAAAGGCCGGCCGGCCGACCAGGCCCTCCAGGTTGAGCCTCTTCAGGGCTGGCGAGTAGTAGTCGCGCAGGCAATCCACGCCGCGGACCCGGTGTCCGGCGGCCACCAGGCGCTCGGCCAGGTGGCTGCCCAGGAAGCCGGCCACGCCGGTGAGCAGGTAGGTTGGCATGGCCCCCGGTTCGCCCACGGGGTTTCGAGTCCTCCGGCCCTGGAAGGGCCTCTCACCCCGCGGCGTGAAGAGGCCCCCACCATGTCCTGGCACAAGCCTCTCTCCGGTCTGGTCCTCTTCCTCTGTCTGGCGGCAGCGGCCCTGGCGGGTCCCGACCTGGTCTGCACCGCCGACCTGCCCACCTCCTCCGGCCCCCTGCCCGATTCGATCCCCACGGACGTGGCCGTGGCCCCCGACGGCACGCTGGCGGTCCTGTATGCCCGGGAAGGGCGCGTCGGTCTGCTGCGCAGCGACGGGACGCCGCGGGCGCACCGCGGCCTGCCGGCGCCCGAGCAGGCTCCGCCGCGCCTCGACCCGATCAGCCTCTGGGTGGGTCCCTGGGCAGAACCCACCCTGCTGGCCTGCGAGGCGGGAAAGCGCCAACCGGAGTGGAGGCTGACCGTGCGTCAGGGTGTCCTGCGCGCCCAGCGCCTGGAAGGAGCGGAGCTGGCTCTGCCGGCCGTGGCCGCGGTGGGACCCGAAGGCCGCTTCTACGCCCTGTCCGGGCAGACGCTGCACGCCTTCGGGGCCAGCGGTGTTCGGCAATACCGGGTATCCCTGGGTGGATTGACCGCCCCGCGGGCCATGGCCCTGGACCGCCAGCGCAACGTGTACGTCCTGCATGCCCTGGGGCTGGCGGTCTTCAACCCCAAGGGCTCGCCCCGCTTCCAGATCGACGGGGCCCAGGCCTTCGACCTGGCGGCCGACGACCGCCTGCTGACCGTGGGCCGTGACTGGGTGCGCAAGTACGCCACCGACGGGCGGCTGCTGGTCGAACGCACCTGGCAGACCTCGGGCCGGCAGGTGGTGGCCGCCTCCCTGACCCCCTCGGGCGAGATCTTCGTCTACCAGCGCGACCCGCACTCGGGATCCGGTCGGGTCCTGCGACTGAGTCCCCAGGCCGAAGAGCTCGAAGAGTTCCCCCAGCCCGCGCGCTTCCCCCCGGGGCAGGATCCGGGCACGCGACTGGATTCCCAGGGCCGGCTGCACCTCTGGGACCCTTCCCAGGCCGTCCTGCAGAAGTACCACCCGGGAGGGCGGCTGGAATCCCGCGCCGGGTATGCCCCCCAGGCCGCCCCGACGGGCAGGTTGCTGCGGCCCGCTGACCTGGCCTGGGATACGGACGGCCTGCTGTGGGTGGCCGACACCGGAAACTGCCGCCTGCAGCGCCTGGACCCCCAGCGCGGCTGGCTGGAGCCGGTGGCCGTCGGGATCCGGGGCGGGGTGGTGCGAGGCGAGCCCCGTCAGGTGGCCGTCGATGGGCGCGGCGCCATCCTGTGCGTGGTCCACCCCCCCTCGGGTCAGGGCCAGGTGGTCCTGCAGCGCCGGGACCGCCGCGGCCGCATGCTCTGGCAGGGCGATCTGGGCGAGGCCTCGGCCAGCCCGATCATCAAACTGGCCCTCGCCCAGGACGGCAGCCTCTTCCTCTATCGCTCCGACTCGCGATTGACGGTGCCGGTCCTGACCCGACTGGATTCGCGGGGCAAGACCCTGGCCCGGGTGGGCGGCGAGGACCGCAACTTCCATCTTCCGGGCCAGTTCGCCAGCCGCATCTCCCTGAAGCCCGAAGAGGACATGATCGCCTTCAAGGGCGGGGTGATCCTGCCCGTGGGCGGCCGACTGGCCTTCGTGAACAGCCGACTGGAGGTCTTCGACGTGCGCGCGATCCGCCACGCCCGCGGAGCGACCCTGCACACGCTGCCGGACTTCGGCGGCGGGGCCGTCGCCCAGGGCCAGATTCTCTACCTGACCGACCTGGCCAACGGAGTGATCCACCGGATCCCCCTGGAGGCCCGGTGAACCTCCAGGCCCGGCTGGACCGGGTCCTCCCCCTGGTCCGACAGGCCTCGGAGCTGGCCCTGAGCCACTTCGGCAAGGTCCAGGGCCACGAGAAGTCGGATCGCACCGTCGTCAGCGAAGCCGACGAACTGGTCGAGCGGCTCCTGGTCGAGGGCCTGCAACGCCGCTTCCCGGGCGAGACCATCGTGGGCGAGGAGGGAGGCGCCACGGGCCCTCTCCAAGGCCCGATCTGGTCGGTGGACCCCATCGACGGGACCTCGGCCTACCTGTCCCGATTGCCGCACTGGGGCGTCAGCGTCGGCCTGCTGGTCGAGGGCAGACCGGTCCTGGGGGTCGTCGACCTTCCCCTTCTGGGCGAGACCTGCCTGGCCGTGGCGGGCCAGGGCGCCTGGATGCAGACCGACCGCTGGGGGCGCCAGGCCCTGCGCGTCCGCCCCTGGTCCGAACCGGATCGCGAGTCGATGTTCTGCGTTCCCTCCAACTTCCACCGCCGCTATGGGGCGCACTTCCCGGGCAAGCTCCGCAGCCTGGGGAGCACCGTCGCCCACGTGCTGCTGGTCGCCCGGGGCGACGCCTGCGCAGCCCTGATGCGCGTGCACCTCTGGGACCTGGCCGGGTGCGCCGCCATCCTGACCGAGGCGGGCGGCCGGCTGGAGACCCTGGACGGAAGCCCTCTGAACCTGCTTGAACTCCTGCCCGGAGCGGCTCCCCTGCCCGACGTTCTGGCTTCATCTCCGACCGGGTTGGCCGAGATGCGGACTCGGGTCTGGAAGCGGGCGCAGGGGAGCTGAAAGGCGACGTAGAAAGGGCTCCTCCCATGAGCAACGAGCATTTCAAGATGGCCGAACTCCACCGGGAGCGCGGCAAGCGCCACTATCAGGATGGACAGATCCAGGAGGCGGTCCAGGAGCTGACCGAGTCCTACAAGTTCGACCCCCGGGACGCCGAGACGCTATACCTCCTGGCCGAGATCTATGGGGCCGCGGGTTTCCTGGATCCGGCCGTGGACTTCATCCAGAGGAGCCTGCGCGAGAACTTCTCGAACATGCCGGGCTGGCTGATGCTGGCCAACCTCTACGCTCAGAAGGGAGGGGCCTACCTGGATCTGGCCCTGGAGCAGTTGGATCTGGCCGGCAGCCTGGAACCCGACCACACGATGCTCCACTACCTGAGGGGCAACATCCTGGCCCAGAAGGGTGAGACCGAGAAGGCCATCGAGTCCCTGAAGAAGGCCCTGGAATCGGACCCCGAGAACGCCTACGCCCAGCACGACCTGGAGGCGGTCTCAGGCCAGGTGGGCTGAACCGGCCGCCCTCCCAGACAGGAGGCGGACCCGACGGCGTCGCAGTGGGCCGGATGAGCCAGAAGAATCCCGAGTCCCCCGAAGAGCAGGCCCTGAGCCGGGCCGGCCTGGTCCCCACACGGCCTGGCAGCTACTCTTGTTCCTCACCCGACGACCTGAAGCGGGTCGCCGACTTCTTCCTTGCGGCCGCCGACTTCTGGGAGTGCGCGCCCTGGGAGGTCCTCGGCTCCGAAGAAGTCCTCTGCGTCGAGGGGCTGGGGCCCGCACCGGTCCACCTCTCGGTCTGGGG
>DCTU01000381.1:0-2335 GCA_002329445.1 bacterium UBP9_UBA1432
GGTCCGGACGTCGACCCGGCTGCTACCGGCGTCCAGCGAGTTCTGGATCAGCTCGCGCAGGAACGCGTAGGGGTCCGTGAACTGGTGGATCAGGGATTTGAGGGTTTGGCCGGCCTCGAAAAGGACGGGAAGGCTGGGCATCGCGGTTTCGCTCAGTTCCCCAGCAGCTTGTCGATGTTGCTCAGGACGTCGCTGGGCTCGGGGCGCAGCAGGACCAGGATGGCCTGGTGAGGCACGATCAGGAGATTCTTCCCCTGCCAGGTCACCTCGATGGCCTGGCTCTTGAGGAAGAAGGCTTCGTCGCCGGGCTCGGCCTGCAAGGGCAGGTAGCGGTTGGCCTGACGAGGCTGTTTCCAGGGTTCGGCCTCGGAATACTCGGGGTTGGGGACCAGGTAGCCCGGTCCCACCTTCAGGACCCTGCCGTTGCGGACCTTGTCCTTCTCCGTGGCCGTCGCCGGCAGGATCAACCCGGATTCGGTCCGCTTCTCCCCCTCCAGCGGCTCGATCAGGACTCGATCTCCGACGACGATCAGTTCAGGCATGGCGATTCCTTTCGGCACTCCGACGGGGGCGGACCTTTTTTCAGGAGTTCGGTCCGTCGTCCCGGGGAGCGTGCTCCGCCGAGATGTTCCACATGAACAACCACGGCAGGGTCGCCAGGATGGAACAGGCGATCAGGACCTGGAAGGCGCCGTCCCATCCGTGCTGGTCGACCAGGTGCCCCAGTCCCCACCCCGAGATGACCCCGCTGAGGTATCCGAAGAAGCCGGTCATCCCGATCGCCGTTGCAGCCGCCTTGCGCGTGGCCAGGTCGGCCGTGAAGACCGCGACCAGGAACTGCGGGCCATAGATCAGGAAGCCGACCGCCAGCAGGACCACGGCGTAGGCCCAGGGGTGGCCGTCGGGCAGTTTCCAGAAGGCGAAGATGCAGGCCGTGGCGGTCAGCATGTAGGCGAAGCACACCGGCGCACGCCGACTGCCGAAGAAGCGGTCGGTCAACCATCCGGCCACCAGCGAACCCACCAGGCCGGCCAGCTCGAATCCCGCCATCATCCAGCCGGCTCCCGCCAGCGAGACCTGGCGCTCCTGGAGGTAGCTGGGGGCCCAGTTGACGAAGCCGTAGCGGACCACGTAGATGAAGAAGTTGGACAGACAGGCTCCCCAGATGAAGGGGTTGCTGAAGACCGAACGCACCAGGAATCTCCAGAACTCCCGCAGGCTCTGGTTCTCGGTGGACTGCGGTCGGGCCGCGTCGGCCTGGGCTGGTCCCTTCGCCGTGGAAGGCCTCCACCGGCGGCAGCCCCACCGAGGCGGGAGTGTCGCGCAGGCGTTCGACCAGGAGCAGGGCCACCGCGGCGGCGATCGCGGCCGGGACGTAGAAGATCCAGCGCCAGCCGTACCACTCCCCCAGATAACCGGCCAGGACCAGGATCACGGCCAGACCGAACTGGTGGGAGGTGTTCCACAAGCCCCAGAAGGTCCCGCGTTCGCGAGGGCTGAACCAGTGGGACAGGACCCGGGCGCACGGCGGGAAGCCCATCCCCTGGAACCAGCCGTTCAGGACCCAGCACACGATCAGGACCCCCAGGGCCGAGTTCATCCCGAAAGCCACGTTGGCCGCCGCCGACAACAGCAGGCCCAGGGCCATGAAGTAGCGGGCGTTGCAGCGGTCGCCCAGGAATCCGTTGAGGAACTTCGAGATCCCGTAGACGATGTCGTGCAGGGTCAGGATCTTGCCCAGGTCCGCCTTGGCCAGCCCCAGGTCCCGTTCCATGAGGGGCAGGGCCAGGGGGATGTTCTTTCGGACGAAATAGAAGATGGCGTAGCCGATGAACGTGGTGTAGAGTTGCCGGACGCGCCAGTAGCGGAACCTGCTGCGCATCTCGTCCTCGCTCTTGTAGGACGCGGGTTGGGCGGGAGCGGGTTGGAAGAGTCGCAGAAGACGGCCAGGCATGATCGAAGGGCCTCATCGGGAAATTGCCGCCCAGTTCGAGTCGGCGGCTTGGAACCCTGCCCTGGCGGGTTGGGTCGTGGTCGTTCAGGGGCTCGGCCGGCAGGGGATCTGGGGGATGTCGTGAAAATTAGGGGCACCTACCATGAGCAATGCGATCGAGACCCGCCATCTTCGGAAACTCTACCGCCGGCGCCGCGAGGCGGACCTGCTGGCTTTGGAGGACTTGGACCTGAACGTCCGGGAAGGCGACATCTTCGGCTTCATCGGGCCCAACGGGGCAGGCAAGTCCACCACGATCAAGATCCTGATCGGTCTGGTCCGACCGACTTCGGGTGAGGCCCTGCTCTTCGGCGAACCCTGCGGCACCCCGGCCGCCCGCCG
>DCTU01000381.1:2342-3123 GCA_002329445.1 bacterium UBP9_UBA1432
GTGCATGCTCGCCTGGCCGGGGTCGCCCCGGCGCAGAGGAAGACGCGCTGCCAGGAGGCCCTGGAGGCGGTCCACCTTCAGGACCGCGCGCAGACCCGACTCCGCGAGTTGTCCAAGGGCATGCGTCAGCGCTTCGGGATCGCCCAGGCCTTGATCGCCCGGCCGCCCCTGCTGATCCTGGACGAGCCGACCTCAGGCCTGGACCCGCTGGCGCAACTGGACGTCAAGGACATCATCCTGCGCTTGAAGGGCCAGGGGATCACCATCTTCTTCTCCAGCCACCAGTTGACCGACGTCGAGCTGATCTGCGACCAGATCGGCATCCTGCACCGAGGCCGGATGCTCCGCTGCGGGAACCTGCGCGAGCTGCTGGAGGACTCCGCCGAGGTGGAGGTCCGTTTCCGCGGTGGTCCCACCGAGCTCCCCGGACGGGAGATCCTGGAGCAGGGGCCCGACCGGGCAGTCCGGATCCCCCGGGAGGAATCCGACGCCCTGGTCGATCGCCTGCGAGAAGCCGGGGCCCACCTGGTCGGCATGCAGCTCGCCCGGCGCAGCCTGGAACAAGCCTTCTTCGAGATCACCCGCGCCTCGGGAGAGGTGGAGGAACGATGAGCCCCGTCCTGGTCCTGGCCCGCCTCTACATCACCGAGTCGATGCGCCGGCAGTTGCACCTGATCACGTTGTTCCTGGCCGTGCTGATGCTGGTCTTGCCCACGCTGTTCAACGCCTTCGGCATGACCGGTTTCGACCGGGTCACCAAGGATGTGGGGCTGACCCTGCT
>DCTU01000381.1:3209-4737 GCA_002329445.1 bacterium UBP9_UBA1432
TGACGGCCCTGGCGGTGCTGGGGACGCACGCCGATCCCGCGGTGTTGATCCCCGTGGCCCTTTCCGTCCTGGAAGCCGGGGTCCTGGGGGCTTTCTGCCTCTTTGCCTCGACCTTCTGCAGTCCCGCCCTGGCGGGAGTGCTGGGGTGTTTTCTGTACATCGTCGGCGGGATTCCCCAGACGTTCATCACCTTCTTCCTCTCCTCCGGCGAGACGCAGGTGCAGGGGGCCGTGGTCCGGGCCATCCGCCTCTTCATGCCGCACTTCGACGTGCTGCATCTCAAGGACCCCATCGTGCATGGGGAAGCCGTTCCGGAGGCCTACCTCCTGGCGGCCGTCGCCTACGGCCTGGTCTGGATGGTCCTGTTCCTGCTGCTGGCAGACTGGAGCTTCGAGAGGCGGGACCTGTGAGGGCCCTGCGGGTCGTCCTGCTGCTGCTCCTTCTGGGGACGCTGGCCGCGGTGGCGCTGGCTCAGGGAGGGGCCCCGGAGGTCGGCGGGCATGAGCACGAGCACGGCCACGAGGCGACCGGGGTCGGCGGGCATGAGCACGAGCACGGCCACGAGGCCCCGGATGCCGGTGTGCACGAGCACGGCCACGAGACCCCGGAGGCCGGTGGGCATGGTCATGGACACGTCCACGGGGAGGGCGAGGACGAGCACACGCACCTTCCCATCCAGATGTACGCGATCAAGGCCTACTTCGAGGCGCCTTGGAGGGACGCCACCCAACCCGTCCGGATCGCCTGGCAGGCGGGCCTGCTCGCCCTGGTGGATGCGGCTCTGTTGGCCTGGCTGTGGAGGCGGTGGTGGCGATGAAGGGTTGGCGCCTGGGCGTGCTTCTGGTCTTGTTGGGCCTGGTGGCCGGGGCCAACCTTCGGCTGCCGGACTGGCATGATCGCCTCTTCCGTCCACCTCTGGAGGGGCGGACCCAACTGGACGTCTTCCTCGACCTGCTGGGTGAAATGCGGACCTTCGCTGCACGGATGATCTACGTCCGAGGCGATCTCTACTTCCATGTGATGGAGGGGCAGGGGATCTCCTGGCGCGAGACTCCGGACATCCTGCCCATCTACCGGATCTCCACCCTGCTGGACCCCCACATGGAGGATGCCTACGAGATTGCCGCCTTCGACCTGGCCCTGAATTTCGATCGGCCCACCGAGGGGCTGGAGTTCCTGGACGAAGGCCTGCGGCACAACCCCGACTCGGTGCGCCTGTACCTGACCCGAGCCTTCCTGCTCTTTCAACTCAAGCGCTATGAAGAGGCCGTCCCCGCGGCGGGCCGGGCCCTGCAACTGGCGGAGGATCATCTGGATGCCCTGAATGCGGTGAGGCTCCTGGCGCATTCCCAGAATCGGGCCGGGAATCTGCGCGACGAGATCCACGCTTTGCGAATCTGGCTGAACCTGGAGCCGGGAGATCCCTACCCCATCACCCGACTTCAGGAACTTGGCCTCAAGCCGGTGGGCTTCTCGGAGGCGGATCTGGGCCGGATGCAGCAGGAGCCTCCGGCCCGGCCCTGAGGTT
>DCTU01000071.1:0-9637 GCA_002329445.1 bacterium UBP9_UBA1432
TATGACAACGAGTGGGGCTACTCCAACCGGGTTGCCGACCTGTGCCATTTCATGGCCACCCGCAAGCTCACCGTCACCGTCTAGAGATCGGGCGGCGCTCCGGAGGCCCGGCGCAAGCCGGGCCTCCGGTCTCTGGATTCATGGGAGGCCTTTGATGATGGATTATCTCACCCTGGGTGACCTCGACGTGCGTGGCAAGCGGGGGCTGGTCCGCGTGGATTTCAACGTGCCCCTGGATGGCGAGCGCGTGACGGACGACACGCGAATCCGCGCCGCGCTGCCCACCCTGCGCTGGCTTCTGGAGAACGGGGCCGCGGTGGTCCTTCTGTCCCATCTGGGACGGCCCAAGGGGAAGCCGGACGCCAGGTATTCCTTGAAGCCCGTGGCGGCCCGGCTGGCCGAGCTTCTCGGCCTGCCTGTGGCGATGGCTTCGGATTGCGTGGGTCCCGAGGTCCAGGCTCTGGCCCAGGGCTTGAAGCCCGGGCAGGTCCTGCTTCTCGAGAACGTCCGCTTCCACGCCGCCGAGACCGACAACGATCCGGACTTCGCCAGGGCGCTTGCCGGGCTGGGCGATTTCTTCGTCAACGATGCCTTCGGCTCGGCGCACCGGGCCCACGCCTCCACCACCGGGGTGGCCGGGTTCCTGCCCGCGGCAGCCGGTCTCTTGATGGAGAAGGAGCTGGCCGAGCTGGGTGGCTTGGTTTCGGCCCCCCAGGCTCCTTTCGTCGTCCTGCTGGGCGGGGCCAAGGTCGGGGACAAGATCGGCGTCATGGAGAACCTGATCGGAAAGGCCGACCGCATCCTGATCGGGGGTGGCATGGCCTTCCCCTTCCTGAAGGCGCGCGGCCTGGAGATCGGGCGTTCGTTGTGCGAGGAGGACCTCGAGGTCCCTCGCCGCATCGAGGCCAAGGCCCGTGGAACCCGGACCGAACTGCTCCTCCCCCTGGACGTCGTGGTGGCCTCTGAGTTCGCCGAGGGGGCGCCCCATCGCGTCGTCCCGGTCGAGGAGATCCCCGCCGACATGATGGGTCTGGACATCGGGCCGCGGACGGTCGAGCTCTTTGCCAATGAGCTGTCGGCCTCGCGCACCGTGTTCTGGAACGGGCCGATGGGCGTCTTCGAGAAGAAGCCTTTCGATTGCGGCACCCGGGCCGTGGCTCAGGCCGTGGCCGACTCGCAGGCGCGCAGCGTGGTCGGAGGGGGAGACTCGGTGGCTGCGTTGGAGCAGGCGGGCCTGGCGGACAGGATCACCCACGTTTCCACCGGCGGAGGAGCTTCGCTGGAATTCGTCGAGGGTCGGGAACTGCCTGGGGTGGCGGCCCTGCGTCGCAAACCCTCGACGTCCCCCATGTCTTGACACTTCTGCTAACATATCTCTTTGGAGGATTCTCGTGCGCATCCCTCTCTTGGCAGCCAACTGGAAGATGAACATGACCCGCCGCGAGGCTCGGGTGATGGTGGAAGACCTCCTGGCCCGGGTGGGCGATCTGCGCGATCGGGAGGCGGCGATCTGCCCCCCGTTCCACCTGTTGAGCGAGGTGGGCTCGCTTCTGGCCGCCAGACCGTCCATCCGCCTGGGAGGTCAGGACCTCTACTGGAAGGACTCCGGTGCCTTCACAGGTGAGGTCTCAGCTCCCATGCTGCGGGATGTGGGCTGTCATTTCGTGATCGTGGGCCACTCGGAGCGTCGCGCGCTGTTCGGGGAGACCGACTCGTCTTGCGCCCAGAAGGTGACGGCTGCACAGAACCACGGGCTGGTTCCGATCCTGTGCGTCGGAGAGACCCTGGAAGAGCGCGAAGCGGGGCGCACCCAGGAGCGGGTGGTCAGCCAGTTGCGGGGGGCCCTCCAGGGCCTTGCGCTGGATTCGGGAGAACGCCTGGTGGTGGCCTACGAGCCGATCTGGGCCATCGGAACCGGAAAGACCGACTCACCCGAGGAGGCCAACCGGACCATGAGCCTGCTGCGCGCCACCCTGGCCGAACTCTTTGGAGAGAGGATCGCCGCACAGGTGCGCCTCCTCTACGGAGGGAGCGTCAAGCCGGAGAACATCGACGCCTTCATGGCCTGTCGGGAGATCGACGGTGCCTTGGTGGGTGGGGCCAGCCTGAAGGCAGAGAGCTTCGCCCGGATCATCCAGTTCCAGTAGATTCTCGCGCCGTGCCGCAGCGCGGTCCGGCCAGAATTCGCGCTTTCCCGCCTCGGCGTCGAGGTGGGCTGCAGATCAGAAGGAGCCCTGAGCTCCAGGATTCGAGGAGATTATGTATCTGGATTTCTGCCTTCGCCTGTGGGCGACCCTGGCTCAAGCTCCCACGGGGGTGCCCGTCGAGGCGACCCCCGCCGCGGTTTCGGCCCCGCCGCCGCCAGTGGCTGCCCCCGGGTTGAGTGTCATCCAGTACCTCCTGATGGCGGTGTACCTTCTGGTGAGTGTTGGGCTGATTGCAGCGGTGGTGACTCAGTCCAGCAAGAACGAAGGGCTTGGGGGGATGCTTGGGGGCGGGAGTACCCAGAGCGTCTTCCAGGGCAAGAAGAGCACCGAGGAGATGCTGGGCACCGCCACCAACTACCTGGCGGTCAGCTTCATCGTGTTGTCCATGGTCGTCTCGATGGTGATGCGTTAGCGCCGCTCAGGTCGCAGCGGATCCTCAAGCCTTGATCCCGGTTCGGGTGGTCACGCCCGGCCGGGATTTGTTTGTCGGGCCGCTCGCCTGTCGCTTTCGGCTTCGACGGCGTGGGCCACGCCTCTGGCAACCCCGGACCCGGCCGGCCGGGCCGAAGTCAGACGCGAGGTGGTTCAGATCGGGGTCGGACGCCCGGTCCGTCCGGGTCCGACCGGCCGATCCGGGCGTGCGGGTGGGCACCGGCATGACTGGACCCGGGGCGCTTGCGGGCCAGTCCCCGAGGGGGGGCGAGGCTTCGCGTCAGGGGAGGCGTCGGGTCCGACGCATGTCGGAATTTATTCAAGCCCTGGCAGGATCGCGACGGATCTTGTTCAATATCTTGGACCATGAGCACCCAGAGCGACAGCTTCTCCCCGCAAGTCCGACTTCTGTCGGCCTCTGAATTCGCCGCCGCCATCGGCAAGACCGAGCGTCAGGTGTACCGTTACGTCCAGAAGGGCCGGGTTCGCGCTCTTTCCGCCGAGGAAACGGGTCTGCCGGGTGTGCGAATCCCGGAGTCCGAACTGGAGGCCTTCCTGGCCCGCTTCGGGCCTCCCGCGGGAGGGTGGGTGCGCCCGCGTGCCAGCGCGTCCAGCGCCCGCGAGCTGGACAGCTTCGAGGAGAGCACCGAGGAAGAACCCGCGGTTCCGGTTCCGGCGCTGACGGTTCCCCTGGAGCGGCACGAGGCCGCGGTCATGCGTCTGGGGTATCTTGAGAGCCAGTTGGAGCAGTCGCGTCGCATGCTGACCGACGGCAGCCAGACGGAGTCGGACATCCGGTCGCGTCTGGAAGAGGCCGAGGAATCCCTGAAAGCCCAGGAGCTGGAGCTTTTGCGGGCGGAGGTCCGAGCCGAGGCCGCCGCCGAGGCGCGCGCCGAGGCCGAGTCGCGGGCACGTCAGTTGGCCGTCCGGCTGGAGGACGCCGAGAGGCGCGCGCGAGCCCCCTGGTGGCGTCGTCTGTTGGGGGGGTAGGATTTGCTTCCGGTGGGGGAGGACCTGCTGTCCTCGGCTTGAAGCCAGCCGGGTCGCGCGCCCGACCCTGGCTTTTCCGGTCTTCCCGGGGAGCCAGGCCCGATTCGGAGAGGGCGATCTGGAGGTGTTCGTGGTGGACCATTCCGCGGGGTTCGTGAAACTGGTCGAGGAGGCACGGTCCCGGGTGCAGGAGTGCACCTGTCAGGACGTCCATGGGCAGCTCGAGGCGGGGGAGGACTTCCATCTGGTCGATGTCCGCGAGGACCACGAGTGGCGCAAGAGCCGGATTCGCGGCGCCGTCCATCTGGGCCGCGGCATCCTGGAGCGCGACATCGAGCACCGCTTCCCCGATCGGGAGGCTGATCTGGTGCTGTATTGTGGCGGTGGCTATCGCTCGGTCCTGGCGGCCGAGTCCTTGGAGAAGATGGGTTATCGCCGGGTGCGCTCGATGGCCGGGGGCTGGCGGGCATGGAAGGAGCTGGGCTATCCGCTCGAGCACTGAAGCTGGAGCCTTCTGACGTCTGGGGAGTGGTGGACTTCTTCAGCGGGCGGCCTTCTGGTCCAGGATCTCCTGATACTGGAGAGCTCGGCTGCGGTACTCGGGAAGCAGGCCCAGAAGGTAGGCCTGGTCGGGGTGGCGTTTGGCCAGCTTGTCGTAGACGGCCAGGGCCCGCTGGGGGTTCTTCTGGGCGACGCACAGGGCATACTCCAGGTGGGCCAGGGCCGTCGAGGCCACCTGGGAATCGGGATAGCGGTCGATGAAGGCCACCATGGCCTCCGGCGTGCGCTTCGGATCCAACGCAGAGGCTTCCAGGTACCCCTTCTGGTTCTTGGGGTTCTTGCGTGCGAAATCGCGCTTCAGGTCCATCTCCAGAAGGGTCAGTTCCTGCCAGGCCTTGCGGTCGGTCGGGTTGACCCGGGCCACGCTGGCTTCCGACCCGAAGGTCAACTTGTCCTCGATGAACAGCGCGCGTTCCAGGACTTCGCTCTTCAGGCGCGCGAAGGTCAGGGCCTTGGTCAGGTCGTGGGTGCTGAGGTCCTCCTGGATGTAACGGTCGCTCTCTTCCTCGTCAACCACCACCAGCAGGCCTCGGTTGAGCTTCGCGGCCAGGTCCTTCTCAAACAGGCGGCGCGTGCGGTCGCGATCGGGGCCGGGCGCCACCGGGTTGAAGACGATCTGGGCCACCCAGAGGATGGCCGCAAAGGCAATCAGGATTTTCAGGGTTCTCCAGAGCATGGCATCACCTGGAAGCCGCCTGGGGACAGGCGGGGTCTGAAAGTCACCCCGCCGGAGAGGGGGGCGCGCGCGGGGATGTGTTCATGGATTGTAGCATGCCGGGCAAGGCCCGGAAATGCGTGAGGGCCGCCCCCTTGCGGGACGGCCCTCAGGTCTTGGGGTTCCGGGCCTCTACGGTTCGAAGGGACCGGTGTAGCGGACGATGGAACCGTTGGCCTGGTTCATGTCGAAACCCCGACTGAGATAGATCAGGAGGTTGACGGGTTCGGTGGGCACGTTCCAGGTTCCGACCGAAAGCACCTGGAATCCCCGCGAGAGACCGGTGGAGAGCTGCTTGTCGGCCAGGATGGGGAACGGCGGGAACTGTGCCGTCTTGAAGCGGATCCGGTTCGCCGTTCCGGCCGCGACGACCGACTGGACGAAGGCGACATCCAGGTAGGGCTCGTTGCCGTCGGTCTTCTGGTAGATCATGCCCAGGCCGACCGGATCGGTCAGGTCGCCCTTGACCAGGTTCACGGTGCGGTTGCTCCAGTTGAGGTCCTCGGGACCCGGGTAGTAGCGGAGGTTGCCGTTCCCAGGGCCGGCCGGCAGCGGGCCACCGACCACCGAGAGGGCGAAGCCGTCGAGGATCACCAGGGATTCGCCGGCAGCCCAGCGGACTTCGAAAGGACGCAGCATCACGGGGTCCCCCACGGCGGCCGTCAGGATCCGGGCGCTGGCCAGGGGAATCGGGTAGGTGCCGTTCTCAGGTTCGATGTCCGTGACCACCACGCTGCTGGCCCCGTTCTGGGCCACGGCGACCTTGCCTGCCAGGGCATCGAGACCGGCGGGGAAGTCCAGTCCGACCAGATAGTCGATCACCACCGGGGGATCCTGCGAGATGTCGGCGCGCCGGACCCGCCCCTGGGGAGTCCCGGTGTACTCGGTCCAGAAGATGTACTTGCCGCCGTCGTGGCAGACGGCCATTGGGTTGACGGGGGGGCTGGGAGCGTACTGGCCCAGGTCCAGGGCGGTGGCCTCCGGGCGGTCAGGGTCGGGCTTGATCATCAGGACGCGCCCCTGGTTCGTGCCGAAGTTGTCGGTGACGAGGAAGTAGTCGCCGTCGATCGGCTTTCCGGGTTGATTGACCTCGGCCAGGGTCATCCAGACCGGGTTGCTCATGGTCAGGGCGCGGGCCTGGACCTCGCCCCGGGCGTTGATCTCTTCGATCGCGATTTCCTGGGGTGAGTCCGGGTCGCTCTGCGACTCGTTGTTCTGGGTATCATAGGCGGTGCGGAAGAGTCGCCCCTGGTTGCTGCCCAGTTGGTAGCCCTGCAGATAGTAGAGGCTCAGGTTCTTGGCCCAGAAGGCCATCCGCGTGGGGTTGTTCAAGCTGGTGACCACGTTGGCGAGGCCAGCCGGCAGGGGGGAGACGGAAGGGCTGGGTTTGGGGGAGATGGAGGGGCCCGGCCCTGGGGTGCCCGTCGCGAAGGGTTGGATGAGTCCGGCGCCGGAGTCGGCGTTTCCTGTGCAACCTGCCACGGCCAGGACCGCTAGGGTCACCAGCAGCAGGGCGGTCAGCCCGAAGGTTCGCCTCAACTTGTGCCTCCTTTTGGGCTCCCGACGCGGGGTCGGGTCCCGTTGGATGGCCGGAGCGAGCCGGCCCGAGAGTGCAGGTTGGCCGCCCGGACCCGCGGCGGCAGCCGAGGGTCCGGGGCGGCCCTTCGTGGAGGTTCCGGTCAGGGATGCCACCACACCGGAAGGTCAGTTGGCAGCGGCCGCACGGGAGTCCGCAATGACCTGCTCGCTGACCTGGGGCGGAGCCTCTTCGTAGTGGGAGAACTTCAACGAGAATTGACCGCGACCCTGGGTGATCGAGCGCAGGTCGATCGCGTAGCGCAGCATTTCGGCCTGGGGGACCTGCGCCTTGATTCGCTGCAGGTTGCGGCCCGTGGGCTCCATTCCCAGGATGCGGCCGCGCTTGGAGTTCAGATCCCCGATGACGTCGCCCATGAAGGACTCGGGCACCAGGACCTCCACGTCGAAGATCGGCTCGAGCAGGACAGGGCCGGCCTTGACCGCCCCTTCCTTGAAGGCCATGCTTCCGGCGATCTGGAAGGCCATGTCCGACGAGTCGACGTCATGCATCTTGCCGTCATACAGGCGCATCTTGACGTCCACCACCTGGTAGCCCGCCAGGATGCCCTCCTCCATGGCCTTGCGCGCGCCCTTTTCAACGGCGGGGATGAAGTTCTTCGAAACGACGCCGCCGACGATGCCGTCTTCGAAGACGAAGCCCTCGCCCCGAGGCAGCCCGCTCAGCTCCACGTGGACCTCGGCGAACTGGCCCCGGCCGCCCGACTGCTTCTTGTGGCGGCCGTGCGCCTGCACCTTCTTGCGGATGGTCTCGCGGNNGCGCAGGGTTTCCCGGTAGGGAACCTTGGGGGTGGAGAGTTCCACGTCGACGCCCATGCGCTTGAGTCGCTCGACGCACAGGTCGAGCTGCACGTCGCCAACACCCGAGAGGATGGTCTCGCGAGTCTCATCCAGGCGCTTGACCTTCAGCGTCGGGTCTTCCTGCATCAAGCGCTGCAGGTTGGCCGAGAGCTTGTCCTCGTCGGCCTTGGACTTGGCGCGGATGCAGCGGGTGAAGAAGGACTCCGGCAGTTCCAGGGGAGGCAACTGCATCTTGTTGGCCGGGTCGCACAGGGTGTCGCCGGTGGCGGAGCCGCCCAGCCGTCCCACCGCGACGATGTCGCCGGACTGGGCCTGGTCGACCTTGTCCTGATGCTTGCCTCGCATGGTGAAGATCGGGCCGAGCTTCTCGTCCTCGCCGCGACCCGGGTTGTGCAGGACCGTGTCTGGCCGGAGGGTGCCGGTGTAGACCCGCATGTAGGAGATCTTGCCCACATAGGGGTCGGAGCTGGTCTTGAAGATCAGGGCCGCCAGAGGAGCCTTGGAGTCGGCCGGGCGGCGGCTCTCCTGGCCATCCGGGGTGGTTCCGACCACCTCGGCGGTGGGGGCCGGGATGAACTCCGCGATGGCATCCAGCAGCAGGGGGATTCCCTTCAGGCTGGTCGAGGAGCCGCACAGGGCGGGGACGATGCTGCCCGACTTGATGCGGCGGACCAGGCCGTCGCGAATCTCCTCGTCCGACAGCTCCATGGTCTCGAGATACTTCTCGGTCAGGGTGTCGTCGGCTTCAGCAGCCTCTTCGGTCAGCTTCTCACGCCAGGTGGCGAGGCTGTCCTGCAGATCCCCCGGGATGGCGGTTTCCTGGGGATTTCCCTTGGCGTCGAAGGTGTAGGCCTTCTGGGCCACCAGGTCGACGATGCCCTGGAAGGTCTCGGCGGTGCCGATGGGGATCTGTACCGGGACCACCCGGGCGCCGTGCAGCTTCTCGGCACATTCGTCCATCAGACGGAAGAAGTCCGCGTTCTCCTTGTCCATCTTGTTGACGAACAGGATCCTCGGCATCGAACGCTCTTCGGTCAGGTCCCAGATCTTCTCCAGGCCCACTTCCATGGCCGAGTTGGCTGCTGCCACCAGGATGGCGCCCTCGGTGGCGCGCAGGGCGCCCAGGCTTTCGGCCAGGAAGTCGAAGAAGCCCGGAGTGTCGAGGACGTTGATCTTGCCGGCCTTCCATTCGATGGGGGCCAGGGCAGAGAACACGGTCATCTGGCGCTTGATCTCGTCGGGGTCGAAGTCGGTCGTGGTGTGGCCCTCTTCCACCTTGCCCTGACGGTCGATGGCGCCGGAAACGTACAGCACCGCTTCGGCCAGCGAGGTCTTCCCCGCTCCCTGGTGGCCGAATAGGCCGACGTTGCGAATCTGTTCAGTCGGATAGCTCTTCACGCGTGGTCCCTCCGTCCATGGCGGATCTATTCGGTTTCGGCGCTCTCGATCGGGGCGATCTCCTCGGCAGGCGCCTCAGGGACCTCAGGCGCCGCAGCGGCCTTGGCCACGGCTTTGGCCTTGTAGCCCTCGCGGTGCTCGATCGGGATGAACTTGCCTTCTTTGACGGCCGCTTCGCGGAGCCACTTGCTACCGCCGATGCGAACCCAGTCCTTCCCCTCCAGGTTGGCGCCGGTGCTCCGGCACTTCGGGGGGCTGGGCTTCTTGGGCGAACTGCGAGCCATGTCTTGTCTACCTCCGGAAATCTTGCCGGACCCCATGGAACAGGGCGGATCGACGCGCCAGAGGCTTGTTGCCTCAGGATCCGGTCATGCCGCTCGAACTTGAGTTCGAAAAACGGGTCGAAAAATGTCCGCTTCCCTTCCCCTTCGTCGCCTCGATTCCTTCTGGCGGAAGTCCCGAGGCGGCGGGCTTTCAGAGTCGGGCCACGGCTTCCACCTCGACGCGGACGGCGCGAGGCAGCCCCGCGACCTGGACGGCCGAGCGCGCCGGAGGGACCTGATCGAAGAAGCGCGCGTAGACCTGGTTGAACTCGGCGAAATCCGCCAGGTCCTGCAGGAAGACGGTGGTCTTCAGGACCCGGTCCAGGCTGGAGCCGGCGGCTTCCAGGACAGCCCGCAGGTTCTTCAGGACCTGCTCGGTCTGCTCGGCGGTGGTCTGGCCGACCAGGTCGCCGCTTTGCGGGTCCAGGGGAATCTGACCGGAGCAGAAGACCAGGTCGCCGCAGCGGATCGCTTGAGAGTAGGGGCCGATGGCGGCCGGGGCACGTTCGGTGGTGATGGGGGAGTGTTGCGCAGTCATGGCGGCGCATTCCACGGCGGGGCCGAGGACCCTGCCCTCGCCTGAATCCGCGGCCTGGCGTGAGAACCGAGGGCGT
>DCTU01000071.1:9643-20020 GCA_002329445.1 bacterium UBP9_UBA1432
CAGAGGTGCGCCTGACGACGCAGACGGGCCCGGATCGGCGGCCGAATGCCACGGTAGGTGGCGGATTCAGGCCTCGGCAGGCCTGGCCCGCACGGTGCAGAAGGGAGGCCTGTGAAGCGGACCCTTGGGACCTCCGGCTTGGCCTTTGCCGGTAGTCTGGGACTGTATCTGGCCACCATGGCGCCCGGACTGCCCCCCGGGCACGACAGCGCCGAGCTGGTGACGGCCGCGAAGGTCCTGGGGATCGCGCACCCTCCCGGCTACCCCGTGTATGTGCTGTCGGGGCACGCGCTGCTCTCGCTCCTGCCGGGGGATCCCGCCTGGGTCATGAACCTGTTCTCCGCTGTCAGCGGGGCCCTGGCGGTCGCCCTGGCGGCCCTGGCCATCAGCCGGCTCACCGGCTCCAACCTGTCTGGCCTCCTGGCAGCAGGGCTCTTCGCCTGCGCGCGCACCCCCTGGCGCATGGCCGTGGGGGCCGAGGTCTTCTCGCTGCATCTGGTGCTGTTGGCGGGTCTTCTCGCGGTGACGGCCTTCTGGAGGGAGGCTTCGGAGTCGGGCAGGCGGACCTGGATGGCGGTGGGTTGCCTGGTCCTGGGCCTGGGACTGGCCCACCATCAGACGATCGTGCTGGTCGTGCCGGGCGTTTTGGGGTATCTGTGGTTGGCCCGCGATGGCCGACGCCTGGGGTGGTCGCCGTTCTGCCTGGTGGCCCTGGCCCTGGGAATGGCCCCCTATGCCTGGATCCCCTGGAGGGCAGCCCAGGACCCGCCGCTGAACTGGGGAAATCCCGACTCGCCGGGGCGCTTCTTCTGGGTCCTCGCTCGCCAGGGATACGGGGGGTTCAAGCTCAGCCAGGTTTCGGGGACCGAACCGGCCGTCGCCTATCACCTGGAAGCCTGGGCGCGTTCCCTCCTCATCTGGCAGTATCCGTTCTTTGGAACGGTCGTGGGAGTCCTGGGAGGAGCCGTCGGCCTCCTGCGTCGCAGGCCTGAGGCCCTGCTCTTCGGGATGCTCTGGCTGCTGGCCGGCCCCGTGTGGGCTGTGGTGGGCGCCCAACCCCGAGGCGAAGGGTTCCTGGACATGATGGAGCGCTTCTATGCGGCGTCGGACCTGGGCTTTGCGGGCCTGATCGGCCTGGGCCTGGCCTGGGCCGTCCGGTCCCCAGGGCCCTGGCCCGGCCGCCTGGCCGTGGGGGCGTGCGGCCTCGGTCTGGTGGCCGGATTCGCACTCAACCTTCCCGCATGTTCGGAGCGCGACCAGCATCACGTCCCCGACAGCTTGCAGGCCATGCTGGCGGGCATGCCGCCGGGGGCGCTGGTCGTCACCGGAAACGACTTGACCTCCGGGATGATGCTGTATGCCACGCTGGTCCAGGACCGGCCGTTGGACCATCTGCCGGCGGGCCTGAGCGCTTCGGACTGGTTCCTGGCGACCTTGCCTGCGGACCGGGCGCAGGCTCTGCGTCAGGGAGGTCTGCCCGGGTTGCTGGCGCAGGCCAGGTCCCGGGGTGTCCCTGTCTATCTCGACTTCCTTCCAGCGGGCGTGGAAGGTTTCTTTGTTCCCGAAGGATTGCTCTATCGCTACCTGGCGCCGGGAGAGCCCATCCCCTCGCGAGAATCGGCCTCGCGCCGTTCGCTGGCCATCCTGGAAGGGGTGGCTCGCCGGGGGGACTATTCGCTGACGCCTCAGAGGCCGTTCTGGACTCGGCACCTGGTTCGCACCTGGGCCTGGGCCTATCAGACGGCCGGAGAGGGTCTGGCCCAGGCCGACTCCGCGCGGGCGGCGCGGGCGCTGCAGACCGCGCGGCGGATGTTGGGCGAGATGGGGCCGGAGGAGGGCTCGTGAGGGGCTCGGGCTTCATGCTTTTGTGGGCCTTGTTGACAGGCCTGTTCTGGGGGGCCTGTCCCACGATGGCGGAGACCGCGCCAGACACGCCTCCCTTGTCGGCCGATGGCGCGACCATCCACCTCGAGCTCGAAGAGGCCTGGCGCCTGGCCCTGGCCCGCAGCCCCCGGGTCGCCGCGGCCCTGGCTCGGGTCACCCAGGCTCACGAGGAGGCCGAGATGGTCGCCGCGCCGGCTCGCCCCCAGGCCACCTTGACCGGTTTTCGTGAGCAGACCCGCACGACGCCCGGGCCTCCCATCGTCCTCAGCACGTTCGGGATGCGTCCCGGCGTGGCGGGGGCTCTGGAGGAGCGCCCTTTCCAGACCGAGGGCTTTGAATATGGCTCCAGCCAGGTCCATCTCGAGGTCCGCCAACTGCTCTTCGATGGGGGGCAACTGGCGGCCCGGATCGCATCGGCTCGAGCCCAGGAGGGGCAGTCCCAGGCCCTGCTGGGCTCGGTGGTGCGCGACCTGCGCCGGGATCTGGAACTCGCCTGGCTGGACGCCTTGCAGGCCCGTTCGCGCCTGGAGCTGGCCCAGGAGGCCGAGATCCTGGCACGCGAGCAGAGGCGCATGACCGAGGTCCGCTTCCAGGAGGGCACGGCGGCCCGGGCGGACGTGGTCTTCGCCCAGGTTCCCGTGGCCCAGGCCGAACGCGACCGGATTCAAGTCGAGAACTCGGAGGCGGTGGCCCAGGCCGCCTTGAACCGCCTTCTCGGCCTGCCCCTGGGCACGCCGCTGACCCTGGCCGAGCCCGAGGCGCCTCCCCCGCGGCTCGGGACACCTGAGGAGGCTGAGGAGCGCGCGGGTCGGGTCCGGCCCGAGGTGGTGGCGGCCCGCGCGGCCCTGGATTCGGCGCGGTCGGGTCTGCAGGCCGCGCGCTCGGGCCGCGATCCGGAGTTCCACGCGGTGGGGTCCAGCACCGGAGTCTCCTATGAGAAGGACCTGTTGCCCGGGGATGTCGGCTGGAGGGTGGCCCTGGAGGCGCGTTGGGTGCTTCTGGATGGCAATCAGACCACCCACGAAGTCCGTCGCGCCCGGGCCAGGGTCCTGGAGGCCGAGGCCAACTGGCGGGAGGCCCGCGACTCGGTGGCCCTGGAGGTCCGCCAGGCCTGGCTGGCGCTCCAGACGGCCCAGCGCGCCTGGTCTTCAGCCCAGGTCGAGGTCGAAAGGGCGCGGGAAGCCCTGGCCATGGCGGAGGGGCGGTATCGCAGTGGAGTCGCCGTCTTCCTGGAGGGCAGCCAGGCCCGGGTGGACCTGTTGGCGGCTCGCACCAACCTGCTGGCGGCCCGCTACGACGTGCGGCGGGCACGAATCCGGTTGGATTGGGCCCAGGGGTTGGAGCCCCCGCGGTGAAATCGGCCAGCTTGCAGACAGTTCGCTCCTTCTCGCTCTGGAAAGTGGGCCTGGCCATCCTGATCCTGATCGTGTCGACGGGCGCGATCCTGGCTGGCCTGGGGCGCATCCCCTGGTGTTCCTGTGGATCGGGGGCGTTGTGGGTGGGCGGCATCTGGAGCGAGCACACGTCTCAGCACCTCCTGGACCCCTACAGCTTCTCCCACTACCAGCACGGTCTGCTCTTCCATGCTTTCCTCTGGTGGTGCCTGCGCGGCCGGATCGGGGTGTGGGAGCGGGGACTCCTGGCCCTCCTCCTGGAAGCGGGTTGGGAAGTGCTCGAGAATACCCCCCTGGTGATCGACCGCTATCGGGCCGGGACCATCTCGGCCGACTATACGGGCGACTCGATCCTCAATTCGATGGGGGACCTGGCGTGCTGCGCAGCCGGCTACCTGACGGCGGCCTGGATTCCCGCCCTGGGCTCCCTGGTGCTCTTCCTGGTGATCGAGGTCTCGATGGTGGTCTGGCTGCGCGACAGCTTGTTGCTGAACGTCTGGATGCTGCTGGCGCCCAACCAGGCCATCCGGACCTGGCAACGAGGAGGCTGAGATCCGGTTCGGACTCAGGTCGGGTCTTCGAAGCCGCGCCGGTCGCGCACGAGGTAGAGCGGGCGATGGCGGACTTCGGAGTAGATCCGGCCCAGGTACTGCCCCAGGATCCCGAGGGTCACGAACTGGGCTCCGGCCAGCAGCAGGATCAGCGCCGCCAGGGAGGCGGCATCCCAGGTCAGGCTTCGCTGGCCGACGAGGTGTGCCCACACCAGGCGCAGTCCCATCGCCAGGGCACAGCCCGTCACACCCAGGCCGACCCAGGTGACGGCCCTCAGGGGAAGGGTGGAGAAGGCCAGGATGCCGTCCGAAGCCAGACTCAGCATGCGGGACAAGGGATACTTGGTCTGCCCGGCCGCCCGGGGTTCTCGAGAGTAGCCCACGGTGGCTGCCTCATGACCGAGCCAGGCGACCATGCCGCGGACGTAGCGGTGCTGCTCGGGCATGGCCAGCAGCGCCGTCACCGCCTGGCGGGAGAGCAGTCGGAAGTCGCCGGCCTGGGCGGGGAGCGGGATGTCCGAGAACAGGTTGACGAACGAATAGAAGGCGCTGGCCGACACGCGCTTGAACCATGGCTCGCCCCGGCGCTCCTGGCGCACGGCGCAGACCACGTCGGCGCCTTCACGCCAGGCGGCGACCAGGTCGGCGATCACCTCAGGAGGATCCTGCAGATCGGCATCCAGGGTGGTCACGGTGTCGCCCCGGGCCGACTCGATTCCGGCCGAGATGGCCACCTGGTGACCGAAGTTTCGGGAGAGTCGAAGCAGACGAACCCGGGAATCGCCTTGCGCCAGGCGGACCAGGATTTCCCATGAGGCGTCCCGGCTTCCGTCATCGACGTACAGGATCTCGTAGTCCTCGCCAATGGCCTGCATGGCCGAGGTGCATCGGGTGTGGAAGGCCTCCAGGACTTCCGCCTCGTTGCAGACCGGGACGACCACCGAGTGTCGCGGTGTGAGCGGCATGCCGGCTCCCTTCACCTGGGATCGCTGAAGCCTCCGTCCGGAAATCGGACGTCGGACCGACCTTACCACAAAGGTTTCGGGCGGGTCGAGGCCGGCCGGCCGGAGTCTGGAGCCGACGCCCTGCGTTGAGCTTGCGCGGGCTTCTGGCGCTCAGGAGGCGGCTCGGGTGACCTCCTCGTGGTAACGGGCCAGGGCTTCGCCGATTTCGCGGGCTCGAGCCTCCATCTCCGGCAACACGGCCAGGTTCTCGTGCTCGAGGGCTTCCAGGATGCTCTCCACGATCTCGCGCAGATAGGCGACGAGGGCCTCGAGTTCTTCCTGGTAGGAGGACAGCGTCTCATCGGCAGCGCCCAGGACCAGGGGCGCCACCTGGTTGCGCATCTGGCCTTCGGCCCGATCGATGGTCTGCAGGAATTCGGCCACCTGCTCTCGCGCCTGAAGGGAGGAGAGCCGTCCAGCCGTGACGTCCTGCAGGATCTCGACCAGGTGCTGGAAATTCTTCGACAGGCCCGAGGGGCGCTCATCCTGGAAGGCCTGCGCCCCCGAGTCATACAGGTCCAGGTGGGCTGCGAATTCGGGCGGGTTGAGCCCTCCGCGATCGTGGCTGGCGATCCCATCCCGGTGGCCTGGCTCTTGGGACAGCGCCTCAGACTGGTTCTTGAGCTCGATCAGGCGTCGGGTTGGAGACAGCAATGCTTCGAAGGAGCCCAACAGACAATCGCGTCTTCCCGTCCGCAGGTATTCCTCGGCCAGCTCCAGGGCTCGGGCCTGCTCGTCAAGGGCTTCCAGGGCGTGCTGTGAGTCCGGGAATTTCGAGGTGGCCAGTTGGGAGCGGAATTGTTGCTGGAGCCCCTGCAGGGTCCGCACCTTCTCCTCGAGCCGGGCGTCGGGAACCGAGCCCGTGTAGACTCCATGGAGCAGGGCCGAGAATTCTTCAAAATGCCCCGCTTCGGAGAGGCGGGGAAGGCTGGCCAGGTGCTCTTCCAGACCAGCCTGGGTCTGGTCCAGGGCGCTGGCCAGGGCCTGGTAGCGGTTGAGCGCCTCAGCCATGGCCTGAGGGTCTGCGGGGCGCTGGTGGAGGAGATTGAGTTCGATGTCCATCTGTCCCAGCAGCTCGAAGATTGGGGGGAGGGTCTGGTCGCGCAGAGAGAGGGGCATGAAGGTGGCGCTTTCCAGGATGGCCGCCTCCCGGGCCAGGCTCTGGTGGAATCGGGTGAGGTCTCTGAGGTCCTCTTCCATCTGGGCGAGCCCCGGTTCGCCAGCCTGCAGGGCTTGAACAGAGCGTGCCAACCGGTCCAGGGCCGGGTTCTCCGAGAACACCAGCGAGGCGTGTTCCACCTCCCGCATCTCCTGGAAGAGCCGACCCAGGCGGATCAGTCCCCGGTCCATCAAGGTCAAGGCCAGCGAGAGGTCGACCAGGTCGCGGCTGTCCGACAGGTACAGGAAGACCCCACCGGCCGCCTGTTCCAGGGATCCCACGACCTCCTCCAATCCGTCGGCGAGGTCAGTCCGTTGCGGATGGCGGTTGCGGAACCTCCCGGCCACCTGGTGCAGGTATTGAAGGAAGCCTCGCAGGGCGGGCAGGCGTTCGCGGAGGTCTGCCGAGAAGTCGCCCTGCGCCTTGAGTTGGTTGAGTGCCAGGGTCATCATCTCGTCCAGGATGGGCAGGTCGCTGAAATGGGGCATCCGTCGAGCCATTTGCCGCAGGCGTTCGAGGTTTTCGCTCAACCTCGCGGCCACCCGCACCACGGGATCGATCAGGGCGTCCAGCAGCTCGGGGTCACGGTTCTGGACGGCCTCGGCCAGGCCGGCCAGGACCCCGCCTTGCTCGGAGAGGGCCGTCTCGCAGCGGGTTCGCATGTCCTCAAAACCTGGGACAGCGGCCAGCAGGGGCAAGTCGATCCGCGTCCTGGCCTGCAAGGTCCTGGTGTAGGCGGCGGCCTCCAACAAGGCAGGTTGCAGGGCCTGCCAGTCCGGAGATGGCGAGCGTTGAAGGAGGTTGATCAGGCGGGTCATCGGGCGGGCCAACGGATGGTCTGTCATGGGTGTCTCCAAGAAGAAAGGCCCGGGGAAACCCGGGCCTGGTCAGGCCGGGACCCAGGCCCCGGAAGGTCAGATTCTGGGGACGCCAAGCCTACCAGAAGCCAGGGGTCCGGCCTGAGTTCCAGCCGGAGCCCCACTGGGTGAAGAGCTGGGAGGAATTCCACGACTGCAGGTAGGTGTTGACCAGTTCAGCCAGGTTGAACGACCCATCGGAGAGGGCTTCGGTGGATTGCGTCTGGCCGTTCCAAGTGCCGCCCCAACCGCTCAGGCCGCCCGCTCCATACACGCCACCCACGGCCATCCCGAAGGAGCCGCTCGTGGCGTTCTCGGGGCCCTGAGCGCCGTTGAAGCCCGCCCAGACCGCGCTGCGGATCTCCTGGGAACGGGTCTCGACTCCAAAGCTGCCTTCCATGGTCTTGGCGTCGTAGTCCCCGACGTTCAGGGAGGTGATTCCGAACTCGCTGAGTTCGCGGAGTTCGCCTGAATCCACCTTGCCGTCTGCGTTGGCATCCTTCCAGATCTGCAGACCCTTGAGCTCTTCGCCCTGGACCAGGCCGTCCCCGTCCTTGTCGAAGTGGAAGGCCAGCTTCTCGTAGCCGTTGGCGAAGCGCTTCTTGCCGTCGATGTCGAACTCGCTGAAGAGTTCCTTGCTGGAGGTGATCTTCCCGTCCTTGTTGACATCCCAGACCAGCAGGCCATCGCCGCCGTCCTTGGCCAACCACTCGGTCTTCTCGCGGGTCTCCTGCTTGCCCCAGTGGTACTCTTCCTTCCCACCGGCTCCCGTGCGCTTCAGTTCGCCTTGGACCGTGCCGTCCTTGTCCACATACAGCTTGCGGCCGTCCTGTTCGATCCAGCGCCCACCGGGCACGCTGGGGGCACCGTTGCCGGGACGGCGTTGAATGCTCTTGAACTCCCAACTGGCCTTGGTGGGGTCGATGTCGAAGAGCGTGGTGGCTCCGTCGATCTTTCCGTTGCCTGTCACGTTGGCGCCCGTGATGTCGGGCTTGCCGTTGCCGTTCAGGTCCAGGACGATGGGCGAACGCTGGGTGGTCTTCTGGCCATCCACGTGGTCGAACCAGACATCCCACATCTTGCCCGGGGTCTCGGTGACCACCTCTTCCACCCAGACAGCCGAGCCCAGGTTCATCAGGTGGTCGGTGTAGTTGGTTCCCAGCGAACCCTGGTGGAGGTGCGAGTCCCCGATGAAGTAGCCCGTCATCTGGCCCAGGGTGCCCATGCCTGCAAACGCCCCGGCATAGGACCCAACGGTGCCACCGAAGGCGCTGGTTCCCCAAGGACCACCCAACAGTGTGGAGGAGACGTCCGCCTGGCCCTGGTGGCCGATTNNAGATTGCTGTCGAAGGAAGGCCCTGGCCTCCAATGTTGAACCCGACCCCCTGGGGACCATAGATGTGGCCAGAACCAACGTACATCTCAGGGGACGCCTCCTTGTTTGCAGAGAGATACTTCTAGGTTATCAGGACGATGCGACCTGGAGTCAACATGTCTGCACGAGAATTCGGGGCGGCCCGTGATTTGCGGGACGGGGTCTGGGCTCAGCTTCGGCGTGTGGCCAGTCGGCGGGCTTCCAGCAGGGTCTCGCGGCAGTCGACGTTGAAGGCCGTTTCGGCGTAGGGAGACTCGATGCCCGCGCAGGGGACTCCCAACAGTCGTCGGGCGGCTTCTTCGGCCATGGGGACGGTCAGGCGGCGCAGGGCGAAGGCCAGGATGGTCTTCCATCCCAGGATGGCGGCCAGGCGCAGCGGGTTCTTGCGGGCCTGAGCGAGCTCCTTCACGGCCAGTTGCATGCGGCGGGCCACCTGGGGGCGGAGCGCCACCAGTCCCGTCCCGCAGAAGGTGCCCTCCGTCAACCGGGCCCAGGTGTGCCGCACACCAGGATACGCCTTCTCCGAGACCTCTTGGCGCATGAAGCCGTACCAGACCGAGGCCTCGGGGCGTCTGGCGCATCGGCCCAGAAAGTCGGTGACGGCCGGACTGCTCAAGAACGGCAGGTCGCCGGCCACGGTCAGGACCGGAGCCTCGGCGTCGCGCGTGCGGGCCAGGCCGGCTTCCAGGGATTGGACCAGGTCCGCGCCCGCGGGCGCGACCTCGTCGGCGCCGGCCCACTCGGGGCCCAGGCTCTCGGCTTCCACGGGGCTGACCAGGACGACCCGCTCGACTCGGGGCGACTCGACCAGGGCGCGCAGGGCCCGGGCCGCCATGGGAAGCGGGCCGATGGGAAGCAGACCTTTGCCGGGAGGGGTCCTCTCGCCTTCGGGAAGAGACTCGAGGTGCCCTCCGGCCAGCAGGATGGCTTCGACTCGGTCGGGGAAGCTCATCGGGGTGACCTCCGGAAGCGGGTGCACAGGACGCGGCCCAGGCCCTTCAGGCGGGTGGCCACGGGTTCCGGATCGGAGCCGGGCTCCAGCAAGCCGAAGAGCGTCGAGCCGCTGCCGCAGAGCCGGGCCTGCGCGCAACCCGCTTCCAGCATCCGGCGTCGCAGGTCGGACAACTCCGGGCGCAGGGCTTCGGCGGCGACTTCCAGGTCGTTGCCGGTCGACCGCAGCAGGTCTTGGGGCAGACCCTTCGACAGGGCCGCCACGACCCGCTCGGCGCTGCCTCTTCCGGCCCGACGGACCTCTGCGGGGAGGCGATCCCAGCAACTGTAGACCTCGGGAGTGCTCAGAGGAAAGGGGGGGACCAGGAGGATCACCGGAAGGTCTGGTGGAGAGGGGAGGGGGCTGAGGAGCTCACCTCGCCCCCGACCTCGAGCGGTTCCCCCCTGCAGGCCGAAGGCCACGTCGGCTCCCAGGCGGGCGGCCAGCTTCAGGAGGTCTGCGGGTTGAAGAGGCAGGCGATGGGCTCGGGTCACACCCAGCAGCGCGGCAGCGGCGTCGGCGCTGCCGCCGCCCAGGCCCCCGCCGGCCGGGATTCTCTTGATCAGGTGCAGTCGGGTCGGCAGCTCTCGGTCGACGAGGTCCTCCAGGCCGCGCAGGGCCTTCATGACCAGGTTCTCCTCGTTGGCCACCACCTCCGCGCCTTGACCGATTTCATCCTGGATGACCAGCTCGGTCTTTGCCGAAGGCCGGACATCCAGGAGATCCTCGAGGTCCAGCCAGCAGAAGACGGTGTCCAGCTCGTGGTATCCGCCGGGAAGGACTCCTTGGACCTCGAGTGCCAGGTTGACCTTGGCTGGAGCCGAGCACAACAGGGGAGTCAAGGGGCCTCCTGGGCGGTGGTGGAGGTCGGGGGTTCATAGACCAGGGGAGTCGTCAGGAGCGTGGCCTGGGCTTGCGCCAGGCGGCGCAGTTCCTCGAAGTCCTTCGGCATCACCCACGTCCGGTTCAACACCAGGCGGCTGTACATCCACACGTGGTTCTCCTTCTGGCGGGTGGTGCAGAAGAAGGAGCCCAGAGAGGTCTGGATCGAGAGGTTCGGGGGAAGCTCCAGGATCCGGCTGCCTTCGGGAAGGGCCACGTGGATCCGCACGTCGTCCCGGAATGGGAAGTCGAAGTGAGCCGGGAATCGGCGGGTCTCGGA
>DCTU01000071.1:20107-30190 GCA_002329445.1 bacterium UBP9_UBA1432
CCCTGGGCCAGGCTGTGGAAGAGACGGTCCAGCAGCCTCTCGCGCTCGGTGTTCGGGGTCCCCACCAGTTCCCGCTCCAACGAGCGCCATAGGGCTGCAGTGGTCCCTTCCGCGGTCATGGACATGATCAGTTCGGCGCGACCGTCCTGTTCGACCCGGACCTCCATCTGGACATCGCGCAGATTCCGGTCGGGGGAAGAGACGGGGGTCGTGAAGACCCTGGACCCCTCCGGTCGAACCAGGATGGCGGCGACTCCTTGGGCTCCGCCGGGGGGGGCGTTCAGCAACTCGCCGGGCGAGGCGGGGTCGATCCACCACCAGCCACCCCGAGGAGAGCGCAGCCTCAGCAGGATCCGGTCGACTTTTTCGGGTTGAGGGAGCTCTCGTTCCAGGCGCCCTTCCTGGAGCGTGGAGACCATGACGGGTTCGGACGGCAGGCCCAGGCGATTCAGGGTGGCGCTCAAGAGGACCGCCATGTCGGTGGGGCTCAGGGCCGGGGCTCGGAGGGCCTGGCTGGCGGGGCCGGGATTCCAGGAATCTGCCAGGCTCGCTTGGACCTTGTGGAGTCCGGCGGCCCAGTCCAGGACCGCGCGGATCCTCTCCTCGGCCGGTCGGGTTGTCGGGACGATTCCGGCGGCCACGATGTCCAGGCCCTGGGTGTCCTCCACCGCGGACCTCCAGCGGCGCCCGAACCAGTCGCCGAGCTCAGGCCAGGAGGCCAGGTTGGTCACCTCGATCCGGTTGAGCCATCGCTCGGTCGCGGGCATGGCGGGCTCCGGGGCCAGGGCCGGGACGTCTCGTACTTCCCAGCGCAGGATGCGTTGGCCGTCCCGGGAGCCTTCGCGCGGCCGACCCGGCGTGACGCCGGGGGCGTTCCAGCGGATCTCGGTGTCCTGAGGAAGCCGGACCGTGAAGGTGGAATGCAGGATGGGTTCGAGGTTCTGGACGAAGGAGGCGGCCCACCAGCGGCCATCCGGGCGCGGAGCCCGCCGGGTCTTCAAGCGGAATTCGACCACCGAGCCAGGCCGGACCTCAGGAAACTCCACGCGCAAGAGGCGTTGCTGGCTGTAGAGCGGGGACTCCGGGTCCAGGGGAAGGTCCTGGATGCTGGAGGCGGGCACGTCCAGGACGTCCCCTTCCGGGCTGATGGTTCGGGCCTGCTCGAGCTGGAGGCTCTCGGCCCCCGCCCGGTAGGTCCTGGCCAGGACCGACAAGGAGGTGGCGCCCTCGGCCGTCAGGACCTTGATCGCGTCGTGCTCGGTGTAGATGGTGTGCCCATCGGGTTCGACCTCGAACCCGATGTCGTCCACCAGGTACAGGGCCTGGGCTCCTGGGAATTCCTTGGCGCCCGGCGAGTCAGAGAAGCGCATCTCCTTGCGGACCAGCGAACGGGGCGGAGCACCCAGGGCCGGCAGGCTGGCCCCCAGGGCAAGGATCAAGAAGACCGGGATCCAGGCCCGGAGACCACGGGAAGAAGACATGGGGGCTCCAATGCCTCCAGAGGGATTCGCCCCTCCGGGGTGGGAAAATCAGTTCTGGTTCGGCTTGCGACTCGGACTCAGGGCGTTCTCGATGTCCTGCTGGGTCGCTCCCTGTTTGTTGGCCAGGACGGTCAAGAGCAGGACGGCCTTGTCGAGGTTGTGGTCCAGGCTGGACAGGCGAAAGACCACGTAGATCGGGATCCCGATGTTGAAGACGAGCACGAAGAGCAGGACGGCGAACCAGGCCAGGGGTGAAAGTTCCATGGTACCAGCCTCCAGCGGGCGCCAGGAACGCGCCCCTGATCAAGGGTCGGGTATTCTTGTCGGGAAACCCATCCCCTCCTGCGGGGGCCGCGCTCAGTCCAGCTTGAGGTTCCGGACCTGATCGAACCAGGACTCTACAGGACCGGTGAGGTTCGCAGGCAGGTGAGGCCAGGCTGCGTACAGGCCGAATCCCAGCACGATCAGGAACAGCAACAAGATGACCAGTCGGGAGAACGCGGCCCGGCGCGCGGCGTGCAGGGCTTCTTCGTCCCGGCGGGTCATGTCGGAGAAGCGCTCGCTGCTCTTCTGGGCGTTGTCGGCGCACTCCTGGGAACAGAACCGGGAGTTGCCCGGTCCCAGGACGACGCATTCCTCGCAGATCGGGCGCAGGCAGGCGGCACAGCGGATGTCGGTTTCTCGGTCTGTGTGGCGGAGGCAGACGCTGCTCATTGTACCATCCAGATATCGGTCGGCGGGGGGCCGACCGGGATCCTCGCCCGGACCATCCGGGTTGAGGGGTTGACCACGACGATCTGGTTGGGTGCGCTGACGGCGACCCAGAGTTCGGCGTCGTCGCCGAACAGGTACCAGCACGCGGCCGCGGCTTTGCCCTGGAGCTCGACGGTGCCGCGCAGTTTGCGGTCCTCGAGCCCGATCACGCCCAGGGTTCCCGAAGCATTGACCGACCAGATCTCCTGGCCGTTCGGCGAAATCAGGATCTGCTGGATGTCCGAGCCTCCCACCTGGAGGATGCGGGGGCCGGGTCGGAGGTCGGTCGCCCGATAGGTCAGGATGTGGGAGGTGCTGGTCTGGGCGACCAGCAGGGTCTGGGCGTCCGGCGTCAGGGCCAAGGGCCCCGGGGCATCCACATCCTCGGTGGCCAGGACCTTCAGGGGAGAGGGTTCCAGGGCGGTGATCCGGTTCCCCAGCAGGCTGCTGGCGAAGATCCTCTGACCGGCGACCGGTTGTTGCGGGTCCTGCGGCGACGCCGCCTGGGGGGCGGTCTTCTCGGGATCGGTCGTTTCAGACTGGGTGGCAGCCAGGCCCTGGACGCCAGGACCTGCCGTGAAGACCCCGACCATCGAGTCCTTGGGTCGGAAGAGCCCGGACTCGACCTCCAGGGGGAGCGGCTCGTTCGAGATCTGGACGAAGCCGATCTGGCCGGTCTGGGAGTGCAGGACGTACAGCCAATCTGCGCCTGGTCCCATGATCAGTTCTCCGGGGTTGGGTCCCACCGGGACCAGGCCCAGGACGCGGTTGGAGAGCGAGTTGAGGAGGAACAGGTTGGGAAAATCGGGGCTGGCGGCATAGAGCCGGGTTCCCTCGGGGGTGGAGACCAGCGAGTGGATCGGGTGGTCCATGGCGATTCGCGTCAGGACCTTCTTCTCGCGCGCATCCACGACCACGATCTCGCGGCCACAGGCCACGTAGGCAGCGGGTCCCTCCCGAGGGTGGATCGGCGGGTTCAGCAGGTACCAGGTCAAGATGGCCAGGCCCAGGACTCCAAGCAACTCGCTGGCCACCAGCCAGAGAGGTTGCCTCATGTAGGCCCAGAGCGCGTCCTGCCAAAGTCGGTTCAGGTCCAGGAGCTTGACCCAGGGTTGTTGGGGGGCCTTGGCCTCGGGGGCCTTGGGGGGGGGCGGGTTGAGAACCCGGTCGAAGGCCTTCTTGAGCTCCTCGAAGGAGGCAAAGGTTCTCTGCCCGTCCGCGGTCAGAAGGCGGATCAGGATCCTGGAGAGCTCCTCGGAGATGCCCTCATCCCCGGTCAGGCCGAAGGGCCCGGGAGGTTTGCGGGTCAGCAGGAAGACCAGGGTGTCCCCCATGCTGCGCATTTCATCGGCCAGGACCTCGCGGTTGGCCGAGAAGCTGCGGGTCTCCTCCTCGTCGAAGAAGCGGTCCAGGCCGTAGTTGATCAGTTTGATCTGCTCTTCGCTGGTCATCATGATGTGCGTGGTGTCCAGCACATCGAAGATGAAGGGCGCGGGCCGGTCGTGCATGTAGTGCAGCGCGTCGCACAGGTCCAGGGCCCAATGCAGGACCTGGGGCTCGGGGAGGGGCTTGACGCTCATGTCCAGCAGCGTCTTGAGGGTGACGCCCTCGACGCGCTCCATGACCACGTACTGCCGTCGGCCCTCCGAGAAGTGCAGGTAGATCTTCGAGAGGTTGGGGTGGTCGAACTGAGTCAGGATCAGCAAGGCCTCGCGGAACTGCTCGACCCGCTTGTCGACCTCTTCTGCCGGCATCGAAGGTGGTGGAATGACTTCCTTGAGCAGCAGGACCTGACGGCTCTCCCGCTCACGGACGGTGTAGACCCCTCCCTCCTCCCCGAAGGTCAGGGTCTTGATCACCTCATAGCGGCCCTCGCACAGTTCCTGGCCGGGCAGCAGTTCTCTCGCCATTTGGCGGTACTTCCCAGGATCGCAGAGAGGTTCCTGCTGTTGCCTATTCGGGATCCCCCAAGGCCTCGAGGGCGCGCTGGCCAGGTTCCAGGGCGGTCTCCTCGGGCGCACCTGCAGGGAGTTCTCCCGGCTTGGGCGGGTTCTCCTCCAGCCAGGCCTTCTGCTCGATGGTCAGGACCTCGAGCAGCTCGTCCCGGGCTCCGCCCAGGTCGCGATACGAGGTCTCCAATCCCCGGACCACCTCGGCCAACTGGCGGGCCTGGGCCGGGGTCAGCTCCAGCTCTCCCTTGGACTGGAGTGCGAGGATGCCCAGCAGCAGGTCCTGAGGGGTCAGGGGCCGGTTCAGCCGATCGGGGAGGCCCGCGGTGGCTGAGGGGGAGGGGGCTGTGCCTGCTCCTCCAGGCCCTGGTCCTGGTCCCGCCAGAGCCGGGCTCTGCAAGTACAACAGGACCGCTCCTTCGGGAATCGCGACGCCCGGCGGTGGCGGGACGGTCAGGGTGGGGTAGGGATTGTTTTGGGACGACGGCGCGCCCTGGCCGGTCTCCGAGGGCAGGGCGGGGAGGGTTCCGGCAACGGAAGCCTGGCCGGGGGAGGAGGTCGACGTCGATTCTACTCCGGGCAGGCCGAAGAGCAGGAGGGCCTGCAGGAGCACGGCCACCCCGGAGAGCAGCATGATCAGCGGACGTCGCGTCCGGGCCCGGTTCTGGGATCGTTTGGAGGTACGCATCTTGGGTCGGGTGAGGTTCTGGCGAGAGGGTCTGGTTCCCTTCCGGGAAGGAGTCTCCGGGACCCGGACGAAACCGGGGCAGCCTCATGCCACGCCGAGCCAGAACCAACGAGTCCCCTTCGGATTGGCTCTCCTCCGCGCGGAGCCGGTGCGAGCCGTACACCGGCCAGGAAACCTGGTCGGGCCTGAGTTCGGATGTCGTCCGCCGGGTCCTTCCATCCGGGCTGCGGGTGCTGATCAAGGAGGTCTACCCGGCCTCGGTCGTCAGCGTGGCATTCTGGATCGGGGTCGGAGCCCTGCACGAGACCGATGAGGAGGCCGGGGTCTCGCATTTTGTCGAGCACATGCTCTTCAAAGGGTCGCGGGCCCGCCCTCCCGGCGCTCTGACCCGCGAAATCCATGCCCTGGGAGGTTACGTCAACGCCTTCACCAGCTTTGAGTCCACCTGCCTGTGGTGCGTGGTCCCTAGCCGCCATCTGCCGGCGGTCCTGGACGCTCTCGCGGAGACGGTGCTGAATCCTCTCTTCGAACCAGCCGAGACCGAGCGTGAGATCGGCGTCATCCTGGACGAGATGCGCATGCGCCAGGACCGGCCCGAAGCCTGGTGCACCGAGAATCTGCTGAAGCTGGCCTTCCCCAGACACCCCTATGGACGCCCCGTGATCGGACTCGAGCCCGTGCTGCGCTCCATGGAGCCTTCACGATTGCGGCGTCACCATCAGGCTCACTACGTGGCGCAGAACATCGCCGTGGTGGTGGTGGGCGATGTCCAGGCCGAGCCGACCTGCCAGCGGATCCAGGACCTCTTGGCAGGCCTGGCCCCGGGTCCGATCCGACCGGAACCTCCCCAGCCTGTTCTTCCCCAGGAAGGCCTGCGACGTCTGGATCTGGAGCAGGATCTGTCCTCGGCGCACCTGCAGATGCTGTTCCCCCTGCCCGGCCTCTTCAGCCCGGGGGCGCTGGCCTGCGATCTGGTGTCCTCGGTCCTGGGGGACGGTCGCTCTTCGCGCCTCTCCCGTCGACTGCGCGAGCGCCAAGGGCTGGTCACCAGGGTGGGCTGCTCGGCGTTCCTGGAGCGTGGGCCGGGCTTCCTCCTGCTGGACTGTACCCTTCCCCCCGAGAACCTGGACCTGGTCGAGGCCGGAATCTTCGAGGAGTTGGAGGCGCTGAGGCGGGGGGGGCCGACTCCTCGGGAGATGCAGAAGGCCAGGAATCGGGCCCAGAGCGCCTTTGTCTTCAACCAGGAGACGGTCGAGGGGATCGGTCGCACCCTGGGGCACTTCGAGATGTTGGGGGACCACACGCTGGCAGACCTCTACGTCCGCCAACTGGCCGGGATCCGCGGAGAGGAGGTGCTGGAAGCGTGCCGGCTCTACCTGCGAAGGGAGCGCTGCAGCGTGGTTCGCAACCGGCCGCCTCGGGTGGGTGCCGCGTCGTGAGTTCCGAGCGCCAGGCTCTTCCCTCCCGCTTGTTCGTCGGGCCCGGCGGCCTGCGCATCGTGGTGGCCGAAAACCACGCCACGCCGATCACCGCGGTTGCCGTGTCCTGTCTGGGGGGGGTCCGCAACGAGCGGCGCGAGCTTTCGGGCATCACCTACCTGGCGCAGAGGATGTTGCTGAAGGGGACTCAGCTCCGCAGCGCAGAGGACCTGGCGGAGGAGTTCGAGTTCCTGGGGGCACGCTATGCGCCCTTCACCTCCAAGGACCTGGTGGGGGCGACTCTTTCGGTGCTTTCGCGGAACCTGGCCGGGGCCCTGGACCTTCTGGCCGAGTGCATCCTGCAGCCGGCCTTCCTGCCCGAGGAGCTGGACAGGGAGAGGCGCCTGGTCCTGACCGAGATCCAGCGCCGTCAGGACGACGGATTCGCCTGTGCGATGGATCTCTCGGAGGCGGCTCTCTACCGGAAGCACCCTTATCGTTTGGCCGTCACGGGGACCCAGGCCAGCGTCCGGCGCCTGGAGCGCGAGCGCCTGATCCGCTGGCACGGCCGCTTGTATTCCCCGGATCGGATGGTGGTGGCGGTGGTGGGGGACCTGCGCGCGACCCACATGCGGGACCTGGTTCTGGAGGCCTTCGCGTCCCTGGATCACCCCCGGCCCGCCTGGCCCGAGCCCAAGCCCGAGGAACCTCCGACCAGTCCCCGTCAACGGACCCGACGACGGGCTCGCCAGCATGTGGCGCTGGCCCTGTCGTTCATGGGGCCCCACTTCCCCTCGTCGGATTTCCTGGCCATGGACGTGCTCAGCCAGGTCCTGGCCGGGATGAGCGGACGGCTGTTCACCGAGCTTCGTGACCGTCGGGGGCTGGGCTACGCCGTGGGAGCCGGGCTGGAACCCCGGAGGGATCGCTCCCACTTCGGAGTCCACCTGGGGACCTCCCTGGAGAATCGGCAGGTCGCCCTGGAGGCGCTTCTGGAGGAGTTGCGCCGGGTGCGCCAGGAGCCGGTTCCCCGCCAGGAACTGGCGAGGGTCCGCCGGCACCTCCTGGGCCTCTTCTCGATCTCGTTGCAGCGCAAGGCGGTGCAGGCTGCGCGCCTGGCCTTCTTCGAGCTGATGGGGGCGGGGCATGGGTTCCTGCAAGGCTACCCGGAGGCCATCCGACGCATCACGCCCGAGGCCATGCTCGAAGCCGCACGGCGCCACCTGCACCTCGAAGGCTATGCTTGCGGGCAGGTCCTGCCCCATCCGCCTTCGCGCAGGAGCCGCTAGCGGCTCATCCGGAAGATGGCCACCCGGAAGGGGTGCACCGAGACCTCGTCGAGGGCGGCGCCCCCCTGGTCCCAGGAGGGCTCCAGACCTTCATAGACCGGCGCACCGAACTGCTGGCGCATGGTCTTGAAGATCTCATCGAAGCGCCGTCTTCCGTCTTCCAGGTCGATCCGGTAGGCTCCCCGGTCGGTCAGGTGCGAGCAGAACCGCTCGTGGACCACGGCATACTCATATCCTTCCGCCAGGACCTGCTCGAGGTCCTGCGGCTCGAAGGGTGGCGGTTGGCGCTCGCCCAGGGCCACCAGCCAGCGGAGGAAGGGCTGGGTGGACAGGTGGTAGGGTTCGTACAGCCAGTAATCCTTGCCCGCCAGGTAGTGGGGACGGCCGAAGAGCCCCTTGCCGCGGTGCATGGCCAGGTGCAGGTCCACCAGGGTCAGGTCGCTGCCGTGGTANNCAGGGGCAACTGTCCCCGACCGATCATCTCCAGGGCCATGACGCCCAGCAGGGTCGCGCTCACCGCCACGGCCGCGACGCCCTTCAATCTGGCCTGGCGCAGCAGCCAGTCCAGGTTTCCGGATACCAGGACGGCCACGCACATCGCAAACAGGAACATCGACTGGTTGGGCCAGAAGAGCTTCTCCAGCAGCGGAAAGTGCAGGATCAGGGGCAGGTAGGGCAGGGGGACGCTCTGGCCCCCGATCCGGACCACTTCACCTCCGAACTTCAGGTATGGCCCCAAGGGCAGAAGGTAGAACACCAGGGCTCCCACCAGCCAGAATCCTCCCCGGCGCAGCAGCAGGGCGGGGAGGAGGGCCAGAAGGGTTGCGTTGGCCAGGAAGGTGTGCTGGTTGGGCAGCCACCAGGGCGGGGTAAACCCCGAATGAGCGCCCCGCCGGGGCTGTCGCAGCGGGTAGTCGGCTTCCGCCGAGAAGGCGGTGGCTTGTCGGGTCAACCTCTCCAGGGAGGGACGGTCTCCCGGATCCGGCCGCACCAGGCCCGGCAGGCGCTCGTCGGTGACCAGGCGCACCAGGTAGGGGTGGGCGGCCGGCAGGCACACGACCAGGAAGGTCAGCAGGTAGAAGACCAGGTTGCGACCCCAGGGCCCCAAGGTCGGCGGCTTGCGGATCAGCAGGTGCCAGACCAGCCAGACCAGGGTGAACAGGATCATGAAGTGGCCGTAGAACCAGTAGTTGGCCGTCACCATGGCCAGGGCGCCTCCGGCCAGGGCCCAGGCCCAGGGCTCCGGCCGGCGCCAGGTCCAGAGGAGGGCCAGGGCCGCCAGGGCGGCCAGGAAGGTCTGGGCCTCCACCATCCGCCCGGTGATCAGCATGTGGAAGGTCCAGGGGTTGAAGGAGAAGACCGTGCCGCCGACCCAGGAGGCCAGTCGGCCTGCCCCGGTGGCCCGCGCCAGCGCCATCCCCGCCAGGCCGTTGGCGACCAGGATCAGCCAGCATTTGATGTTGTGGTAGGCAGGCAGGCCGAAGAGCAGATCCAGCGGCCAGGTCCAGACGAAGTCCATGCCGTTGGCCAGGCTGTTCTTCTCGGGGAAGGACACCGAGATCCGATAGATCTCTCCCAGGTGGGCGAGGCTGCCCAGGAAGCCTCGCTCCTGCAGGTTCGAGCGCAGCAGGTCGGTCTGGAATTCGCGCCAGGCATGGTAGTGCCACATGGTCTGGGCCGTGTTCTCGAAGCCCAGATATCCCAGGACGTGGCTGTCCAACTCCAGAGCCAGGGGCCAGGTGACGGCCAAGGCCAGGACCAGGTAGGCCAGCGTGGCCACCAGCCAGGGGCCGGATCGGTGCAGGAGGCTGCGGACAGGGGTCACGTGCCGGGGCCCTCCTTCCGGCGCTCCTGGACCGATCGGATGAAGAGGTCCAGGGCCCGGGGTGACGGGAAGGGCTCCCAGCGCCGCAGCGGCAGGGAGAGGGCTTCCTGGCGCTGGGCGACCGTCAGCACCCGGCGAGCCTGGGCGTGGGTGTTGTGAAGGATTTCCAGGGTCTTTCGGAGTTCGACTTCGCGCTTGAGGATGGCCCGGGCCTGGGCCGGGGTGAGGGGCTCGTGGGGATCCTCCAGAAGCCGGGTCATGGAGACCGCCAGTCGGGTCGGCGCCATCCGCATCGGGGAAGGGGGCGGGCTCTGGGCCGGGGCGGGCTCTCTGGCCCCGTGAGCCCGCTCGTCCAGGCGGTGAAGCCAGACCAGGATCTGGTCCAGTCCGGCGCTGTCCAGACCCAGGGCCTTGTGGTCGACCACGCCGGGTTGGGGCTCGGCCAGCTTCCGACGCTGGGAGGGCGTCAACGGCTCGAGCAGGCGGGTGTAGCCCTCCAAGGCTGTTTCGGCCGCCTCCAGGGCACGGTCTTCCAGCGGCCGCAAAGCCTCGATCTGGGGATCCTGCAGCGAGGCCCGGGTCAGGTATTCCTCCAGGCCCAACCAGTCGGCCAGGGGATCTCCCAGCTCGCCGGTGGAGACCGGCGACTCGGGCCAGTAGGCCGTCCGCAGGGCGTTGGC
>DCTU01000071.1:30299-33892 GCA_002329445.1 bacterium UBP9_UBA1432
CACGCGGGCGGCCGAACGCATGCCGGCCTCATTCCCCGGGCAGAGGGTGGTCCCTCTTCGCCCGTTCCTGGCCTTGGCCCCGGGGGCTTCGGGCCCCTCATTGAACCGGAGGGGGGCGGCCTGCTACGATGACCCTCGATGAATCCGACCCCACCAGACCGCCCCCGCTTCTCGTGGTTGGAAGGCTGGCCCCTGGCCACGGCCCTCTACCTGCTTCTGGTGGTGGTGGCCACCTGGCCCGTGGCCCAGGTCTTCACCGAGCGCTTCGCCGGTGACCCCTATGGGGACTTCTGGAAGCATGCGTGGGGGCACTGGTGGGTGCGGGATTCGCTGATCCAGGGAGCCCTGCCCTTGTTCTGTCGGCTGGTGAACGCTCCCGCGGGTGGCTATCTCTTCGTGGCCGACCCGTTCAACTGCCTGGCGGTGGGTCTGCTTCTGTCGGTCTTTCCCCTGGTCACCGCCTACAATCTGCTGATCGTCGGCAACCTCTGGGCCGGTTGCATGGCCGCCTGGGCCCTGGCCCGGCACGTGGTCCGCAGTGCCCCCGCGGCGTTGGCGGCCGGGGCAGTGTATGGTCTGTCGGCCTACGTGCTGGCCTACCCGGTGACCAGTGGGGTGACCGAGACCCTCAATACGGCCTGGATGCCCCTGTGCATCCTCTTCATGCACCGTTCGGTGGAGACCAGGAGATTTCGCGACCTCCTGCTGGCCGGATTCTTCTTCTTCCTGACCACCTTCTCGTGCTGGTACTATGGCCAGTTCATGGTGGTCTACGCCGCCTTCATGCTCGCTGCGCGCGGGACCGGGGTCTTCATGGCGCCCGGCCCCTTGCGCTGGAGGTGGCGCACCTGGCGGCAGCGGGAGGCCATGCTCGAGCAGGTCCGTTCCCGAGCGTCCAAGGCGCTGCTGGATTTGCGGGATCCCCTGTTCCGGATCGTCGCCGGTCTGGCCCTGGGGACCTGCCTGGTCTTCCCGTTCGCCCTGGTCTTCCAGTTGGTGGTCAGCGATCCGGCCAACATCGTCATGCCGGACAAGGCTCCCAGCCGTTCTCTCTTGCGCTTCCAGGACTTCCTGGGCAGCAACTCGCCTTGGAGCGTCAGCGCCCGTGGGGTCCGGGGCTTCCACAACCACACCAACCTGGTGGGTTTCTTCCTGCCGGGCAAGGGAAACGCCACGGTCACCGTCACCATCGATCGGCTGACCCGGGTCCATTACCTGGGCTGGGTGGCCCTGGGACTGGCCATCCTGGCCTGGAAACGGCGGGGAAGCCTGGATGAGGACGACCGTTCGGCCCAGATCTACTGGATGGCGGCCGGCCTTTTCTTCCTGGTGCTCTCGTTGGGGCCGGTCGTCACCTTCTCCGACTTCTCTTCACACGGGGTCTTCAGCCCGTTCTATCACGCCATGTACTGGCTCTTCCCGATGTTCCACAAGCTGGCCATCCCTTTCCGCTTCCTGGCCCTGAGCTTGCTGGCCCTGGGGATCCTGGCGGCCATGGGTCTGCGATGGCTCTCGGCGGGGCTGTCGCGTTGGGATGGTCTGGGCCTCTCGGTTCTCGTGGCCGGGGCTTGCGTCCTGGAGGTCACCCTGCTCTCGCCGGCGCCCTGGCCGCTGCCCACCAGTCCCGCCTCGGTCCCGGCCTTCTATGAGATGGTGGCCACCGACCCCGAGGAGTACGGCCTGATCGACTATCCTTTCGAACGTCCCGAAAGCCTGCTCCTGCCCGGAGAGTTCTTCTACTATCAGACGGTCCATCGCCGGCCCATCCCCTATCGGACCAGCGGTGTGCTGAGCCCCGAGGTGGCCCGCAACTCTTTCATGGAGGAGGTGCGCAACGCTCAGACCGGGGCCGAGCACTCCGTGGTGGCTGGGAGGCGTCTGCGCGAAGGGGCTGTCAGCCTTCGCGCCATGGGCTTTCGCTACCTGATCCTGCACACGGACCTGCTGGTCGGCCCCAGTCAGGAGCAGATCGAAGAGGCGCTGATTCCGATCCTGGGCGAGCCCGCCCGCTTCGCCGACGGCCTGGTGGTGTTCGAACTCTCCGAGCTGCCCGAGCCGGGCACTCAGACCGGAAAGGCCGGAGGAGCTTCGCGCGAGGAGTGACGGACGAAGATCTGACCGCCCTGTCTCTCAAGCGTCTGCAACTTCGTGCCGGCGGCGGTCTCCAGGACCAGGTTCGCCTCCGACCATTCCAGCCTCTGGTAGGCGCTTCGGCCGGGTGCCTCCCAGTGGATGGCCACCCCCTTTCCGGTCGGGGCCGTTCGCCATCCCTCGTCGGAGGGGAGCTGGGGAGGTGCGCTGGCCAGACGCGGGTCCTCCAGGCCAGAGATCGGACGACGCAGGCCCGCTTCGATCAGCCCCTGTACCAGTTCGGGATCGACCCGGGCTTCTCCCGGAGCGATCTCGATCCGCATCGAGGCCCGGTTGCCGCCACGTGAGCGCTCTCCGTGCTGGATCTGGGCCATGTTCAACAGGCCCAGGGAGGCGGCTGCGGGCAGGCCGGCAAAGGCGCTGGGGCCGTGCCAGGCTCCCAGCCTCTTTTCCGCCTCGTCGCGGCCGGACTCTTCGCGACGGGCTTCCAACTGCGTGGCCTCCTGGCGCAGATCCGAGGTGGCTCCCAGCGCGCAGGCTCCGGGCCGGGCCACGTCCTCGAGGGTTTCCATCTCCTCGGGCTGCAACGGGTCCGAGACCCGCTTCTCCTTGTGGACCTTGCTCTCCAGCAGGGAACGGAACTCTTCAGGGTCCTGTTCGGATCGAATCCGGCGGCTGGCCTCACCCAGGAACTGGGCCCGCTCGACGTACTTGCCATGACCTTTGGGGGTGGTGGGGTCGGGGGTGAAGGGATTGCCCACGTGGGACCTCCAGGTCTCGAGGTTTCAGGATGGGGTCCGAATTCTCGGTTTCTCAGCGGCACTTCCGGGCGCGGCCGACGGCAAGATGGATCAGGAGCAGTCCGGCCAGGCCGTAGGTCAACCCCAGCAGCAGCAGTCGCTGCAGACCCGCCCGGCGATGGGCCTGCTCCAGGCGCTGTCGGAGGATGGGGTGGGCCTGGACGCGCACGGCAAGGTTCTGAGGAGAGGAGTTGAAATGCTTGGGACCCCGGGCTCGGAGCTCTTCGAAGTCCGGGTCTCCCTCCAGAAGGGCCAGGTGGTTGGGGTCGGCGGGATGGGGAAGGGTCAGACTCTGGACCGCGTGCAGGGGGTGGATCTGGTTGAGGTCCAGCTCTCGGAGATCCTGCCCCAGGGTGGACATGACGGGCAGGAAGGGGAGGAGCAGGAGGAGCACCAGGGCCAGGACGCTGCTGGGGATGGCCTGATTGGGGCGGATCCGGGGGATCCAGACAAGCAGGGCCCACAGGGTCAGGCCCGCCACGACCATGGTGTCGGGCATCACCCGGGTGGCCAGCAGNNGTTCCCGGAAGGGCGACCAGGGCCAGGGTTCGGACCGTCCCGGCCGCGCGTTCCGGGTCTTCCAGGAGGCTCCCCATCCACAGGCCGAAGCCCGCGAACAGGAAGGAGACCACCAGTTGGAAGGCAGTCACGGCCACGAGCAGGTGGGGGGGGACATCCCCGAACCGGGAATAGACCAGCAGC
>DCTU01000182.1:0-260 GCA_002329445.1 bacterium UBP9_UBA1432
TTGCGGGCCGGGACGTCGCGCGTCTTGTCCTGACCTGGGACCAGGGCGGGCAGCTCGCGGTCCTTCTCGGACTCGGCGTCGCGCCCGTACACCTCATACCATCCGGCCTTGGCCAGGTGGCGGGAACGCGTGCGGAAGTGGTTCTTGGCCACGACGGTGACCCGTTCGACCTTGATCCAGGTGGCCGGGGGATGGAAGGCGGCCAGGAAGCGCCGGACGATCAGGTTGTAGATCCTGGCTTCGTCGGGTCGCAGTCCGGC
>DCTU01000182.1:291-514 GCA_002329445.1 bacterium UBP9_UBA1432
GAAGATCCGGGCCTGGTTCTGCAGACCCTCCTTCTGCAGGTGGCGGGCCGCCCTTCCATACAGCGGGAAGTCCAGGAAGCCATCCGCCGGTCGCCCCGCCTTCCCCTCCAGCATGCGCAGGACATCCTGGACGGGCCCCCGGTAGTCGGGAGGCAGGCAGCGCGAGTCGGTTCGCGGATAGGTGATCAGCTTGTGGGCCTCGTACAGCCTCTGGGCAGCACCC
>DCTU01000182.1:586-5897 GCA_002329445.1 bacterium UBP9_UBA1432
GGAGAGCCGGGCCTCGTCGGGGATCCAGTCGTCCTTGCGCGGGTGGTCGGGGTCCCCGCGAAAAGACGGGTCGAACCAGGTGGCCTCGTACTCGTGAGCGCCGGAGTTCCCGTCGGGCGCCACGAAGCGGCCCTGGATCCGCCAGAAGGGGGTCGGGCGGAAGGAGAGGATCTCCAGCTCCCGGTCCACCAGCATGGCCAGGGTCGGGGTCTGCACCCGGCCTGCGGACCAGGAGTTCTTCTCGGTGCGGGTCTTCATCCGCCGGGTCAGGGCCCGGGTGGCGTTCATTCCGATCAGCCAGTCTGCCTCCGAGCGGCATCTGGCGGCGTCGCCCAGGCGATCATACTCGGAGCCGGGCCGCAGATTCTGGAAGCCCTGGCGGATGGCCTCGGGGGTCATCGACTGCAGCCAGAGGCGCTGGCTGGGCTTGTGAACCTTCAGGTAGTCCAGGATCTCGCGAAAGATCAGCTCGCCCTCGCGGCCGGCGTCGCAGGCGTTGACCACGCCCGTGACGTCCTTGCGGTGGAGCAGTTTCTTGAGTGTCGCCAGGCGGGCCGAGTTGCCCTGCTTGGGCTTGAGTTCGAAGGGGGAGGGAAGGATCGGCAGATCCTCGAGCTTCCACTGCCGGTAGCGGGGGTCGATTTCGTCGGGATCCTTGAACTCGACCAGGTGGCCCACGGCCCAGGAAACCACCCAGGCCTCGCTCTCCAGGTATTCCTTGTGGTCTTCAAAGCCGCCCAGGGCCTTGGCGATATCGCGGGCCACGCTGGGTTTCTCGGCAACGATCAGGGACTTGGACAACAGGGACCTCCCAAATAGCAACAGGCAGGGGGCTTTTGCGTGATTCTACAGGGAACCGGTCATCCGTCAAGGCGCCAGGGGCGACCTGAATGGGTGTCCCGAGGCCGTGGCGGGTCAGCCGCAACCCCCGATCAGGGCCATCAGCAGGCCGGCGATTCCGACCAGGAAGAGACAGCCGCACCACCCCGAATTGTCCGTGGCGGGCTCGACGTATTTCGTCCCCACGACCTTCTCCAGATCCCCCAGGAACGGTTCGTAGCAGGCACACAGGCTGGGGTACTGGGTTCGGAGCCTGGTCAGGCCGGCCCGGATCTGGGCCGGTGGCCAGGTCGGCACGGCCTCGAAGGCCTTCTCGATTCCCTGGACGTGCTCTTCCTTGTGCTCTCCAAGGGTGTCCGCGGCCATGCAGCGGATCAACCCCGCCACCCCGCGAAGCACTTCAGGGAGCAGGGGATCCTGGCAGGCCCGTTCTCCTTCCGCCATGATCGGGGCCAACCGGGCGCCCAGCGTCTCCATCTGGTCCACCAGCTCCCGGTTGCGCCGATAGAAGGTCGGACAGTTCTTCTTCAGGATGGCGCTCCATTTCCAGAGCACCTCCGGCTTGATCCGGGGAAGGAGTCCCACCGTCTCGTTCCACCGGGCCTGCAACGGCTCCCGTTCCTCCTCGGAGGCGACGCAGAGCTGCAGCTCCAGCGCCAGCATGATCTTCAGGAACTCCTCGTCCTCGGGGACCCTCTCGAATTCCCGCGCCACCTCCGCCAGTTGCTTGAAGTCCTCGGCCATCTCGCGCATCCAGGGCTCGTCGGGTGCGAACTCCAGGGCCGCCGCGGCCAGCCGGCCGGCCGGCACGAAGGCTCCTGCCCGGGCCGCGCGCAGGGCGGATTCGGCGAAGTGCCACCCGACGTACTTGATCGACTCCGCTTCAGCCGAGAGCCCCCCGATGCGTCGCAGGGTCTGCTCGAACCCCGCCGGGTCCTCGCGGTCCAGGTGGATCAGGCAGGCCAGATGCAGGGCCTCGAAGTCCTGGAAGTCCACCCGGCCGTCGGCGCCCACGGCCCTCTCCACGCAAACCAGGGCCTCGTCCAGGCGCCCCTGGTGGCGGTGGATGCGGGCCATGCCCAGGTGGGGCTCGGCGTTGGTGGGCTCGAGTTGGCTGGCCCTCCGGTACAGCTCCATCGCCTCCTTGAAGAGCTTCTCGGAGCGCGCTTCCGGCGTCGCCTCCTGGATCGCCTGGAGGAATCGCGCCTGGGCCGCCCAGTGGCAGTGATGTTCGGATTCGGCCCCCTCCCGGACCAGGTGGTCGAATTGCCGGATGGCCTGGTCCCAGTCCTCCTGGCGAAGATGGCCGAAGGCCAGCCGGACCCGGGCCGCCTCCATGTCCGGGCTCAGGACCAGGATGCGCTTCAGCAGGCGGCCGGCCTCCTGGAAGTCCTCGGCCTCCTCCGCGGCCTGGGCCGCCTCGAAGAGGCGCTGGATCTCGCCGCCATGACGCAGGAGGGCGTCGTACTGGCTGCGCGAGCGGGGATCCTTGAGGGTCTCCCAGGCCTCCCGGATCCGTCGGAACCCTTCGGGATCGGCCTCCGGCGGATGGTTGCGGACCGCTCGGCAATAGGCGCGCTTGAGCTCTTCGTCGGAGGCCTCGGGGGCCACTCCCAGGCGCTCGTAGTGGTTTCCGAGACCCTTTCCGTCCGGCATCAGGGTTCCTCCAATGCGGCCAGCAGAGGCTGGTTCCGTCCGCTGAAGATAGGGCAGGACTCCCGCAGCTTCCTGGCCCAGCGGCGGCGAAGCCTGTGGGGCTCTTCCAGGACTCTGTGCTGGACCTCCTCCCAGTGCCGGAGGATCTCCGCTTCGCGCTCGACCGGCACCCGGATCAGCTCGATCTCCAGTCCAAGCAGTCGGCGCACTCCCCAAAGCTTGGGCGGGATGCGGTTCCGCTCGCGGATCAGGGCCTGCAGGTCCTTCAGGGGCGCCAGGGCCTGGCGGACCTCCTGGGCCCCCGAGCCCGACACCTCGGCCGCGTGGATCAGCCAGCGCAGGGAATGGAAACTCCCCCGTCTGATCTCCTTCCGGGCCTGCTGGACGAAGAAGAGGCCCGCCTCCTTCTCGCTCTCACCCACCAGGCAGGCGAACTCGATCCCCCGCAGGCACGCCTGGAGCCCTCGGCGGTCCAGGCGGTCGATCATCAGGGCAGCTTCGATCAGGCAGGGGTGGAGGTTCCAGAGTCTGTTTCCGCTGCCGCCGGGAGACTTGCCATCCAGCCACTCCAGGGCCCGCTCGGGCCGGTCCATGAGCCTGTACAGTTCGGCTCTCACGACACGGACCCCGAGGTGTTCGGGGTCGGCTTGATGGGCCCGGTCCAGCAGGTCGTGGGCCCGCGCCTCCAGCCGTCGTCTCCGGACGGGGTGGTCGCGCGAGACCTCGATCCACCTGTAGCAGATCCAGGCCGCCTGACAGAGAGGTCCCAGGTCCTCCTGGCTCCGGGAGATCCGGCGCTCGGCCTCGCGCAGGGCTTCCCGGAAGCGCCCCTGGGCGCCCAGGGCCCGGACCAGGAGGCGACGGGCCGGGTCCAGGTTCCGGTTCAGCACCAGGACCCGCTTCAGCAAGGCCGTGGCCCGAGCCGGGCGGCCCTGGTGCAGGTGCTCTTCGGCTTCCTGGACCAGGGCGCGACACTCGTCCCCCCAGATCGCCTCGGCGTCGTGCTCTTCCCGGCGGGCGGGATCACGAAGGACCTCGTAGGCTCGGCGGACCCGCGCGAAGCTCGAGGGGTCGCTCTCCGGCGGGTGCCGGCGCACCAGTCGGGCATAGGCCCGGCGGACCTCCTCGGGGGTGGCGGTGCCGGGAATGCCCAGGATGGCGTAGGGGTCCTCCATGGTTTCAGGCTCCATCCAGGTCGAAGAGGAGATCGGTCAGCCGGTCTGCGGCCTTCTCGACGCGGGACTCGTCTCCGGAGGCCAGGGCCTCCTGCAGGGCTGCCGTGGCCTGGTGGACCTTCTTGCGGTCTTCGGGCCGCAACTCCGGGACCATCCGTTCGGCCTTGCGGATCAGCCCCTCGTAGCGGTTGGCCAGGGGGCTTCGGGACCACAGGTCGTCCACCTTGGCCTTGGACTGTGCGAAGGCCGCCGGGTCCAGGCTCCGCGCGCCGTCGCGGGAGGTCATCAGGGCGACCTCCTGGCCGGTGGTGGGGATCCGGGCCCGGAGCTGGATCAGCCCGTTCAGGTCGTAGGAGAAGTCGACCTCCAGGGGGTGGGGCTCGCCTGTCTCGGAAACCGGGATGTCCTCGATCTCGGCCGAGAGCCCCGTGGCCTGGGCGTCGACGACCCGTTTCGCCGTCCCCTCGTGGTCCTGGTACAGGCAGAGCTGGACCTGCTTCTGCTGGGCGTGCAGAAGCGAGTAGCTCTTGCTGACCTGGTAGGGGAGGGTGGTATTGGGCTGGATCAGGGCGTCGTAGAGGTCGTTGACCATGTGAAGTCCGACGAATCCGACGACGTTCACCCCCAGCCCGAAGCTGGTCACGTCGGTCTTGATCAGGCCTTGGTCGCTGGGGATCTCCCCGGCGATCAGGGCGGCTTCGATGGCGGCTCCCTGGGCCACGGCCAGGTCGGGGTCGACCTCGCGTCGGGGCTCCTGACCCATGATCTCTGCCACCAGGGTTCGAACCGCCGGGACGTAGGTGGTGCCTCCCACCAGGAGGACCCGCCCGACCGAGCGGGCCTGGACCTTCGCCTTCTCGAGCGTCGTCTGCAGGCACTTGCGGGCCCGCTCCAGCAGCGGGCGGATGGCCTCTTCGAACTCCCGGCGCGTGACCTCGAACTCCAGGTCCAGAGGGCGGCCTGCTTCAACCGCATAGTTCGGGCAGAAGGCCTGCACGGCGGGGTGCCGGGAGAGCTGGGTCTTGACCGATTCGGCCACCGAGCGCAGCTCGGCGCGGGCCCGCTCGGAGGCCTGAGCCTGCGGGTGCGCGAGCCGGAACCTCCGCTCCAGGAGGTCGGCCAGGGCCTGGTCGAAATCCTTGCCGCCGAGCTGCGCATCCCCGTAGCTGGCCTTGACCTCGAGGATTCCCTCCATCATCTCCAGGATCGTGACGTCCAGGGTGCCCCCGCCGAAGTCGAAGACCACCACCTGCCCCTCCGCCTGGGAGTTCCGCACGCCGAAGGCCAGGGCCGCGGCGGTGGGTTCGTTGATCATGCGCACCACCTCCAGCCCGGCCAGGCGGGCGGCGTCGTAGGTGGCCTTGCGCTGGGCCTCTCCGAAGTTGGCCGGAACCGAGAGGACCGCCTTGTGGATCGTCACCCCCAGGGCCTGCTCGGCGTTGCTCTTCAGGAGCCGCAGGATCTGCGCCGAGATCTCCTCAGGCCGGTAGGCCTTGCCGCCCAGGGCGACCTGCTCGCCCGTGCCCATCCTGCGCTTGACCTGTCGCGCGCCACTGCCGGGCAGATCCACGTAGGCTCGGGCCGACTCGCCCACCAGCAGCCGACCCGACCGATCCACCGCCACGATGGAGGGGACCACG
>DCTU01000424.1 GCA_002329445.1 bacterium UBP9_UBA1432
CTGGCCCGGCTGTCCCAGAGCTTGCAACCCGCCTCGGGGACACCGGTCCAGGAGGAGCTGTTCTAGGGCCGTGCAAAGCCACTTTGATTGCCCAGAGGTTGAGGGATGAATCGTGCAGATTGAAGGACTGGAAATCCGGAACTACCGCCTGTTCCGCCACGCCAAACTGGACAGGCTGCCCAGCCTGGCCGTGTTCGTGGGGGCCAACGGGTCGGGGAAGACCACCCTCTTCGACGTCTTCAGCTTCCTCAAGGAGTCTTTGACGCACAACGTGGCCCAGGCGGTGGCGCGCCGTGGAGGGTTCCGGGAACTGGTCAGCCGCGGTCAGGCGGGGCCCATCGAGGTCACCGTCAAGTTCCGCGAGAGCGGGGGGCGCCTGGCCACCTACCAACTGGCCGTGGCCGAGGAGGACGGGGCTCCGGTCGTGGCTCGGGAGGTCCTGAAGTTCCGCCGGGGGCAGACCGGCAAGCCCTGGCACTTCGTCGACTTTTCCCGGGGGCGCGGAACGGCCATCGCCAAAGAGCCCGCTTTGGGGCAGAAGGATGCTGAAGCCGAACGGGAGGAGCACGTCCTGGACGATCCCAGCCTCCTGGCCATCAAGGGGCTGGGCCAGTTCAAGCAGTTCCGGGTGGCAGCCGAGTTCCGAAGCATCCTGGAGAACTGGCACATCTCCGACTTCCACATCCAGGAGGCCCGACCCAGCGCCGAGGCCGGGGAGGCCGCCCACCTGTCGACCCGCGGCGAGAACGTAGCCCAGGTGGCTCAGTACCTGTTCAGGCACCATCGCCCGACCTTCGACCGGATCCTCCGGGCCATGCACCGCCGGGTCCCCGGGGTGACCGGGGTGGAAGCCAAAGAGATGGAGGATGGCCGCGTCGTCCTGCGCTTCCAGGACGGCAGCTTCAAGGACCCCTTCACCGCCCGGTTCGTCTCGGACGGCACCATCAAACTCTTCGCCTGGCTGGTCCTGCTCTACGACCCCAGACCCCACCCCCTGCTGGCCATCGAGGAACCGGAAAATCAGCTCTACCCCGAGGTCCTTCCCGAACTGGTCGAGGAATTCCGCGACTACGCCCGGCGGGGCGGCCAGGTCCTGGCCTCCACCCACTCACCGGATCTCCTCAACGCCACGGAACTGGAGGAGGTCTACTGGCTCTCGAAACGCCGCGGCTTCGCCACGGTCCACAAGGCGTCGGACTCCGAACTCCTCCGCAGCCTGGTGGCCCAGGGAGACCCACCCGGGACCCTCTGGAAGCAAGGCCTCTTCGAAGGAGCGGGCCTGTCTTGAGCCGCCTGGTCTTTCTCTTGGAGGAACCCTCCTCAAAGCAGCTCCTGGATGGCCTGCTGCCGCGCGTCTTCCCGGGCCTGGTCCCAGAGCGGGATTTCCTGTGCATCCCCCACGAGGGCAAGCAGGACCTGATCAGGAGCATTCCGCGAAAGCTCCGCGGCTGGACCGAACCTGGGGCGCGGTTCGTCGTCCTCCTGGACCAGGACCTTGAGGATTGTCACGACCTCAAGGAGCGCCTGTGCAACCTGGTTCGGGAGGCGGGCCGGCCGGAAACCATGGTTCGCCTGGCTTGCCGCGAACTGGAGGCCTGGTATCTGGGGGACCCGGAGGCCTTGGCCGAAGCCTACGAGTGCGCGGGGCTGAAGAGCCTTGCCGACAAGGCTCGGTTCCGGAACCCTGACCAGATCCAGAAGCCCTCACAAGAAGTGGCAAGGCTGGTGCCGCAATTCCAGAAGATCGCCGGAGCGAGGCGGATGGCCCGTCATCTGGACCCGGAGCGCAACCGCTCCCGCAGTTTCCAGGTCCTCTTGGAAGGCCTCCACAAGCTGCTGGAAGCCGGTTGAATCCCCGGCAGCCCCCTCTGAAGCTCTACCATGGGAAGTCTACAAGACGGAGGAAGCATGGCCACCACCAACCATGAGCGCGTCGGCAAGGCGATGGAACTCCTCAAGGAGGGCCTGGGCCCCTTCGTCGACCGCGAGATCAAGGCGGTCGGGCCCTCGGCCCTCAACCCCCAGGTCCGCCAGGAGTTCACGGGCGACCCCATGCTGATGAACCGGCCCCTCCCTGAGTGGGACGTCTCGGCCCTGCTGAAGCTGATGTGGGTGACCTGGAACGACGTCTTCCGCAACGTCCTGGGCTTCGCCGAGCGAAGCATGGTCAGCGAGTTGCGCGACAGCCGCAACCGCTGGGCCCACCAGCACGCCTTCACCTCCGACGATGCCTACCGGGTGCTGGACTCCGCCGGGCGCCTGCTTTCCGCCGTCTCGGCCCCCCAGGCCGACGAGGTGGAACGCCTGAAGATGGAGCTGCTGCGCATCCGCTTCGACGAGCAGGTGCGCAGCGAGAAGCGCAAGAGCGCGGGCACCGCCATCGAGAGCACCGGCACCCTCAAGCCCTGGCGCGAGGTGGTCACGCCCCACCCCGACGTGGCCTCGGGTCGCTACCAGCAGGCCGAGTTCGCCGCCGACCTGTGGCAGGTGCACCTGGGCGAGGGCGCCGACGAGTACCGCGACCCGGTCGAGTTCTTCCGCCGCACCTACCTGACCCAAAGCCTCAAGGGCCTGCTGGTCAACGGCCTGAACCGGATCGCCGGGAACAGTGGCGACCCGGTGGTGCAGTTGCAGACCAACTTCGGGGGCGGCAAGACCCACTCGATGTTGGCCCTGTACCACATGTTCTCGGGCGTCTCCGCCTCGGACCTGGCGGGTCTGGAGACCGTGATGGCCGAGGCCGGGGTCAGCGCGCTGCCGCGGGCCCGGACGGTGGTCCTGGTGGGCAACAAGATTTCACCTGGGAACCCGGTCACCAGGCACGACGGCACCGTGGTGCGCACCCTCTGGGGCGAACTGGCCTGGCAACTGGGGGGGCGGGCCGCCTTCGAGCGTGTCCGGGCCGACGACGAGCGCGCCACCAGCCCTGGCGACATGCTGCGCGAGCTGTTCAACGAGTATGGGCCGGTCCTGGTCCTGGTGGACGAGTGGGTGGCCTACGCCCGGCAACTGCACGACCAGGGCGACCTGCCCGGCGGGGGCTTCGAGACCCAGTTCAGCTTCGCCCAGGCGCTGACCGAGTCGGCCAAGCTGGCCCGCAACTGCCTGCTGGTGATCAGCCTGCCGGCCTCGGACACCGCGGGTTCGCCGCACACCCAGGCCGACGACGTCGAGGTGGGCGGCCGGCGCGGCCGGGAGGCCCTGGACCGGCTGCGCAACGTGGTGGGCCGGCTGGAGTCCTCGTGGCGCCCGGCCAGCGCCGAGGAGGGCTTCGAGATTGTCCGGCGCCGCCTGTTCCAACCCCTCGCCGACCCGGCCCGGTTCCGCGACCGCGACGTGGTGGCCCGGGCCTACGCCGACCTCTACCGCTCGCAGGCCCAGGAGTTCCCCCCNNCCGCGAGTCCGACTACGAGAAGCGTCTGCAGGCCGCCTATCCGATCCACCCCGAGGTCTTCGACCGCCTGTACACCGACTGGTCCACCCTGGTGAAGTTCCAGCGCACCCGGGGCGTGCTGCGCCTGATGGCCGCGGTGATCCACAGCCTGTGGGAGAAAGGCGACCGCAACCCGCTGATCCAGCCCGCCCACATCCCCATCGACGACAACCGGGTGCAGTTCGAGCTGACCCGCTACCTGTCGGACAACTGGGTGCCCATCCTCGAGAAGGACGTCGACGGGCCCAACTCGCTGCCCGTGAAGACCGACGCCGAGGTGCCCAACCTGGGCCGGTATGCGGCCTGCCGCCGGGTTGCCCGCACCATCTACCTGGGCTCGGCGCCGATCACCACGGCCGCCAACCGCGGGCTTGAGGACCGGCGAATCAAGCTGGGCTCGGTCGTTCCGGGCGAGTCCCCGTCCGTCTTCGGCGACGCCCTGCGCCGCCTGGCTGCCGCCGCCACCTACCTCTACCAGGACGGCTCCCGCTTCTGGTACGACACCCAGCCCACCGTGACCAAGCTGGCCGAGGACCGGGCCGAGCAGCTCAAGCGCGACCCGGACAAGGTGGTCGAGGAACTGGACCGGCGCCTGCGCCAGGACCTGGTGAAGACCGGCGAGTTCAAGCGGGTCCACCCCCTGCCGGGCGGCACGGCCGACGTGCCGGACCTGCCCGAGGCGCGCCTGGTGGTGCTGGGCAGCGCTCAGGCCTGGTCCAAGGAGCCGAACTGCGCCGCCGAGGCCGCCGCCCGCGAGATCCAGTCCAGGTGCGGCAGCGGCCCGCGCCTGCGCCAGAACAGCCTGGTCTTCCTGGCGCCGGACAAGAACCGCCTGCAGGAGCTGGACGAGGCCCTCCGCCGCTACCTGGCATGGAAGTCCATCCTGGCCGAGCGCGAGAAGCTGGACCTGTCCCATCACCAGGTGCAGCAGGCCGAGGTGCAACTGGCCTCGATGGACAAGACCGTGGCGCTGCGCATCCCTGAGACCTACCAGTGGCTCCTGTTCCCGACCCAGGACACCCCGCAGTCGCCCACCACCTGGCAGGCCATGCGCCTGACGGGCTCCGACCCCCTGGCCGTGCGGGCCGGCAAGAAGTTGTTGAACGACGAGCAGATGGTGACCCGCCTGGCCCCCACCCGCCTGCGCATGGAACTGGACCGGGTGCCCCTGTGGCGCGGCAACCACGTGCCCGTGAGGCAGGTCGTCGAGGACTTCTTCCGCTACCTCTACCTGCCCCGCCTCCGCGACACCGGGGTCCTGCTGGACGCCATCCGTTCGGGCTTTGGTCTGTTGACCTGGGAGCACGACTCCTTCGCCTGGGCCGACTCGTTCGACGAGGCGGCCGAGCGCTACCGGGGCCTGCGGGGCGGGGACGCCCTCTCGGTGGGCGAGGANNGCCGGCCTGCTGGTCCGCCCCGAGGTGGCCCGCCAGCAACTGGACCGCGAGGCGCCGCCGCCTCCGGCCCCGTTGCCGCCCGGCCCGGAGCCCCAAGACGGCGGCACCAAGGTGGTCGACCCCATCCTCCCGCCGCCTCCCCCGACCCCGAAGGC
>DCTU01000177.1 GCA_002329445.1 bacterium UBP9_UBA1432
GGTCTACCAGATCCGGTTGCGCTGCTCGGCGGGCCGGGCCATGGGGTCCCCTTCGGCCACGCCGAAGGCCTCGAAGAACTCAGGGCTGTTCGAGAGGGGGCCGTTCACGCGCCAACGGGCGTGGGGGTGGGGATCGGTGTTGACCTGCAGCTTCTCCATCTCGGGACGCATGTTGATCGCCCAGACCCGGGCGTAGCCCAGGAAGAAGCGCTGAGCCGGGGTGAAGCCGTCCAGGAGATGCGGCTCTCGACCTTGCAGGGAGCGCTGGTAGGCCTTCCAGGACAGGTTCAGGCCGCCGAGATCCGCGATGGCTTCACCCAGCACCAGCTTGCCGTTCAGCTTCAGGCCCGCCACCTCATAGGCGGCGAACTGCTTCTCGACGCCCTCGGCCAGGGCCTTGAAGTTGGCCAGATCCTCCGGGGTCCACCAGTCGCGCAGGTTCCCATGTCCGTCGTACTTGCAGCCCTGGTCGTCGAAGCCGTGGGTGATCTCATGGCCGATCACCATCCCGATACCCCCGTAGTTCACGGCGTCCTCCGCCTTCATGTCGAAGAAGGGCGGTTGGAGGATTCCGGCGGGGAAGACGATCTCGTTCATCGAGGGGTTGTAGTAGGCGTTGACCATCTGGGGGGTCATGTGCCACTCGTCGCGGTCCACGGGCTTGCCGATCTTGGCCAGATCGCGGTGCACCTCGTAGATCCGGACGCGGCGCAGGTTGCCCACGTAGTCGCCGGGGCGGATCTCCAGGCTGGAGTAGTCCTGCCAGCGGTCCGGATAGCCGATCTTGGCCTGGAAGAGCGCCAGCTTCTCGAGGGCCGCCTTCTGGGTGGCCGGACTCATCCACTGCAGGGTGGGGATGGTAGAAGCCATGGCTGCCTTGAGGTTGGTCACCATCTCCAGGACCCGGGCCTTGGCCTCCGGCGGGAAGGCACGCCGGACGTAGCTCTGGCCCAGGGCCATGCCCATCCCGGCGTTGACGGTCTCGACCACCCGCTTCCAGCGGGGCTTCATCTCCTTGACGCCCCTCAGGACCGTCGAGAAGAAGTGGAAGTTCTCGCGCTCCATCTCCTGGGTCAAATGCGAGCCGAATCCGCGCAGCACCATCCAGCGCAGGTAGCTCTTGTGATCCTCCAGGGGGGTGCTGGCCAGCTCGTGGTTCACGGCCTCCATGAAGCCCGGGATGGCAACGTTGAGTTCGTTCAGGGCGGGGATCCCCAGGCCCTCGAAATACCCGGTCCAGGAGAAGTCCGGAGTCAGGGCCGCGAAGGCCTCGGCGTCCATCAGGTGATAGACCTTCTCGGCCTCCCGCAATTCAGCGGCGGGAAGCGAGGCCCGGGCCAGGCGCGTCTCCAGCGCCATCACGGCCTGGGCCTGCCGGGCTGCCTTCTCGGGCGAATCGCCCAGCAGGGTGAACATCTTCGTGACGTGGGCCAGGTAGGCCTCACGCAGCTTGCGCGAGTCCTCATCGTCCCGCAGGTAGTAGTCCCGCTCGGGAAGCCCCAGGCCACCCTGCCAGAGCACGCCGATCATCCGGGTGCTGTCCTTGTCGTCCTGGCTGGCAAAGAGGTTGAAGTAGGCGTTGAGCCCTTCCCGGTGCATCCGGGCGACGGCGGCCTGGAGACCCTGGCGATCCTGGATCGCCTCTACGGCCTCCAGGTCCTTCTGGATCGGAGTCAGGCCCCTTTCTTCGCGGGCCGCTTCATCCATGCCGCTGGCGTAGAAGTCGCCGAGCTTGCGCTCGAGAGTGCCGGCGTCGGCCCCCTGGGCCTCGCGCAGGATCTCGTGCAGCAGGTGGGTGTTCTGGTCGTCCAGCACGTTGAAGGTGCCCCAGCGGGCCTGGTCGCCGGGGATGGGGTTGCGCTTGCGCCAGCCCCCGGTGGCGTAGTCGAAGAAGTCGTCGGCCGGGCGGACGCCGGGGTCCAGGTCGGCGCGGTCGATGCCGCTGCCCAGCATCGGGGCGTTCGGGCGGGGGGAGGTCTCGGTTCGGGCGGGCAGGCACAAGGCCAGGCCCAGGATCAACATCATCGAGGCAACCTTCCAGGGCTTGAAGTTCATCAGGGGACTCCTCGTCGGGCGGGCGTTCCGAGGCGCCCGCGTTTCGGGCTCCATGTTCATTCCGCAGGCCACGAGATGTCAACCATCCAGGCGGCAAGGGGCGGACGAATCGAGGCCTCGCGGGGAGGAGATGGAGGAAGGCCAGGCCCGGCCAGGGGGGCTCAGCCCTGGGGCTGGGGGGCGGCCACCCAGCGGAAGCCGGCGTAGAACTGGGCCAGGGGCATCCGGAACAATCCCGACTCAGCGGATTCGGCGGCCATCAGCCAGGGCCCGGAACCCCAGGGATTCCGGAGGCCGACCGTATCGCTCTGGGGGTCATAGTCGAGCAGGGTGTAGCAGTGGCTGTTCTGCAGCCCGTTGTGGAGGGTCTCCACGTCGAAGGCGCGCTCCTCCTTGAGGAGGGGCCTGGGCCGGGTCCCGCAGATGCGGGGGCCCGGCTGGCTGCACAGCTCCGCGACCAGGTCGCGGGTGGCCAGCAGGCTCAACTCGTCGAGGGATTCCATGCGGGTCTCCCGACCGGTCAGAGCCAGGATCGCTTCCTGGGGCGGAACTCCGTCGGCGGCCTGGCGAACCGAACCGGACGACCTTTGCTGGCGGGCCAGGCGCTGCCCCATCGCCACCTCCAGAAGGCCGGGCCAGCGCTCACCGGATGCCCCGCGAGCGTGGAAGAGCCGCTCGGCGGGGGTCAACTCGAAGACTGTCTCGTCCTCGCCGTCCCGGAAGTTGACCCGAACCTCCCCGGCAGGGCTCGTCTCGAAGAGGCCCTCGACCTGTTCCGGCTCCAGGCCCGCGGCCGTGGACAACAGCACGCAGGAACCCAGGCGGTTCTGCCGGGTGACCAGGGGGTCCTTGTCCTCGGATTCCAGGGGAGCGGCCGGGTTCAGGCCCTGGGCCTCGGCCTGGAGTTGTCGGAATTCGGCTGCCAGGCTGCGAGTCGCCTCGGGGGCCCCCGCGAAACCCTGTCGGGCCAGGATCCCCAGGTCGGCTCGGGTGACCCCGGGCCCGTCCTGGGGCTGGCAGGAACCCAGGGCCTCAGGATTGGATCGCAGCAAGACCAGGGCCGCGGACTGGGCGGGTGTGGAATCCGCCGACTCCATCGCCCGATCGATCTCGGCCACCTCCAGGCGCGTGTCCTGGTTGCGGTCCCACTCATCGAACCCGCCGTCGACCGTCCGCACGAAGTCGGCCATCAGCGGACCGGGAGCCTCCTCGCCGGAACCCTGGCCCCTGATGGCGGGAAGCTCGCTCGGGTCGAAGTCCGGGTTCGAGAGGCGCCGGAACAGGGCCCGCTCGTAGGGCGTCCAGACCTTGGCCGGATCCAGCCCGGCAAACTCCTGGTCCAGCCCCAGGGCCTCCAAGGCTTCCGACAGCCGCGGCGGGTCCACCGGATCTCGCAGGTCGGTGGCGGGGTCCAGCAGGTCCTGGAAGACCTCCTCCGCCTGGTCGCCCGAGCCGACCACGCGGACCAGCTCCGCCTGATTCAGGCGGTGGGCCAGGAAGGCTTCGCGGATCTGCTGGCGGGGGATCATCTCGCTTGCATGGAAGCCCATGACCCTGAAAGATGGCTGAATTGGGGCAGGCGCGGTGGACTAGGGCTTGCGGCTCCGGGCCCAGTTGATCATTCCGGCCAGCCAGTCAGCGGCCTCCTTGTAGGCCGCAGGCGGGGCGATGGTGTGCCCGCCCTGGAACTCGATCCACTTCGTCTCCCAACCCAGAGCCTTCAGGCGCTTCTCGTCGGCTTTCATCTCCTGGTAGCGGAAGTCGCTGGGGCTGGCCAGGAAGACCGCGACCCGGTTGCGCGGGGCGGGCAGGCGCGACTGCGGGTGAGACATGCCTGTATTGACGACGATGGCCACCACGGCCTGGGGTTCCAGGGCGCTCATGTCGTGCGAGAACATCCCACCGCCCGAGAACCCGGTGGCGATCAGGCACCTGCCGTCGATGGGGTAGGTGGACTGGACCTCTTTGAGGATGGTGCGCAGGTCGGCCACCATGGGCGTCGCGTCCTGCCCGTTGCGAAAGCCGTTGAAGCCCAGGACGAACCACTTGTACTTCGCGGCGTGGGGGCGCCAGATCTGCACCAGTTGGCGGGTGTCGCCGTTCGGCGAGAAGACCATGACCAGGGGCCTCTTGTCGCTGGCCTTCAGGGCGCCAGGGACGAAGAGCGAATAGTTCGGCCCCTGGATCGTCGCGTCCGCGGGCGCCGCCTGCGCGGCCAACGGGAAGACGAGGACGCATACCAGAACCAGGGCGAGGACGAGACCGGTGAGGATGCGCACGGGAAGGCCTCCTGAGGAAGAGTCGCCCATGAGTCTGCCACACCCGGCGCCACGTGGCCATGATGCAGCGCAGGGGGGGCGAGCCAAGTGCTTCAGGCCATCCTTGTCCACGGATGGCAACAATCCGTTAACGTCGGCAACATCCAAGCAACCTTCATCCCTGTCTTTTCCCCGTGACGCGCGCCATGATCCCGGGGAAGAGAAATCGTCGCAGGTGACAACAGGAGGGCATCATGGCAAGCCTGGATCCCATCGGAGAGACCCGGAAGCTGGACAGCTTCCAGAACAACCCGGCCGCCCAGAGCCTCTTGCAGGCCTTGCAGTCCGGCAGTCTGGCAGGATCCAGGGCGGCGGGGGACCCCGTGGAGGGTGCCCGACAGACGGCGATCGGAGATGGCTTCGAGGCCAGCCCGGAATTGCAGGAGGACCAGCAGGCGCAGCAGACGCCGGAGGAGCAGGAGCTTCAGCAGAAACTGCTGGAGTTGATGAAGCTGGAGATGCAGCGGCAACAGCAACTGCAGTCGGGCGACCAGGAGGGCGCGGCCCAGACCCAGGCCCGGATCGAGGCGCTCCTGAAGGAATTGGGGATGGGGACCGGGCAGGACCAGGCCGCCCCCACCAACCAGGCGGGCAGTGACGGGACGGCTGTGGCGCCCGTCCAAGGTGGTGGGGCACCGATTGCGGCAGGAACCGCGGGAACGGCCGGAACGGCGGGCGCCGCCGGGCCCTCCGCAGGTGGGGGCACCTCGGCCGGAGGAGATTCCGGCACGCTCAACGCTCCGGTCAGCGATGCCGGAGGTGCCAGCGTCGATGTCTCCAAGGAGCTCGAGCCCGGGGGAGCCGCCGGAATCCCCGACAAATACAAGGACAACGAGATCGCCCAGTTGATCTGGCAGGAGTCCAAGAAGGCCGGGGCCGACCCCTACGTCATGCTGGCCACGGCGGTGGTCGAGAGCGGCCTGAATCCCAAGGCGGTGGGCGACAACGGCACCAGCTTCGGCCTCTACCAGTATCATATCGGCGGTGCCCTGGGAGACCGCAGCAAGGAGTGGGCCTTCAACCCCAAGAACATCATCCAGGACGAAGCCCAGCGCTTCGCCAAGGCGGGGGTGAAGGACGGCGCCGGGGCCGCAGCAGTGCAACGCCCGGCCGACCCCAGCGGTTACGCTGTCAAGGTCAACAACGTGATCGCCGACATGAAGAAGGGCTAGGGCCTGGAACGGGCCGCCTGGAGAAGCGGTTTCCGCTGAGAATCTGGGGAAATGCCGCAGATTCTCGGCGGATTCATGGCCAGGAGCAGATCCCAGGGGGTCCCTAAGCGAATCATCTCCGCTCCGCGCGCCGGAGGAAGTCCCGGACCAGGCGGAGGTAGAGTTCGGGTTGCTCCAAGTGGTGCTCGTGGGAAGCCTCCGGGAGGACGGCCAACTCGGAGCCGGGCATCTTCTGGTGGTAGAGGGCCGTGGTGGCGGGTGCGGCCTCGTCGTATTCGCCAGAGGTGAAGAGGGTCGGTGCCGCGATCTCGGCCAGCCGTTCCACCCGGTCGAAATCCCGGAGGCTCCCCGTGGCGACGAACTCGCTGGGCCCCCACATCTGGAGGTAGATCGGCGCGCCGAGGCCGGCCATGCTCCGCTCCAGGCTCTCCGGCCAGGGCTCGAGGCGACACACGTGCTCGCGGTAGTAGGCCTGGACCGCCTCCTGGAACTCCGGGCCCTCGAAGTCGCGCAATCGGGCTTTCTCCTGCACCGTTGCAGACATCCCGGCCAACCAGGTGGCCTGGT
>DCTU01000355.1:0-6202 GCA_002329445.1 bacterium UBP9_UBA1432
GCCCGGGCGCGCCGTAGGGGTTGGCCGCGCCGGCGGGATTGGCCACCGCCTGCCCGGTGAAGGGACTGCCCAGCGGGGAAGGCTGAGCCCCGGTGTTGGCGCCCGGCGTCATCTGGGGAATCGACGGGTAGGCCGAATTCTGGACTGGACCGTGGATGCCGGGATTGGTCAGGGAGCCCTGGAAGTTGCCCCCCATGCCCAGCGGGCCCAGGACGCTGGGCCCGCCCAGGGAGGGAAGGCCCGGACTGACCCCGCCGGCCCCGGCCCCGGTGGCGAAGTTGCCGATGGGAGTGTGATTCGGAGTGCCAGCACTGCGGGTGACGTATCGACCGGAAGAGCCGTAGTCGGTCAGGAGATCGGCCTCCAGGGGGTCGTCGGCGAGGGAACCGCAGATGCGCACCACCACCCGCATGCCGGGCTTGAAGGTGGTGGGTGCGACCTTGTTGCCGTAGACCTCGTAGACCGCGTTCTCGCGCAGCACCACATTCTTGACGGTGCCATCCTCGCGCTGGATCTGCAGACGACCCGCCCCGGGGTTGAAAGCCTTCAAAGTTCCGGATACGGTGGGTCGGGCCTCGGCGACGGCCCCCAGAAGAAAGACGAAGGCCCAGACGAAGACGGCCCAACGAGCTGGCTGATTCATTCCCTGCACCCCTTCCTGCTTGTCCCCATGATGCAGTACATTGCCGACCAGGGGAAGCCCGGGCGGGGGAAATCTGCAGATCCCGACGACGCCTCCTGCCGTCCAGGACCCGCAGCGCCTCCCCCCCCCTCCGCCAGGGTCAGGATCGAGCGCAGGCGCTTGCGGCACTCCATCTTCCAGACGGCCACGGCCTGGCCCGGCACCGTCTGATGGCTGCCGATCTGGAGGCAAGGAGATGGTGGACCGGAGTTGCCTGGACCAGGCCGCCAGTGAGGTGCTGCCACCCGAACTGAGTTGAAGCCCAGCCAGACCGACTGGCCCCGCCGTGCTCCACCAGTCCCGAAAGGGGCCGGTCCCTTTCTTCAAGCCTCCGGCGCGGCCAGCGAGAGTGGGGTGTTGGCGACCCCAGAGGGTGGGCGGCAACAGCCCACCCCGGGCTGCCCGCAGGGCAAGCCGCGACCGGTCGGCCAGGCTTGTCCCAGGAGGCGCGATGCGCGGCCCCGAAGGGGTGGGCAGACCAATTCGGAGGTTGACCTGATGAGCGGCGAGATGCAAGCTTCTTCCCTGAGCCAGTTCCTGGAGCAGACGGGGCAGAAGGACCGAGGGCAGGGCGTCTTCGAGTTGGAGTCCACGAAGATGCTCGAGATCAACCTGTCCGGCCGCGTGTGGACCAAGATCGGCGCCATGGTGGCCTACACCGGCCAGATCAAGTTCGAGCGCGAAGGGGCCTTCGCAGGCGGCGTCGGCAAGTTCCTCAAGAAGGCGATGACGGGTGAGATGACGGTGCTGGCATCCGCCAGCGGGCAGGGGAAGCTCTACGTGGCGGACCACGGCAAGCACATCTCGATCATCCGGCTCGACGGGCAGAAGCTCAACGTCCAGGGCAATGACCTGCTCGCCTTCGAGGACACCATCTCCTACGATGTGCAGATGATCAAGAAGATCGCCGGGATGATGGCCGGAGGGCTCTTCAGCGTGGAACTCAGCGGCACTGGCTACGTGGCCATCACGTCGTATGGCCACCCGCTCACGCTGAAGTGCTCGGCCTCCGAACCGGTGATGACGGACCCCAACGCCACCGTGGCCTGGTCGGGCGGGCTGCAGCCCGAACTCAAGACGGACATCAGCCTGAGCACGCTCTTCGGCCGAGGTAGCGGCGAGAGTTTCCAGATGCAGTTCCGTGGCGACGGCTTCGTGGTTGTCCAGCCATACGAAGAGGTCTACTCGGCCAGGTAGCCCTGAGGATCACCCGACAGGCTCTGAGCCGCCCGCCAGGGTCTGGAGGAGTCTGGTCGCCGGGACGTGCAGAACCGGAACCCGGCCCGAATCCTTCAGGCGCCAGCCTGGGACCCGGCAGGGAGGCAGGCGCTGCGCCGAGAAGGCCACCTGGCTCCTACCAACCTGGAGGGGCTCGGGCCGCAGNNCGCGAGACCTCGGAGCCCGAGGGCACCAGACGCCAGACCATCAGACCAGGCTGCTCCGGCAGCCTCTGGGAATCCTTGTGCCCTCGGGAGCGACCGTGATGATCCAGGACCGCTACATCGTCTACACCCCCCAGGCCGAAGCGACGGCCCCTGCGCCCTCTCCGGGCGCCTCGCGGCGCGCCGAACGGCAGCGGGAGATGCTGGACTGGCTGGGCCTCTTCGACAGGTCGAAAGCCACCTTCACCGCCGTGTCAGAAGGCCTCTCGCCGGGAGGTCCGCCGGCAGGAGAAGTGGACAAGGAGCAGTGGGTGCCCTTCGTCGAGCACCGGCCGGGGAAGGTCCTGGGCCCCGGGACAGTCCTCAAGGTGGACCAGTATCCTGGCATCGACAAGGACCTGAGCACCGGCAAGGACCCCCAGCCACGCATCCCCGGGGCGCCCAACTACCGGGCCCTGCCCGCTGGGAAGTCGGGTGAGGACAAGAGCATCCATGGTGTCGGCCAGCCCACCGTCGAGGGCATCCGTGGGGTGCTGGACCAGGTCGGCGCCGGCCCCGGCGGCCACGGGAAGACCGCCGTCTGGACCAACCTTCGCGAGGAACCGGCCATCTATGTGAACGGCCGGCCCCTGAACCTGCGCCTGGCCTCCAAGATCACCAACAACGTTGAAAACCCCGGAGCGACCGGCGAGGAGGTCGAGCGGACCGAGGAGCAGCTCAAGAGGGAGATCCTGCAGGAGGCCGCCCGCAACGGAGGCCGCCTGCTGGTGCATGACGAGGCCCCGGACGGGAGGATCATCGCCCGCTGGGAGACGATCACTCCCGAGTCGGTGCAGACGACGAAGGAAGTCATCGACGTGCTGCGCCAGGAGGGCTATCGGATCGACTACGCCCGCATCCCGATCACCGACGAGAAGTCGCCCGAGCCCAAGGACTTCGACGCCCTGGTCGAGCGCCTCAAGGGCACCGACCCCCAGGACCCGGTGATCTTCAACTGCCATGCCGGGCGCGGCCGAACGACGACGGCGACAGTGGTGGCTGGCCTCCTGCGCCGGGCCCAGGAAGGCTCCGGCCCGCCCCAGAGCGTGACGACCAGCCAGCCCGTCCGGGAGGACATCCGCGAGCAGAGCCAGCACAAGCCCAGCGAGTACCGGACGATCCTCAGCCTGATCCAGGCCCTGGAGACGGCCCCCCGGGACAAAGCCACCGCGGACGAGATCATCGACCGCTACGCCTCGCTCCAGAACCTGCGCGAGGCCGTCGACACCTGGAAGAGGAAGGCCGACACGGCCCTCACCCCCGAAGAGCGGCAGAGCGCGCTGCAGAAGGCCCAGGATTACCTCGATCGCTACCACAGCATCGTGGCCTTCGACGCCTACGCCGAGGACCAGGCGGGCACGGGCTTCCAGCAGCCCTTCAGCCGCTGGATCCAGGAGCACCCGGAGGTGGATCGGAGCCGGGACGTCCTGGCCCAGGCCTTGGGCCTGGTGCCCCCCGGGGAGCAGGCGCAGGTCGGCGCATGAACGGGTCGCTCGAGGAGGGCGCCCTCGCCGGCGAGAGAGGGCAACCGCCCCCCCCTCCGGGCAGGCTCGACCTCGTGCTGCGCTGGGCGGACGCAGCCGCGCCGGCGCCTCGCCCCATGGAAGACCTCTTCGAAGAGAAAACCGACCTGGACGCGGCTGCGGAGGTCCGAAAGGTGGCGGCCGCGCCGCCAGAGCAGCCTGCCGGTGAAGGTTTCCAGTGGACGCGGGACCGCGAGCAGGCCCTGGAGTCGGCCCTGCGCCAGATGGCGGACACCCCGCTGGCCTGCGTGCACCGGCAACTGGACGAGATCCGCGCGGCCCTGGAGATGGACCGGTTGGCGCCGGCCCGGGCCCGAGGCCTGTTGGACGAGGTCGAGGCCTGGCTGCATCGCGAGATCCAACGCCGGTCGGCCCGACCTGCCAGCCGGGACGAGCGGGTTCGCGAGGCCCGCTCCCGCACGGCCGACGCCCTGCATTCCTACCAGGATCTGGCCGACCTTCTGCGCGGGTTCCTGGACAGCCGCAACCCCGCCGAGCTGGTGCTGGCGCGCCGCCTCGGGGACCTGGCAGCAGGCTTCCTGCTGCAGGCCCGCGAGGAGCTGCTGCAGACGCCCGAGGAGTCGGCCGAGGACCGGCCGGCCCCGCAGGGCCCGCCCTCCGACTGACGAGGCAAGCCAGGCACCCCTCGCGCCGGGCGAACAGTCGCTGCAGGCAACCGCCGTGCCTCCTCCTCGCCTTCGTCGCCCAGCTCGCCTTCCCAGGAGCCCTCCCGGTCCGTGGAGGTCAAGAGCGCCTCCTTCCAGTCCATTTCGAGGATGGGACGGGCTCCATTGAAGCCGGGGACAGCCAGGTGTCCAACCAAAGCCGTCGTGATTGGAGAATACCCAGGCGGGGACTGGCTTCGTGAGGCCATCCCTGACACAACACGATGGGTCGCATCATTCCCGCTTCTTCTTCATGCTCTCCATGGGATTCAGGTTCAGATTCAGGCGTTCGACAATGGTGGCAAAGCGCTTTCTCTTGCCGTCGTCTGTCTTGGTGAAGACATGGGACGAGGCATAGGCCGTGCGGGCCGATTCTGGCATCCTCGTGAAGTTCTCATGAGCAGTCTCGTAGGGTCTCAGCATCTCTTCAAACTGCCTGAGCTGTTCGTCGGTCAGTGGCTCCGGTTTCGAGGCATTCCAGCGGCCGTTCCCTTTCGCCGCTTCAACCTTCGCCCGGCCCAGGTCGGTCATCAGCCCTTGCAGTTCCAGCTTCTCGACAAGCTTCTTGTTTGTCTCCGACCAGTTGCTGGTCACGCTGCGTTGCTTGAAATACTTGAGGTATTTCGTCTCATCGACGCTCTGCATGAGTCCGTCGATCCAACCGAAGCAGATCGCCTCCTCCAATGCCTCTCCCGCCTTCAGCGTCACCGGCCCGCCCTTCTTTCCGAAGACCAGCCAGACACCCTCATCCGACGAGGCGTTTTCGGTCAGCCAGGCCCTGAATTCACCACGGGTCTGGAACAGAAATTCGTTCACGGGCTCATTCCTCCGCTGTGCTCAACTCGAGTCTCGTCGTCTTCTCACCTGGACCCAGCTATTGACGCCCACTCTGGCTGGCCGCATGAGGGCGGATCCTGACCAGGATCGGAGGCCGGTCGTCCCAGTTTCTTGCCTGCGTTAAGCAGGTGAGGGAGCAAGGTGGGCCTTGCTCCCTCGGTGGGGTTTGGTGAAGATCAGGTGTTCCATCCAAGCCGCACCAAACCCACACAAACATCGTGGCGGAGGAACGTGCGGCCGTCAAGAGGTACCGGGAATACGTGGAGAAGCTGCTGAGAGATGAGGTGCCCAGGCCGACGTGTGCCCGGGCGAGGGGTGTACCAGACGGCCCCATCGCCGTGGAGTCAGGGAACGCTTGATAGTACGGGACTCCAGCGGGGCGGACCTTGGCCCGATCGTGATCGTCCGGTTTGTGTTGCCTGGAGCATGGCTGGATTCCCGCCCCGCCCGAGTGCATGCTGCCCTGGGTCAGGACCGTGGCGCTGGATGTCGAGAGCCGGGTGGAGACCTACGTGGTGGGAGGGCGGTCCGCTGCCGCCGCCACGGAGGACACGGTCGATAGAGACCGTTGCCTGCGCCGCTGGATCGCCCGCCTCGCGGGCCTGAGCCGTGTGGGGCGGGTAGACGGGCGAGGGCCCTTCACCACCTTCGAGGCCTCGGCTCCCCACGACCTGTGGCAGGGGGACATCCTGCACGGTCCCAAGGTCCTCGTCGGCGGGAAGACCGCGCGCTGCAAGGTGTTGTGCTGGTTGGACGACCACTCCCGCCACGTCTGCCACCTGGAGGCCTACCCGGACGAGACCCAGGCCGCCATCGAGGACTCGCTGAAGAAGGCCATCCGTAAACACGGCGCTCCCCTCGCTGTCTTCCTGGACAACGCCAAAGATCAGTTGGGCGAGAAGATCCCCTTCAACAATGTGGCCCGGTCCATGGCCCTGGTCCAGAAGGCCCTCCTGCGCAGCTATGAGCAGAACGTTGTCCCCGTGGTGATCGTGGATGATGCCCAGGCCCTGGACACCCGAGCCTGGCTGGGGCTGAAGACTCTGACCGACTTCGAGATGGACTCGAAAATGC
>DCTU01000355.1:6301-6631 GCA_002329445.1 bacterium UBP9_UBA1432
AGGGTGCGACCGGGCCCTGTTCCCGCGTGACGTCTCCCGGGAGATCTACCGGCTGACTCACGGCCTGGCCCGGCAGATCAACCGGCTTGCGTGGCACTGCCTGATGGCAGCTGCCCTGGAGACCAAGGACCTGGTGGACCAGAGTTGCCTGGAGCAGGCGGTGACGGAGGTGCTGCCTCCCGAGCTGAGCTGAACGCCCCCCTGAACCAACTGGCCCCGCCTTGCGGCGCCAGTCCCAAAGGGGTCAGCCCAGAGGCCGGCCCCTTCTTCACGCCTCCGGAGTGGCCAGCGAAAGTGGGCAAGAGCCGGCCACAGAGAGTGGGCGTCAAT
>DCTU01000354.1:0-3397 GCA_002329445.1 bacterium UBP9_UBA1432
GGTGCGACCGGGCCCTGTTCCCGCCTGACGTCTCCCGGGAGATCGACCGGCTGACCCACGGCCTGGCCCGGCAGATCAACCGGCTGGCCTGGCACTGCCTGATGGCGGCGGCTCTGGAGACCAAGGACCTGGTGGACCAGAGTTGCCTGGATCAGGCGGTGACGGAGGTACAGCCTCCCGAGCTGAGCTGAACGCCCACCTGAACCGACTGGCCCCGCCTCGTGGGGCCAGTCCCAAGGGGTCCGGCCTCCGGGCCAGCCCCTTCTTCACGCCTCCGGCACGGCCAGTGAAAGTGGGCAAGAGGCGGCCACAGAGACTGGGCGGCAATAGCCTGGTTCAGGCAGGTTCGCTCTGCTCTGGATGCGAAGACCCGGCACCTGATGAGGATCCTCGTGGACGCCGATGCCCTGCCGGGCGATGCCAGGCAGATCCTCCTGCGGGCGGCGGCCAGGGTCGGCGCAGAGATCCTCCTGGTCGCCAACAAGCCCCTGCGGGTGCCCGCGGGCGTCACCTGCGTGGTGGTGGAAGAGGGTTACAACGTGGCCGACGACTGGATCGCCGAACGCGTGCAACCCGGCGACCTGGTGGTGACCGCCGACGTGCCCCTGGCGGGACGCGCGGTCCGCCAGGGCGCCTGCGCCCTGGACCCCCGAGGCTTCCTCTATACCGAGGACCAGGGCGCCGAGCGCTCGGCCATCCGCGACCTGAAGGAGGACCTGCGCAACGCGGGTCTCCTGCAGGGCGGGGGCCCGCCCCCCTTCAGCAAGAAGGACGCCCACAAGTTCGCCAACGCCCTGGACGCGTGGCTGACCAAGGCTTGTCGAGAATCGGATTCCTGACGGCGCTTCGGGGCGGCTTCCAGGAGAATGGCCCCGGCCACCAGCGTGCCGCGGCAAGACTGCTCTCGGGCCCGCAGAATCCTGGCCAGGTTCTCGGTCACCTGCGTCTGGCCCGAGGTGCCGTCCCCGCCGCTCCTGATGCCCCCGCTCTTTCTGGACAGCAACCACTGTCAACACTTATACTCAGACTCGACCACTGTCCGCTCGGCTGTCAAGCCCCCGTGGCAGGAGGTCCAACCAGAGCCAGGAACCCAAGGATCCGAGAACTCGCGTGGAGGAACGTCACCATGCCCATCTGTCCCTTCAGGGATCGGGAGTGCTTCCCCGAATGCGCCCTGTACGTCCCCACGGTCAACAAATGCTCATTCGTCGTCACCGCCGTGTTGCTGGAGGACCTGCAGAAGATCGGCGTCCTCCACTACGAGAGGAATCTCCGAGGGAGGCAACCGGAGGAGCCTGAAGATGGACAGTAGACCGGAAGATCTGGAGCAGATGAGCCTGTTCGAGCACCTTCGGAACCTCGGAGAGCAGATGCTGGCCGAGCCGGACTTCCACCGCGACGCCCTGGAAGGTATCCTGGACGAAGTCCTGGAGGACATCCAGACCCTGCACCGTGGGTACCAGAAGCCCCCGCCTCCCGGCGGTGAGGTCGTCCAGGCCTTTGTCGTCGAGGCCCTGGACCTGTACGCGCAGTGCGTCGAGTCGATGAAGACCTGCCTGGAAGAACCCGAGGCGACGCGGATCCAACAGGGTCTTGAGAAGGCAGAAGAAGCCGAGGACCTTCTGGTGGCCGTGGAGATGGTCATCCAGGAGAACAAGGAGGCCTTGAGTGGGGGCCAGGTGACTTGAACCAGGAGCCCCTGCTGACCTCCGAACAGGTAGTCGCCGAAGCCCGCAAGCTCGGAGTCGAGATCAGCCAGAGAACGCTGAAGTTCTACGTCTCGCAAGGGCTTCTGCCCCACCCCGAGCGGCACCCGTCGGACTCGGTCGACAAGCGTGTGCTCTTCTTCCCCGCCCGGGTCCTCGGGATCCTGGCCGAGATCCGTCGCTTGCAGGAATCGGGCCTGACCCTCCAGCAGATCCGCCGATACCTGGCTGGCAACGCCCGACCGGACCTGCAGGTCCTGGCCCGGGAGTCGAACTCCGAAGGTTCCAGGATCGCCGAACAGGTTGTCAAGGCCCTGTTCAGCCAGGAGGTGAGCCAGGCCTACCAGGACTTCCTGACCTTGCCGGCCGAGGCCGGAGACCAGGCGGTGCGCCAACTAGGTCGGGAGTTCTACGAACGCGTGTTGCAGGCCCTGATCGGCGCCAGGCAGGCTCGGCACCTGGTGGCCCGCACCTTCGATCGGCTCACGCCCGCCCAGTGGGAGCGCAAACTGGCCCCTCTGCTGCAACTGCGGGCCAGACATTCGGGTCGCCGCGCCGGAACCGGTGGAAACGTCCTGGCCCGAACCCTGACTTCACACCTGCGCGACCTGGCGGGTCGAATCCGAGAGGGCCAGAACCCGGAGGCTGAACTGGCTCAGGTCAAGGCCCGCCTGGAGCGCTTGACCTTAAAATACGCCGGAGTGCCCGAGACCAACCCCCACCGACACGAGATCGCCCGATTCATGGCCAAGGCCCTCGAGGTCTTTGGTGAGGCGCTGTGGATGCTGGAGGAGGCTTCCCACTCCCAGGATCCTTCCCTGATCGACCGCGCCCTGAGCCGCGCCCAGAAGGCCGGAGACATCCTGGACCACCTGGAGGGGATGGTCGCCGAGAAGCGGGCACTGCTGCGGTTGTGCCACGAGGAAGACCTGCAACTGCCTTGATCTTCGTGCTACAATACAAACAGCAAAAACTGTCACTTGATGACTCTTAGGAGCCCGGTCGGAGCCTGACCTGGGGGCATGCAGGAGGTCGGATCATGGACTCAAACATATCCGGCGGGGTCGGAAAGCAGCTCTGGGACCAGGTCCAGCGGACCAGCGGGCCGGTCGGACCAGGCACCACGTCCGTCAAGCCAGGCGTCTCGGTCGGAGGCGGCGTCTCGGGTGGATCCTTGACCGGGGCCTCCCGAGGCTTGAACCCCGGCGGATTCCCCGGCACAGGTGTGGGGGGATCGACCTCCAGCACCCTGGGGACCCCGGGTTCAACCCTGCGCACGCTGGCCGAGAACCGCCTGGATCAGTCCGAGCACCAGGACATCAACGAACGCACGCTCCGAGCCGGACGCGTCTATCGTGAGGTCTCGGAAAAGTTGTCCAGGGGACTGAGGAACCTCTCGCCGGAGGAGTTGGCCGACCTGGGGAACTACCTGGAAGAGTTCCAACAGGACCTGAAGCACCTGCTGGACAAGTGCCGAGGCCTGCTGGCCAGCCGTGACCTGACCGCCCAGCTCGAACAGGCCCAGAAGGCGCTGCGCCTGAAGGAGCAACTGGACGGGACCTACGAGCGGTTGAAAGACTTCGTCTCAACGAATCGAGAGAAGAACCCGCCCCAGGCCCGAAGCGAGGCCCACACCCGGTCAGCGGACGGGACCCGATTGCCAAACGCGCCCAGGCCCCAGACGCCCAACG
>DCTU01000354.1:3469-3629 GCA_002329445.1 bacterium UBP9_UBA1432
GCACGCCCAGGCCCCAGACGCCCAGCGCGCCCAGGCCACACACTCCCACCGGACCTCCAGGCACGCCGAGGCCCCAGACGCCCAACGCGCCATCCAGCGCGCCCAGGCCACACACTCCCACCGGGCCTCCAGGCATGCCCAGGCCCCAGACGCCCAACGC
>DCTU01000449.1:0-685 GCA_002329445.1 bacterium UBP9_UBA1432
CCGTGCCCCGGCCGCTGCCCTTCGACCTGGATGTCCATGCCATCCCGGCCCGCGGTGCGGTGCCTGGGCACTTTCATCACGACGTGCGCTTCCTGGTGGTGGCCCGGGGCGACCTTCAGCCCCAGGCCAACTCCGAGAGCCGCGACCTGGCCTGGTGGACCCTGCCCGAGGCCTTCGCCCTGACCGACGAGGCCAGCATGCACCGCCAGTTTCGAAAGCTCGCGGCGCTGGCCGCGCGGCTGTCGGGGGGGCGGTCGACCCGGCCAGGCGACCGACGCGGTCTTCGCACAGGTACCTAGTTCGCCAGTCCGGCCGGCGGCATCCGTCGCCAGATCCGCACCGTGCCCAGGTGGACGGTCCGTCGGGCGCCGGGTCCGGCCTCCAGGTCCAACTGCACGAGGTAGGCCCCCTCGTGCTCGGGCGTGCGCAACCACAGCGTGCCCGAATCCAGGTCGACCGGCAACTGCTCGGGCGGCTCGCGGTCGCCGGCGTTGACCGGTTCCAGCCGCAGTCGCGCTCCCGTGGGCGCGATCCCGCCCTGCAGCGTCAACCGCACGGGCACCAGGGATCGGGAGGGGGCGGTGGTCTGCAGGTCGGAGCAGACTCCAAGCGCCTCGAGGTCTGCCTGGGGGTCGACCCGCAAGCCGGACCAGCCGCGCGCTTCGACCGGAGCGCCGTTGCCCTG
>DCTU01000449.1:756-2308 GCA_002329445.1 bacterium UBP9_UBA1432
GTCCCGCCTGGACCGGGCTTGTGGGGGTCACCTCGATCGGGCCTGCGCCACCGACTGTCTCCTCCGTCGGCACCCGGTAGACCGTCCAACCGGTCGCGCGCCGTTCCACCGGCAGGTCCAGCGACGACTCGCCGCGGATCACCAGTCGGTCCAGCCGGGCTGCCGACAGCGCGGCCGGGTCCAGCGTGGCCCGAAAGGCGGCGGCGCCCGGCACCAGCGTGGGCCGACCCTCAAGCCAGGTCCACCCCGCCAGGGAGTGGCCGGACGTGCCTGTCAGGAACGCCGCCACTTCGTAGGGTTCGTTCTTCGCACCGGGGGTCACCACCAGCGAACGTCCCCGCTGGCGGGACAGGAAGGCGGCCAGATCCAGGTCGTCGGGCTGCAGGCCCCAGCTCGCCGGCGCGAAGCGCACCTGGTCGGCGGCGCGGAGGGGAGGGAAGAGGTCTGGCACGTTCAGGTCGCGCTTGTGTGCGGCCAGCAGGATGCGCTGATTCAGCATCCGCTCGCCCGGCTCGACCGTGGCCACCAGGGCCACCGCGAAGATCAGGGCCCCGGCCGTCCGCCAGGGAATCCTCAGGCGCAGTCCCTGGTCTCGCCAGAGGCGCAGCCGGTCCCGGCCTGCCGGGCGCAGGCTCTGGCCGACCAGCGCTGCCAGGGCCGCGGGCGGGCCTTGGGTCAGAAGCAGCAGCCCCACGGCCGAACGGGCCTGCCAGACGGCCCAGGCTGCCAGCGGCCAGCCCACCAGGGGCAGGTACCAGGCCAGCACCAGGGCCCCCAGCGCCCACGTCGCCCGTCGGTCGTCCGTGGGGGGNNCGTCGCCCGCCGGTCGTCCGTGGTTGGCGTGCCCAGCCAGCGCGAAGCCACGCCCGCCCCCGCCAACAGCAGGGCGCCCAGCGGGTTCAGGGCCGCCAGGGCCAGGACCAGGGGCGCAGCCGCCCATGGTCTTCTGCCCGGCAGCACGAAGAGCGCGCAGGCCGTCAGCAGGTGCTCGGCGGCCAGCAGGGGCTCGGTGCAGACCAGCCACGAGCTGGTCGTCCCCGTCACCGCACCGGCGGTTCCGAGCACGGCGGCCGAGACGCCTGCGTGTCGCCGCAGCGCCCCGTACAGCACGAAGACGGCCAGCACCTGAAGGGCCCCGGCCAGGACCACGGGGTCCAGTCCCAAGCCCACGAGCGCTCGCTCACCCAGGCTTGGCTCCAGTCCCAGCGGGACCGTGGGGCTGCCCATCAGCGGTTCCAGGCGGCCCAGCACCGCGGGATCGGGATCCAGTCGCGCCGAGCCCAGCGGATACAGCCAGGCTGCCAGGGCCAGCAGCACCAGGAAGGCCCACCTCATCGGACGTCCACCTCCGGGCCTTCAAGCAGGACGGGACGACCTTCCCGGGGCGCCAGGAGGAGGTCCATCCGGTAGCGTCCGGGGATGGCGGGCAGGACTCCCGGCAAGCGCAGCGTCGCCTTCCCGGAGGCGGGAAGGGCCAGGTTCGCCGACACCAGGTTCGTGCCCAGGCGGTCTGCGTAGTGGGAGCCCTCCCAGAAGGCCACGGAGGCGAGGA
>DCTU01000449.1:2346-7124 GCA_002329445.1 bacterium UBP9_UBA1432
TCATCTCGCAGAGCCGAAGCGCGGCCACTCGGGCACCGGCGTCGGCAAGAACGGTACAACCCCGCCCCTCCAGGCCATGCGAGGCCTGTTCGTCGCCCAGGTAGAAGCTGTAGTGATAGGTGCCGTCCAGCGGAGGGATCACCAGGGGAAGTTCCACGACCGTTCGTTCACCCGGAGCCAGGGCCAGGTCCACCGGCATCACGACGCGCTCCAACTCGGGGGTCTCGTAGGCTCCCTCGGCCCTCCGGGCAATCCAGAACAGCGCCAGGTCCCGCCCACTGAAGGGCGACGAGGAGGTGTTCTCCAGCGTCACCCGGGCCAGGTGGCAGGTCTGGGAGCGCGCGCGGCCAGGCGCTTGGATGCCGACCACCTGCAGCGGTGAGGTCGCCTCCACCAGGGGGCCGACCGACAGGGGCTTGAGGTCCACCCGGAAGACCCGTCGGCTGCCCCCCTCGCCGGTCTCCTGGAAGGCCAGCTTCAGGCCGGCGCCGGATCGCAGCGACGGGTGCCGCCGTTCGTAGACCCAGCGCACCGGCAGGCTTCGGAGAAGCCTCGGATCCAGGGTGCTCCAGAACGCCAGCGCCGGGGCATTCATCCGGAAGGCGTAGGTGCCGATGGGGTCGGAATCCACGGGCATGGCGTGCCCGACCGGCAGGGCCCCCGTGGTGACGCTCAGGACGGAGGAGAAGTAGATGCTGTAGCTGTTCTCGGTGCGGAAGTCGCTGAGGACTCCGTCGCCGGGTTGAGCCAGCTTCGCCAGGCGTCGGGCCGCAGCCCAGTCGACCGGTTCAAAGTCCAGGCTCTCCTGTTGCAGGAAGAATTCCGGCAGGGGGACGGAGCGAAGGAATCCGGCCAGCCAGCGGCCGTCCACCGGCGGAGACTTCGGCAGGTTCTTGAGGTATTGCCCCGAGGTGAGCGTGGCCAGCCAGACGAACCCGAGCAGCCCCGCCAGGACGAACCCCCGCGGCCGCACGCCGACTTCCACCGCGTCGAGGTCGTGTTGCCAGGTGACGGCAGGCCCGGGGCAGGCAGCCAGCAGGAACTCGAAGAGCCACCCGGCGGCCACGCCCAGGGCCCCGGCCAGGCCCACTCCGGCCGCAACCTCCCAGCGGTAGTACTCGGACTCGTAGACGGGCCCGAAGTCCACCAGCGCCGGCACCAGGAACGAGAAGAGACCGAACGCTCCCATGAACAGAGCCGGTGCGCTGCGCTTGCGGACCGCGAAGGCCAGGCTCAGGGGAGACAGGAACAAGGGCAGCCAGTGAAGCCGGAGCACCTCGGGCGACCAGATGTCGCGGTATCCTCGCCCCTCCGGCGGGCTGTAGAAGCGGCTCAGGAAGGTCTCCGTCTTGTAGACGCCCGAGATGCGCTGGTACTCGCCGGGTTCCAAGAGAATCTGGAAGAGGTTCTCTTTCGGGAAGCGGATCGTCACCCGCTGGGACTGGTTCTGCAGCGCCTTGCTGAGCCCCGGGCCGTCCACGGGATGCCCGCCGCCCACCACGCGCTGGAAGATGTCCGTGAGGGGGCCGCCCTGGGTCACGGCCAGCCCCCCGGCCACCACCAGGGCCAGCCCGGTGAGGGCCAGCGCCTTCCGCGAGGGCCGGAGCACCACCAGCGTGGCGAGGGCGGCCAGGACCGCCAGCGCCAGGTGCGTCTCGTAGATCACGGCATAGCCGCCCAGCACCGCCCCCGTCAGCAGGGCACTCCCCCAGGTGGGGCGCCGCCAGAGTCCCAGCAGCAGGGCCATGCACAGCACCAGCTCCTCGTGGACCAGCGGGTTGTAGTTCTCGACGGTGTCCATGACGCCGCCGCGTCCGCCGACGTTGATGCCGAAGTAGACCAGGATGGCCGCGAGGCACCCCTGGAGTTCCGAATCCGTCGCCCGGCGCACCGTCGCAAAAAGCAGCCAGAAGCCCACCACCTGCAACAGGCTGGTCAGCACCCGCTTGGTGGTGACGACGTTCAGTCCGGAGGCCCGGTGCAACAGGCCGATCAGCAGGTCCGACCCGTAATGACCGTGCATCTCCAACTGCGGGATGAAAGGGTTGGGCGGCGGGAAGCGGCCCGCGCCCATCTGGACCTGCTGCGGCGCGTGGATGAAGAAGTCGTCGTCGACCGTGTGGTTCTGCCGAACCTGGGCGTACGCCAGGATGGCCAGCGTGGCCAGCGTCAGCACGGCCCAGGTCCAGCGACCGATCCGGACCGGCTCCAGCGGCTCGGCGGGCCGTCGCCACAACAAGACCACGCCCGCGCCCATGGCGGCGAAGGTCCAACCCAGGGCGGCCCCCGTCTCCATGACGCGGATCAGCGCGTTGCCACCCAATAGCAGGAGGGAGATCGCCAGCCCCAGGGCCAGGAAGCCGGCCAGCAGGGGATCTCGAAGCCCCAGCACCCGTCGGGCCAGCATCCAGCCCAGGATCAGGGGCAGGAGCAGCAGGGGCGCCATCAAGGCCGGAACCGGGCCAGCAACCAACCGGCCCGCTCGGACACGATCTCGAAGTGCGGGTCTCGCCGCACCCACTCCTCCAGCTCCGGGTAGTCGTGACGCGGGAAGAGGAGGTGGTCGACCCGGAGGTCGCCCATGAACCGGAGCGACTGTTCCCGGGTCCAGGCGGAAGAGAAGACCGGACCGCCCTCCTCCAGCACCTCGTGGAACAGGCGGGTGCGCTCCCGCTCCTCCTCATGGCTCCAACCCGGCGGCAGGCGCTCGGACTGGCCCTGTGCGGCCAGGGCCGCCTCCAGGAACCCCGTCAGGTCCGAACTCCAACCAGCGCCGCTGGTCACCACGTAGACGTTGCTCATGACGGGCAGGGTGTGCCCCAGGTCGTAGGGAGCCAGGACCACCGACTGGCCCGGCACCCGCTCGCGGACCTCCGCCAGCATCTCCCAGGGAAGCTTCATCCCGGACGGAGTGCCCCGGTACCAGTCCTGGATCCGGTGGGGTGGCGCCACCACCGAGTGGCGCTCCAGTTGGCTCCAGATGTTGGGGGGAGTCGCCAGGACGGCCAGGCCCAGGCATGCGGCCAGGGCCAGCCCCAGCGCGGTGCCCTGGCGGGAATCCTCCGGTTCCTCGACGACGGCGACCGGCGCCCAGGTCCCTCGCCACCGCCAGACCGCCGCGGCTGCCACCCCCAGAAGGACGGCGCCCACGAAGACCTGCGGGTGACCTGCGGCCAGGCTGCCCAGGGCCGGGGCCAGGAAGCGCCAGAAGAGGACCCCTCCCACGGCGACGACCGGCCACAGGCCCGGGCGCCTGCGGAGCAGCCCGAAGACCTCGCAGGTCATCAGCACGACGGCCAGCAGGGCGGGATAGAAGAGGTAGCGCGTGGGGACCACGAGCATCTCGGAATAGGTGAATCGGACGTACAGCCACGAGACCAGCGGGATCCCCATCAAGGCCACGGCTCCCGCCAGGGCACTCCCGGTCAGGAGGGCCCAGAAATCCCTGCGGATCAGCAGGAACGGGCTCAGACAGACCGGGACGAAGTACAGGGGCCGGAACAGAAGCGGATCCTGCGGGTCCTTGGGCATGAGCCAGTCCAGGGGCTTGTGCAGGGGTTCGGCGATGGCCGCCAGGACCGCTGCTCGGCCGCCGGCCTCCCAGGCCACCACCTCGGCCGAGCGGGCGCTGTGAACGGCCTTGTAGGCCAGCCCCATGGCGATGGTGACGGCGAAGAGGATCGCCAGGCGCACCAGCAGGGCCCGGTCCCTGCGGCGGAACACCACCACCGCCGTTCCCAGGAACCCCAGAAGGGTCAGCGCCTGCAGCGTCTCGCGCGTGTGGATCAGCAGGCCTGCGCCCAGGATGCAGACGACCGGGGCGATTCCACCGGTTCCCAGCAGATAGCGCGCGGCCGTGAAGAGCATGATGGGCAGCATCAGGCTCAGCCCGAAGTCGGCGGGGTGCGACAAGGGAGCGAGCTGCGCGCACCAGGCCCAGTCGTCTCGGTGGTGGACCGCCAGTTGGCCCCCGGTGTTGGTCAGGACCAGCAGCGACGCCAGCACCCAGGACAGGGCGACGGCACCGCGGGCGGGCCGCAGCAGGCTGACCGTGGCCGCCAGGGTGGCGCCGGTCAGGGCAAACATCAAGGGTCGGACCTCGGCGTAGACGGCCACCGGGTCCAGCATCGAACCCCGGGCGATCAGCGCCAGCAGCAGATGGTAGGGCGGGTACAGATAGGTCGTGGGGTTGCCGGCGACGTAGAAGAGGTTGTCCAGCGCCAGGGCGGGGTTCTCGGCCACCTTGCGGACGACGGTGAGGTGGAGCGCGTCCTCGATCAACGGCTCGACGTTCACGAAGCCGGAGACGCCCCACAGGACGAACGCCACCCCGCTTCCCAGGGCCACGGCCAGGAACGTCAGGGCCGGGTCCTCGGCCCGACGTACCGGGTCGATCGCCCGCGCCAGGCGGCCGCTGGCCAGACCGCCCGCACCCAGGGCCACGATGCCCCAGCCGACCGCCGTCGCAGGCAGGTGCAGCTCGACGGCGGCGATGGTGCCCACGCACAGCACGGCAAGCGAACAGGCCGCCCAGACCGGAGCGGCCTGCACCAGGGGCAGGCGGCCCGCAAGCACCGCTCCGGGAAGCAGCAGCGAGCAGATGAAGGCGGCGGCGAGGCGCAGCGGGGCGGGCACGGGCAACGGCATCCCGGCAAGACCCGATGCGAAGGAGAGCAGGCAGGCCGCCCAGGCTGCCGTGACTGCGGCGAAGCGGCGCGAGGGCATGATGAGCGGCGCAGTTCCCGCACCGGTATGGAAATCCTGCTGTTCGCCGGTTC
>DCTU01000255.1:0-136 GCA_002329445.1 bacterium UBP9_UBA1432
TGCTGAAGTTCGACGGGACGCCGCTCTTCCCCGAGCGCAGGGCCTACACGGTGAACTATCGTCTCTCGGACCTGGAGGCCGCCCTCTACCAGGAGGTGACCACCTACGTCAAGGAGGAGATGAACAAGGCCGACCG
>DCTU01000255.1:226-7268 GCA_002329445.1 bacterium UBP9_UBA1432
GAGGAGAAGCTGGCCCAGCGGGGCCTCGGTCTCCTCTCCGAGACCCTGGCCTGCCTGGACGCCTGCCCCGAGGACCCCGACGACCTGACGGCGGACGAAGAGGAGACCCTGGAGGAGGAACTGGTCGACCAGGCCACCGCAGCCCAGACCGTCCAGGAGCTTCAGGCCGAGATCCTGATCCTTCAGGACCTGGTGGACCGGGCCCGGGAGGTGGTGCATTCGGGGCAGGACCGCAAATGGGACGAACTGTCGCGCCTCTTGCAGGACAACCCCGAGATGAAGGACGCCACCGGCCGACAGCGCAAGCTGATNNNGGGCTGCTGGGGCGGCCGGAGGCCATCCTCACCATCCACGGCGGGGTGAAGCGCGAAGAACGCCGGAAAATCCAGGAGTTGTTCCGCAACGACCCCGAGGCGCGCGTCCTGGTCGCCACCGACGCCGCTGGCGAGGGCGTCAACCTGCAGAACNNCTACGACCTGCCCTGGAACCCCAATCGCCTGGAGCAGAGGTTCGGGCGCATCCACCGCATCGGCCAGACCGAGGTGTGCCACCTGTGGAACATGGTGGCCGACGAGACCCGGGAGGGCGATGTCTTCCAGCGCCTCTTCGAGAAGATCGAGATGGAGCGCCAGGCCCTGGGTGGCCGGGTCTTCGATGTCCTGGGCGAGGTCTTCCGGGAGGAGAGTCTGCGCGACCTTCTGATCCAGGCCATCCGCTACGGCGAGGACCCGGAAGTTCGGGCCCGCCTGCTGCACCAGGTGGAGGGGGCCCTGGACACCCGGCACCTGCGCACCATCCTGGAGCGGGGGGCCCTGTGCCAGGAAGTGATGAACCCCGAGCGTCTTTTCGCGGTGAAGGCCGAGATGGAGAAGGCCGAGGCCCGAAAGCTGCAGCCCTACTTCACCCGCTCCTTCTTCCAGCAGGCCTTCAAGCGCCTGGGAGGTGAGATGCGCACCCGGGAGGCGAGGCGCTGGGAGATCCCCCACGTGCCCGCTGCCATCCGCGAGCGCGACCGGCAGATCACCGGCAGGGATCGCCGCCGGCCGGAACCGGTGCTGCGCCGCTACGAGCGGGTCTGTTTCGACAAGGAGGCCGTGCGCCTGTTGGATCGGGTTGGAGCCCCCATGGCCAGCCTGGTCCACCCCGGGCATCCCCTGATGCAGGCCGTGACGGATCTCATCCTCGAGCAGCACCGCACCAAGCTCAAGGTCGGCACCGTCTTCGTCGACCCGACCGACCCGGGCACTACGCCTGGCCTGCTCTTCATGATCGACCACTCGGTGAAGGAGGGCCACGACCCCTCGCGGGTGGCTTCAAGGCGGATGCAGTTCGTCCGCATCGACGCCGAGGGGCGGGCCACCGGGGCGGGCTGGGCGCCCCACCTGGACCTGGAGGCCCCCGATCCGCAGGACCTGGCCCTGGTCCAGGACATCCTGGATGCCCCCTGGATCACCCGGGACTTAGAGCAGGTGGCCCTGGGGTATGCCTCGGCCCACATCGTGCCCGACCATTACCGGGAAGTGAAGGACCGTCGCGAGCGCGAGGTGGACAAGACCCTGGCCGCCGTCCACGAGCGCCTGGTGCACGAGATCAACTTCTGGTCGGACCGCTACGTCAAGCTCAAGGAGGACCTCTCGGCCGGCAAGGACGTGCGCCTGCCCGTCGAGAACGTGCGCCGCACCATCGACGAACTGACCGCCCGGCGCGAGGCCCGCGAGAAGGAACTGCTGGCCCGGCGCACCGTGGTCTCGGCCACCCCCGTGGTGCTGGCCGGGGCCCTGGTCATCCCCGACGGCCTTCTGGCCCAGAGGCGGGGCGAGCCGGGCTGGTCGGCCGACGCCCAGGCCCGGGCCCGGGTGGAGCGGGTGGCCATGCAGGCCGTGACCCGGGCCGAGGAGGCGCTGGGGAACCGCGTGGTGGATGTCTCGGACCAGAAGTGCGGCTGGGACCTGACCAGCCTGCCGCCCGCCGTGGACGGCCGGGTGCCCCCCACCCGCCACATCGAGGTCAAGGGCCGCGCAAAGGGGCAGACCACCGTCACCGTCACGCGCAACGAGATCCTCTGCGGCCTGAACCAGGCCGACCAGTTCATCCTGGCCNNAACCTGGACCTTTCCCAACTGCTCTCGCGAGCCACCGCGCCCTGCTAGAGCTGAATATCGTTTGGAATTTGGAGATTGACCACCGAGAGCACGGAGACCACGGAGGAACGGGGGGATTGGAGGAAGATGGGGTAACGGAGTCCCCCATATCCCCCTCTGTGCTCTCCGTGTGCTCTGTGGTGAACCACAGAGAGCACAGAGGGCACAGAGAAATTGGAAGAGGATGGGATTACAGAGACCATCATCGGCGCAGCGATCGAGGTCCATCGAGAGCTGGGGCCGGGACTTCTGGAGTCGACCTACGAAGCATGTCTGGCCTTCGAGTTGGGATCAAGAGACGTAAAGGCCATCAGGCAACTGCACCTCCCGGTCGTCTACAAGGGGGTGCGGATCGACTGTGGTTATCGCATCGACCTTCTCGTCGAGAACCGGGTGATCGTCGAAATCAAGGCCGTAGAGAAGTTGCTTCCCATCCATCAGGCTCAACTTCTGACCTACTTGCGGCTGTCAGGCCATCGGGTGGGACTCTTGCTCAACTTCAACGCCAGAACCATCAAGGAAGGCTTGAAACGGATGGTCCTATGAATCCCGCTGCCGGTGGTGAGTCACAAAATATTGAACCACCGAGAACACCGAGAACACGGAGACCACCATATCCCCCTCTGTGCTCTCCGTGTGCTCTGTGGTGAACCAAAGCAAGTGATTTGAGGTAAGACCCGAGATGACCGACGTGAAGTGCCCCAAGAAGCTGATCGAGGTGGCCCTGCCGCTGGAGGCCATCAACCAGGCATCTGCCCGGGAGAAGAGCATCCGGCACGGACATCCCAGCACGTTGCACCTGTGGTGGGCGCGGCGCCCCCTGGCGGCGGCCCGGGGGGAGGCGCCCCGGTGAGCGGAAGGGAAGAGGCACGGACATGACACCCTTCAGCGATGCAGAACTGGAAGCCATGCTGGCCGACATCGAATCGGACAGGGTGGAGCGCAAGCAGTCCTTCCAGGGCGACGCTCCCAACGCGGTCCGAGAGGCGGTCTGCGCCTTCGCCAACGATCTGCCGGGCCACGGCAAGCCCGGCGTGGCCTTCGTCGGAGTCCGGGACGACGGGGAACCCACAGGCCTGCCCATCGAGGACCAGCTCCTGACCTCGCTGGGGGGCATCAAAGATGATGGCAACATCGTGCCGCCTCCCACCCTCATCGTCGAGAAGCGGATTCTGGCTGGCAAGGAGGTGGCGGTGGTCACCGTCGCGCCCTCGGACTCACCGCCCGTGCGCTACAAAGGCAGGGTGTGGGTCCGCACGGGTCCACGCCGGTCCCTGGCCACGGCCCAGGACGAGAGGATCCTCAACGAGAGGCGCCGGCATCGCGATCGGCCCTTCGATGTCCGGCCGCTCTCCGGATCCGGCCTGCGGGACCTGGACCTGCTGCGCTTTCGGGAGGAATACCTTCCCAACGCCGTAGCCTCCGACGTCCTGGAACAGAACGACCGCACCCTCGAGCAGCGCCTGGCGGCCACCAAGATGGTCGCCTCGGCGGAGGAGCCGACGGCGACGGTGCTGGGCCTCCTCGTGTTGGGACGGGAGCCCCGGGATTTCCTTCCGGGGGCCTGGGCCCAGTTCCTGAAGGTGGACGGGACCGACCTGAGCGATCCCATCCTGGACGAATTGGCTCTCGGCGGGCCTGTCCTGGACGTGATCCGTCGGTTGGAGGAGAAGCTGGTCAGCCACAACCGGGTCTCGGTGGACCTGACCTCGGCTCCTGTCGAGTCCCGCAGAGCCCACTATCCGATGGTCGCCTTGCAGCAACTGATCCGAAATGCCATGCTGCACCGCAACTACGAAGGCACCAGCGCACCCGTCCGGGTCACCTGGTATTCAGACCGACTGGAGATCCTCAGCCCGGGAGGGCCTTACGGCGAAGTCACAGCCACCAACTTCGGGACTCCCGGCCTGGCCGACTACCGCAATCCCAACCTGGCGGAGGCGATGAAGGTGCTGGGCCTGGTCCAGCGCTTCGGGGTCGGCATCGCCGCAGCGCGACGGGCCTTGAGGGACGGGGGGCATCCAGAGTTGGAATTCGAGATCCAGCCCGGCTTCGTGCTGGCCCGGGTGAGGCGGGCGCCGTGAAGACCATTGCCTTCTTCAACAACAAGGGGGGCGTGGGCAAGACCAGCCTGGTCTACCATCTGGCCTGGATGTACCGCGAGTTGGAACGCAAGGTGCTGGCCGTGGACCTGGACCCCCAGGCCAACCTGACGGCCATGTTCCTGGACGAGGATCGTCTGGAGGAACTCTGGTCCGACGGAGCCTGTCCCGGGACTGTCGCGGGGGCGCTCCGACCGCTTCTGGAGGGAACGGGCGACCTGGCCGCTCCGCAGGTGGAGGAGGTTTCTGAGAACCTGGGGCTCCTGGTGGGCGACCTGGCTCTTTCCGCTGCGGAGGACCAGTTGAGCCGCGAGTGGCCTGGATGCCTGGACCGGAATCCGCGGGCCTTCCGTGTCCTCTCCTCCTTCTGGCGCCTGGCCGAACAGGCAGCCGAGGAACGAGAAGCGGACCTGGTCCTGATCGACGTAGGCCCGAACCTGGGCGCCTTGAATCGGGCGGCCTTGATCGCCGCGGACCACGTGGTGATCCCCTTGGCTCCGGATCTGTACTCGTTGCAGGGCCTGCGCAACCTGGGGCCGACCCTGCGCCGTTGGCGGGAGGAATGGACCGAGCGCAGATCCCGGAATCCGGTGGCCGCGCTCTCCCTTCCGACGGGGAGCATGGAGCCTGCCGGCTACGTGGTGATGCAGCACGCCGTGCGGATGGACCGGCCCGTCCAGGCCTACGAGCGCTGGATGGTGCGGATTCCAGGGGTCTACCGCGAAGCCGTCCTGGACGAGTCGTGCCTGGAGGTCCCCAGGTTGGCCGAGGACCCCCATTGCCTTTCCATGTTGCGGCACTACCGCAGCCTGATGCCCATGGCCCAGGAGGCCCACAAGCCCATGTTCCACCTCAAGCCAGCGGACGGGGCCCTGGGCGGACACGCCTCGGCCGTGCGGGACTGCTACCAGGACTTCCGGCGTCTGGCGCTGCGCATCGAACAGGCCTGTCGACGGCCCCGGGAAGAGGCACCGAGGTGAGCGGGATGGATGACCGGATCCGGCAGGTCGACGAGTGGCTGCGCGACCTGGAGGGGGAACACCTGGAGTTCAAGGAGGCCCGGCGCAACTTCGAGTTCGAGCAACTCGGCAGGTACTGCTGCGCGCTCGCCAACGAGGGGGGCGGTCGGGTTCTCCTGGGCGTCACCGACAGGCGCCCGCGCCGGGTGGTGGGCTCCCAGGCCTTCGAGCAGCCCGAGAGGACCCGCCTCGGGCTCCTCGAGCGGCTCTACGTGGACGTCCACGTCCACGAGGTGCAGCATCCCGACGGCCGCGTGCTGGTGTTCGAGGTGGCTGGCAGACCCATGGGCAACGCCTGTCAGTGGGAGGGGCGCTACTGGTCCCGGAAGGGCGACAGCCTGGTTCCGATGACCTCCGAGGATTTGCGCTCGGTCTTCGCAGAAGGCGGTCGGGACTTCTCAGCGGAGGTCTGCCTCGGCGCAACGTTGGCCGACCTGGATCCGGGCGCGCTGGACGACTACCGACGCCGGTGGGCCGAGAAGGCGGGAAGCCCGGAAGTGGGCCGCCTCTCCCACGAGCAGATCCTCCGTGACTCGGAGCTCCTCGACGACCGGGGGCTGACCTACGCCGCGCTGATCCTCTTCGGGACGCGCAGGGCCCTGGGGAGGCACCTGGCCCAAGCCGAGGTCATCTTCGAATACCGGTCCTCGGAAGCCAGCGGGCCAGCCCAGGAACGCAAAGAGTTCCGCCAGGGGTTCTTCTCGTTTTACGAGGACCTCTGGACCCTCATCGACAAGCGCAACGACCTCCAGCACTACCAGGATGGGCTGTTCCTGAAGGACATCGCCACCTTCGACGAGCTGGTGGCCCGGGAGGCGATTCTCAACGCCGTCAGCCATCGGGACTACCAACTCGCCGGAAGCGTGTTCCTCCGCCAGTACCAGCGGCGCCTGGTGGTCGAAAGCCCGGGCGGCCTGCCGTGGGGCATCACCTTGGACAACCTCCTGCACCGGCAGAGACCTCGGAACCGCCGCCTGGCCGAAGCCTTCGCCCGCTGCGGCCTGGTGGAGCGGTCGGGCCAGGGCATGAACCGGATGTTCGAGCGCAGCATCCGGCAGGGAAAGCGGCGCCCAGACTTCTCGGGCACGGATGGCTACCAGGTCACCCTGACCCTTCATGGCCAGGTCACCGACCCGCGATTTGTCACGTTCCTGGAGCAGGTGGGTCAGGAGACCCTGGAGAGCTTCTCGACCGAGGACTTCCTCGTGCTCGACCACGTGCACCGTGCCCAGCCAATCCCTGCGGAGCTTCGACAGTCGGCGAATCGGCTCCGAGACCTGGGGGTCCTGGAGGCGGTGGGCCGAGGGCGCGGGGTGCGGCTCCTGCTCAGTCGGCGCTTCCACCGGTTCCTGGGGACCGAAGGCGCGTACACCCGCCTCAGAGGCCTGGACAAGGAGCAGAACAAGGAGTTGCTGGTCCAGCACCTGCGAGGGGCTGCCGAATCGGGCTGCCCAAAATCCGAGCTGCAGGAGGTTCTGCCCGGGCTCTCCTGGGGCCAGATCAACCGCCTGCTCACGGAACTCCGCCAGGAAGGCCGCGTCCGGATGGTCGGCTCACGCCGCTGGTCTCGCTGGCTGTCAGCGTGATCGCTCTGGTAATGCTATGAAGCGTCTATACGTCAATCCGAACCATAGAGCGGGCGCCATAGAACTGGCAAACGCCGTGAAATCAGGCTGCACTTGCTGCGCATCAAACAAATGTTCGAGCCATAGAAACGCGCAGATCGCTTAAGAGGATGAACCATAGATGAGAACCCGCAAGAAGCTGATCGAGGTGGCCCT
>DCTU01000255.1:7432-7592 GCA_002329445.1 bacterium UBP9_UBA1432
AAGAAGAACCTGGAGGCGTGGGAGGTCAAGCGCCGGGCCCATGAGGAGGGCGGCCAGGACCCGGGCGCGCCCCCCACCCTGGACGAGGCTGCCGCCGAGATCGAGCGCGAGCGCCTGTTCAAGCTGATCGAGGAACTGGTGCAGTGGGAGAACACCACCA
>DCTU01000216.1:0-402 GCA_002329445.1 bacterium UBP9_UBA1432
AGCAGCCGGGTCGACGTCCGGACCGAATTCCTGGAGGACGAGGGCGTTGGGCAGGGGACGGCGGTCTTCTCGGTCGAGGACACCGGGGAGGGCATGGACCAGGAGATCCTGGACAGCCAGTTGACGCGGCTCTTCTCCTCGTCCAAAGAAGGCGACCTGACCAAGATCGGCAAGTTCGGAATCGGTTTCGTCTCGGTCTTCGCCCTGGACCCGACCCTGGTGGTGGTGGATACCGGCCCCACCCGCCAGGCCTGGCGGGTGGTCTTCCATCCAGACCACCACTTCGAACGGATTCGCCTGGACATGCCCGTGGACGGCACCACGGTCCGGGTCTACAAACCAGCCACAGCCGAGGAATTCCAGAAGATGCGCCGGCGGGGCCTGGAGACGGTCACCTACTGG
>DCTU01000216.1:407-3859 GCA_002329445.1 bacterium UBP9_UBA1432
ACCTGGTCGGTCCCCGGGACGGAGATCGTCCTGGCCCCCACCTCCGAGATGGCTCCCTTCTTCGGTTTCTACAACCGGGGCCTGACGCTCTCTGAAGGGCATCAGGAGATCGTGCCCGGGATCCAGTTCAAGCTGAAGTCCCGTTACCTGGAGCACACCCTGACCCGCGACCAGGTCCTGCACGACGAGAACTACGAGAAGGCCATGGCATTGTTGCGCGCCGCCGTGGACGGACCGTTGCGCGACGAGCTGTTCTCAGAAGCGGGCGTTTCCGCGCCCGACGAGCTGATGGGCGCCCTGGTCCCTCGCCTGCCCGGGCTCGCTCGGACCTGGGAGGCCAAGCCCGTCTTTCCGACCCTGCACGGTCCTCCCCTGTCGATCCGCGAGTTGCGCTCCGCCGCGCGGGGTCTGGAGGAGATCCTCTGGGACGACACCCCTTCTCCCGCCAGCGAGGAGCTGGCCCTCCGAGCTGGCCCCGTCCTGTTCTGGAAGGGCCCCGACGAGGCGCCGGGATGGGGCGCCCTGATCGCCTCGTTGGCGGGGCGGGCGAGACGGGTCCGGATCTCGACCACCTGGATCCTCCCCCGTCTGCAGGCGGACCTGTCCAAGACCCAGGAAGGCCTGCTGGAGAAGGTCCGGTACCGACTCAACCAGGTCGGGGCCCTCTGTCGGCACGTCGTGGCGGCCAGCTTCCAGGACCGTCCCGCCCGTCCGCAAGAGCCCGTCTTCNNNGACCCTGTTCCGGCGGCCTGCCCGCCCGGCTCGCCTGGAGCTGATCCGGACCCCCGGGGTGCTGGTGCTGAATCTCGACCATCTGACCGTCCGCCGTCACTTCGATCTGGCCGAACGCGATCTGGCACTGGCTGCCTGGATGCTGGCCCGGCTGCTGATCCTGGAAGATGACTGGGGGCCCGACGGCGAAGCCCGCCTGGTGGAAACCGCCCTGACCGACGGGTGAAAGGAGACCCGCACCAGGTGCAGAAAACTTCGTCCCACCTCCGAAGGAGCCTGCCCCCGCCTTGGAACCCGTCCTGCGCAGCCTCAACTTCTGCGACGCCGTCGTGCCCGGCAGCCAGGGCAAGCTGACCTGCTACGGCCTTTTCACCGACCTCTGGGCGGACCGCTTCCCGGTCACCTACCCACGCTTCTCGGTCCTGACCACCTGGAGCCAGGGAAAGGGCTTCCACGTCCAGGTGCTCAAGCTGCTCAACTCTTCGAAGACCATGCAGCTCAACCAGTCGCCCGAGATGTATTTCACCCTGAACGACACCACCCAGTCCACCCACGTCCAGGTGGATGTCAACCAGGTCGTCTTTCCCGAACCTGGCGCCTACGTCTTCCAGGTCTTCCTGGACGGCCGCCTGGTGGCCGAGCACTCCCTGGTCTGGCGACTCCGCGAGACGGGTTCGTCCTGAGTCCGGAACAGGACCAGGCCCTGGCGTGACGCCAAGGCCTGTGGTTCGCCTGCGCGGACCGGGAGGGTCCCGGTCAGAAGTCCTGCAGCTCGGAAGCCTTGTGCACGCCTCCCGCCTGCATTCCGGGTTCCAGTCCGGAAACCCCGTCCAGGCCGAAAACCGGACCCGGTTGCAGTCCGGTCACCCCGGCCTCAGGAGCTTGCGCTTGAGCGCTCCAGGCCCCGAAGTTCACGGAGCCATCGAAACCTGGGGCTTCCGGGCCCTCGACCTCATCCGACAACTGGACGTGGTCTTGTTGGGGGGCGGCCTTCGGAGCCACCGTGCCCGCGGGCAGGGCCTGCCCTCCCCCGGTGGAGGGCAGGGCAGGATGGGAAGCCGCCTGGCCTGCGCCCAGCTTCTCGAGCTTGCCGAGTTCGAATGGGTCCTTCATCGTGCACTCCTCGCCCGGACTCCCAGAGCCGGGGCTTGTCCCCATCCTACGAGCCGGAATCGCTCGAGACAACCGGACGGCCTTAACAACATGTTGCCGTTGTAAACAGATCTTGAACAAGAAGTTCGAAACCGGGGCCTTCACCCCCCGGCATGCGCAGGAGCCCGAAGGGCAACACACGAACGGGCGCTCCTCGATGTTTCCCCTCCCCTGGCTCCTGCATTCCTGCCTCGGTCGGAACCTCTGGTGGCCGTGAGCCGAAGCTCCGAGGGGCAGGTCCCCTCCCGCACTGCCCTCTTCGGCGTGCCCCTCCTGGACCTGGTCCTGGTCGTGGCGATCGCCGTCCTGACGAGTTGGGCCAACCTGACGTGGGCAGCCCAGAACACCGCCCCTCCCGAATCGGACGCCAACACCCACGTCTTCTTCTCCCTGGCGTTCCACGACAGCCTGGGGGACGCTCCGGGTCCTCTGCTGCCCAGGACCCTGGTCCGCTTCTTGAACTACCGTGAGCACTATCCCCCACTGGCCTACCAGGTGGGGGAAGCGGGCTGGATCGCGCTGGGACGATCGCTCCAGGCCCCCGTCCTGGGGGTGGCCCCCTTCCTGCTGGTCCTGGCCTTCTCCATGTACGGGCTGGGGCGACTGCTGGCGGGACGAATCGCAGGCTTGTTGGCGGCGGTCATGTGCTGTACGGCTCCGGTGGTCCTGGACCACTCCCGCACCCTCTTCCTCGACCTTCCGCTGACCGCCCTGGTGGCCTTTGGAACCTGGACCCTGCTGGCCAGTCGCTCCTTCCAGGATCTGCGCCATTCGCGCGCCTGGGGGGTGGCCCTGGGGTTGGGCATGCTGACCAAATGGACCTTCCTGGTCTTCGTGGCGGTGCCCCTGATCGTCGCCCTCGCCACGGCCTTCCGCGCTCGTCGCCCGGGCGATTCGCAGACGGCCCTGGGGATGCTGGCGGTGGCCCTGCTCTTGACCCTGATCGCGTTCCTGTGCTTCCCCCTGGCTCCCGAGGGCCTTCTGGGGGTCTGGGCCCTGGCGCTCCTGGGCGCCGTCCTGCAAATCGCCAGGCTGCGCCGAGATCCGGGTTCGGAATCGGCCCTGGTGAACGGAGCCGAATCCCTGATCCTGGGGGTGGCCCTGGCGGCTCCCTACTATGCTGCCAGCCAGGACCTGGTGCTGGACAAGATCACCTACCAGGCTGGCGTCCAGGTCGAGGTGCTCCGGGTCCTGGGGATGAACCTGCGCGAGCAGGCGCTCTGGATGTGCCTGTCGGCTCCCTGGTGGTTCCTGGGCCCGGTCCTGGGTCTGGTCCGGCAGCCAACCCGCTCGCGAACCCTTCAACTGCTGGGCAGCGTGGCCCTGAGCACGGCCTTCGCAGCCCTGATCCCCTACGATGCGCGCTATCTCATGCCCAACCTGCCCTTGCTGGTGGCACTCAGCACGAATGCGGTGCGTGGCGCCCCCCGGTTCGGGGCCGCGACCCTGATCCTGGCGGTGGGCCTGGGCACGCTCCAGGCCACCTGCCACCTGACGAAGGGACTTGAAGAGTGGCCGACCCTGCACGACCGGCGGAGGGTCGGCATGCTGCAACAGCCGTGGCTCCC
>DCTU01000185.1:0-1389 GCA_002329445.1 bacterium UBP9_UBA1432
GGGTCGAACAGTTCGGTCCCTGTCCCGAGGCCGAGCGCCTGGAGACCCGGCAACTGCACCTGCCGATCTACCCCGGCCTGAACGAGCGTGATCTGGACCGGATGGCCGAGGCGGTGGGCCGAGCCGCGCGGGTTCGGCCCTCCACCATGAAGTTCTCCACCATGGTCCGCGCCGGGACCGCGGTCCTGAAGAGCCGGGTGGCCGGGGTGGACTACCCCCTCTTTGCGATCCTCTCGACCAACAACACCTGCCNNCCCCTGCCAGTCCCGGTGCCGCTACTGCCGGATCCCCTCCCGGGCCCAGAAGGAGATGAGCACCGAACAGATCTGCGGTCTGATCGACCAGATGGCGGAGATGGGAACCCAGAGGCTGGGCCTGTGGGGCGGAGAACCGCTGCTGCGCCCCGACATCACCCGGATCGTGTCCCATGCCCGGCAGCGGGGCCTGTATGTGACCCTGGACACCAACGGCTACCTGCTGCCTGAGCGCCGGGAGCTGCTGGACCACCTCGACCACCTGATCCTCTCGCTGGACGGGCCGGAAGAGGCGCACGACGCCAACCGCGAGCCGGGCTCGTGGAAGAAGGTCATGGCGGCCCTGGACTGCATCCCGCCCGGCCGGACGGTGTGGACCATCACGGTGCTGACCCGCCACAACATCCAGCACGTGGACTGGATCCTGGACGAAGCCGATCGCCGGGGCTTCGTGCCCACCTTCCAGGTCCTGCACCACAACGAGCTCTTCGGGATCAACGACGAATTGCGCCCCAGCGCCGAGGAATACGCCCAGGTCCTGAGGTACCTCGCCGAGCAGAAGCGTCGAGGCCGTCGGATCGGCACGTCCGTGGGCTGCTTCGAGCACCTGGCCGCCTGGAAGGACTACCAGCGCAACACCTCCCCCGAAGGCGGCCTGGGATGGAAGAAGTGCTGGGGCGGCAAGTTCTTCGTCAACATCGACACCAACGGCGACCTCTACCCCTGCTCGCTGACCGTGGGCGAACTGCCAGCCCCCAACGCCCTGGAGCTGGGCTTCGCCGAGGCCTACCGCCAGGTGGCTCCCCCACCCTGCCAGTCCTGCCTGGCCACCTGCTACTCGGAGTACAACCTGCTGTTCTCGTTGAACTTCAGGACCATCCTGCAGTGGGTCCGAGCCCTGGGCCGGGGAGCATGACGTGAAGGTCCTGCTGGTCAATCCACCCCGCGAGCACAGCATCTCCTCGGAGGTTCCGACCTCGGTGAACGCCGAGGTCAACACCATGCCCCCCCTGGGCCTGCTGTACCTGGAGGCCTGGCTGGCCAGCCAGGAGCGCCACGAGGTGCGCATCCTGGACTGCCTGGCCGAAGGCTGGGACGGGGCCCGACTGGAAGAAGAGGTCCGCCGGGAGGCCCC
>DCTU01000185.1:1443-2515 GCA_002329445.1 bacterium UBP9_UBA1432
GGCGAGCAGGCCTTCGCCGAGGTCCTGGACTGCCTGGCGGACGGCCGCGAGCCCCACCAGGTCGCCGGGGTCCTCTTCCGCTCCCGCCGGGGCGAGGTGATCCAGACCCCCCGGCGGGCCCCGATCCGGGCCCTCAATACGCTCCCCTTCCCCCGTCGCAGCGTCCTGGACTACCGGAAGTACTCCTACGTCCTGGGGAGCCGGGCCATCGCCACCTCGCTTCTGACCAGCCGGGGCTGCCCCTACCACTGCAGCTTCTGCAACACCCCGGGCCGGGGTTCATGGAGGTCGCGCAGCGCGCACAACGTGGTGGACGAGATGGAACAGTGCGCCGAGCTGGGGATCCACGAGATCTACATGGTGGACGACACCTTCAACGTCCAGCCCGAGCGGACCCTGGCCATGTGCGAGGAGATCCGCCGTCGGAACCTTCGGGTCAACTGGAACTTCCGGGCCCGCGTCAACCTGATCACCGCCGAGACGGTCCAGGCCGTTCGCCAGGCCGGNNNNAAGAACCTGGACACCGCCCAGGTCCGCCAGAAGTTCCGGATCCTCAAGGATTCCGGGCTGACCACGGTGTGCTACTTCATGATCGGCTGCCCCCACGAGCGGACCCGGGACGACGTGCTGGCCACCATCGACTTCGCCCGCGAACTGGACCCCGACTACGCGCTCTTCGGGGTGCTGACCCCCTACCCCCGGACCGCCCTGTATGAGGAGGGCGTCCGCCGAGGCATCCTGGATCCCGGGCACTGGGAGAGCTTCCTGCGCGATCCCCGATCCGACTTCCGCCCCCAGGTCTGGACCGAGTTCTTCACCCCCGAAGAGCTGGGCGAGCTGTGCGAGCTGGCCTTCAAGCGCTTCTACCTGCGGCCGCGGCAGATGCTGCGCAAGCTTCTGGAGATCCGGAACTTCCAGGACCTCTCCCGGAAGCTCAAGGCCGGCTGGGGCATCGCGAAACTCTGAAGCCATGAGATACCTGCCTCTGGCCCAGGCCCTCCTGACCCGCCGGGTCCCGGTGTACGTGCACTACGGGATCACCCACCGATGCAACCTGCGCTGCCGGATGTGC
>DCTU01000156.1:0-5187 GCA_002329445.1 bacterium UBP9_UBA1432
GACGCCGGGGCCTCGGCGGTCGTTTTGGAGTCGCTCTTCGAGGAACAGATCGATCTGGAGGCCATGGCCCTGGATGATCTGTATCACGTGGGAGCGGACAGCTTCGCCGAGGTCTCCAGCTACTTCCCCGAGACCAGCCGCGTCTACCATCGCCCCGAGGAATACCTCGACCTGGTGGCGGACGCCCGCAAGGCGGTGGACATCCCGGTGATCGCCAGCCTGAATGGCCGGACCCGCGGGGGATGGCTGGACTACGCCGGGAAGCTCGAGAAGGCCGGGGCGCACGCGCTCGAGCTGAACCTCTACCAACTGCCGCACGATGCCCGGATCTCCGGAGCCGAGATCGAGCGCAACTATGTCGAGGTGGTCCGGACCGTCAAGCAGGCGGTGCGGATCCCCGTGGCCGTCAAGCTCAGCCCGTTCTTCACGGCCCCGGCGCACTTCCTGCGCCAGATGGCCGTGGAGGGCGGGGCCGACGGCCTGGTGCTCTTCAACCGCTTCTATCAGCCCGACTTCGACCCCGAGACGCTGGAGATCGTGCCGCACCTGGAGTTGAGCCGTTCGGCGGAGGTCCGGTTGCCCATGACCTGGATCGCCCTGCTCTACGGGCGGGTCCCGGCGGATTTCGGCCTGACGGGAGGGGTGGCCAACGCCCAGGACGCGATCAAGGCGTTGCTGGCCGGGGCGCGGGTCGTGGCCATGGCCTCTGAACTGCTGCGTCACGGGCCCGAGAGGATCGGGCAGATCGTCGCGGAGATCCAGCAGTGGCTGGTCGAGAAGGAGTACCGCAGCCTCTTCGAGCTGATCGGCAGCCTCTCGCAGAAGAAGGCAGCCGATCCCAGCGCCTTGATGCGGGCGAACTACATGAAGGTCCTGCATTCCTGGCGCGGATAGCCCCGAGGACCCCCACCCGACGAAGAAGGCCCGCCTCACGGCGGGCCTTCTTCATGGGCCAGGATGGGCCGGAGTTGAGGTCAGCGCGAGGCCACCGGCTTGCGGGCCTTCTCGATGACCGGCTTGAGCAGCTCGCTCAGCGCCGGGCCAGACTTCTCTTCCAGCTCGTAGCGGATCCGGGTCGAGGGCAGGCCGATCTCGATCACGGCGCCCAGGTCGATCGGGGTGCCGATCACCACGGCTTCCGCCTGGGAGGCGGCGATGCTCTGGCGCAGCTCGTCGCACTGCTTCTCGGAGTAGCCCATGGCCGGCAGGACCGGGCCCAGATGCGCCCACTTCTCGAAGGTGGCCTTCAGCGAGCCCACGGCGAAGGGACGCGGGTCGATGATTTCGCCGGCACCGTACTGGCGGGCGGCCAGCAGGCCGGCGCCGTAGCCCATCTCGCCGTGGGTCAGGGTGGGGCCATCCTCGACCACCAGCACCCGGCGGCCGCGGATCAGCTCGGGGTTGTCGGCCGTCATCGGCGAGTTGGCCAGGATGATGGAGGCCTTCGGGTTCAGGGCCATGATGCTCTGGCGAACCTGCTCGACGAACTCGGGCTTGGCGGTCTCGCACTTGTTGAGGATCACCACGTCGGCGGCGCGGGCGTTCACCTCGCCGGGGTAGTAGGCCATCTCGTGGCCCGGGCGGTGGGGGTCGGCCAGGGTGATGTGCAGGTCGGGCTGGTAGAACGGGATGTCGTTGTTCCCGCCGTCCCACAGCAGCACGTCGGCTTCCTTCTCGACCTCGTGCATGATGGCCTCATAGTCCACACCTGCGAAGACCACGTTGCCGCGCTCGATGTGGGGGGCGTACTCCTCGCGCTCTTCGATGGTGCACTTGTGCAGATCCAGGTCGGCCATGGTGGCGAAGCGCTGGACGGCCTGCTTCTCCAGGTCTCCGTAGGGCATCGGGTGGCGCACCACGGCGGTGCGGACTCCGGCCTCCTTGAGGATCTCGGCCACCCGACGGGTGGTCTGGCTCTTGCCCACGCCGGTGCGGACGGCGCAGACCGCCACCACCGGGATCTTCGACTTGATGGCGCTGTCGCGCGGGCCGATCAGGCGGAAGTCGGCGCCGGCGGCCAGCACCAGGGAGGCCTTGTGCATCAGGTCGGCGTGGTTGATGTCCGAGTAGGAGAAGACCACCTGCTGCACGTCGTGCTTCTGGATCAGCTCGGTCAGCTCTTCCTCGGCGTGGATCGGGATGCCCTGCGGGTAGAGGGAGCCGGCCAGGGCCGGGGGATACATCCGACCCTCGATGTCGGGGATCTGCGTGGCCGTGAAGGCCAGGACCCGGTATTCCGGGTTGTTCCGGAAGCAGGTGTTGAAGTTGTGGAAGTCGCGCCCTGCGGCTCCCATGATGATCACGCGAATCGGTTCGGCCATGGTGGCACCTCAATGCGGGGAAGCTCGCGCCAGCACAAGTGGGAGCTTCCGAAGAGTCGGAGGGAAGAAGTCCGGGCAGACAACGCGTCCTCCGCGCGACAGGTTTCTGTGGCAGTCCTGGGATTCCTGCGACGGGAAATAGCGACCTAGCGCAGCGCTTCCAGCGCCTGGCGAGCCGGCACGTTGTCGGGGTGGGCCGTCAGCGTGGCCTGGAAGTGCCGGCGTGCCTGGTCGCGCAGGCCCAGGTCCACAGCCACCTTGCCGGCCAGGAAGTGCAGATAGACCGGGCGGAAGGGCGAGGCGACGGCCTCCGAGTAGAAGCAACGGGGCTTGTGGGCCGGCGGCGAGGCCAGTTGGGCCTCCAGCATCTGCAGTTGCTCCTGTCGGTTCCCCGACTCGCGCATCGAGACCCAGGCGCGCATGGCCTCCTGGGTCCGCGAGGCCTCGTCATCCTGGGGCAGGGTCGGGTCGACGAATCCCCGTTCCCTCAACTCCTGGTGCAGAAGCGCCAGGCGGTCCAGGTCGGCCGCCGTGAAGGGCTGATCAAAGAAGGCCTCGCGGACGATCAGCGCTTCTTCGCGGAAGGTCCGCAACTGGTAGTAGGAGGGTTGGTCCCAGCTCTCGACCATGGCCAGGGCCTGGTCGAGGTAGCCTTCAGCCTCCTTCAGCCGACCTGCCCGAAGGGCCAGGTCGAANNGGGGTCGAACCCAGCGCCAGGGCCTCCGCGGCCAGGCGATCGGCCTCGGCCCAGCGCTGGCGCAGGAAGGCCGCCTGCATCTTGAGGACCACCACGCCGCCGGGGGCCTCGGCGGGGCGGAATCCTTCCTTCTCCAGGATGGCAGCCAGGCGGTCCGCCTCGTCGACCCAGTCCTGGAACTGGGGGTCTTGCGGGTGGGTGGCGGCTGCGAAGAGCAGGCCTCGGGCCAGGAGCCAGCGCCCCACCGGGTCCTCCGGGAAGGCCTGAAGGAAGGCCCGGGCTTCGCGAACCTGCTGACGGGCGTCGCCGATGTCCTCCAGGACGCTCAGGAGGCTTCTCCAGGCCTCGGGATCCCCGTGGGTGGCGTAGGCCTGGCGCAGGAGGGCGGCCGACTCGTCGAAGCGGCCCAGGCGGCGCAACTCTCCTGCCGAGGCCTGCCAGTCCTGGTTCGGTCTGGTCTGGGGGGGGGAGGGGGGTGTCCAGCGCAGGTAGAGGCCATAGGCTGCCGTCCCGATCAGGAGGATCGTCAGTCCGAGCAGGAAGCGGGAAGTCTTCATGGGACCTGGGATTTCCCCAGAGGGCGGGGGCGTCCTTCCGCAAATCCCGGAACGCAGGGGTTTCTTGGCCCCCGGGCGAACCTGCCCGGGCCGTGTCTGAGACTCCTGCACCCGGGGTGGAGGCGGCCTGTGAGGCCCCCCAGACGCCCTGGCAGCTCCTCCGTACCAATCCGCTCTTCGCGCGATTGTGGCTTTCCCAGGTCCTCTCGATGGCCGGAGACTGGCTGAGCTACGTCGCCCTGCTGGCCTTGTTGTTGGAGCTGACCGGCAGCGGCATGAGCGTCAGCGTGCTGCTGCTGTGCACCTCGCTCCCCTCGCTTCTGGTGGCTCCCCTGGCCGGGGTGGTGGCCGACCGCTGGGACCGACGCCAGATCCTGATCGCCGCGGATCTGGTGAGGATGCTGTGCGTTCTGGGCTTCCTGTTCCTGCGCGAGCCCCAGCACGCTCCGCTGGCCTACGTCCTGACGGCGGTGCTGGCCCTGGCCTCGGGCTTCTTCGCACCCGCGGCGGCGGCTGCCTTGCCCAACCTGGTCACTCCTGGCCAGTTGACAGCGGCCAATGCCCTGATGGGCGCCACGGGCGGGGTCATGACGGCCCTGGCCGCCTGGCTGGGAGGCTGGGTCTCGGCCCACCTGGGTCGGCCCATGGCCTTTGGACTGGATGCCTTTTCGTTCCTGGTCAGCGCCCTGGTGGTCTTCTCGGTGCGCGTGCCCTTCTCGGCGTCGCTTCCCGAGTCGATCCATCCGGGACAGGTGCTGGCCCGCAGCGCGCGAGACCTGCGCGAGGCCTGCTCGCATGCCTGGGCCTCTCGGCCGGTGCGGGCCTTGATCCTGCTCAAGATGGCAGCCGGGCTGGCGGGGGGGATCCTGGTGCTCCTCTCGGTGATGCCGGTCCAGGTTCTGGGCGCGGGGGACTTCGGTGTGGGCTTGCTGTACGCCAGCCGAGGGCTGGGGACCCTGGCCGGGGCGGCCCTGGCTTCGAGCCTGGCCGGGGCAGGGGAGGCCCGGCGTGCCGTCCTGGCCACCTGGGGCCTGGCTCTCTCGGGGCTCCTGTGCCTGGCCTTCGGAAGGGCTGAAACCCTCCATCAGGCCGCCTTCTTTGTCTTCGGGGCCTTCCTGGGCTCGGGCCTGCAGTGGGTCTTCTCGGCCGCCTTGTTGCAGAAGGCGGTGGAGGACCGGCTCCTGGGGCGGGTGCTGGCCCTGGACAACGCCAGCATGACCCTGACGGCCTCGGTCTCGACACTGCTGTGCGGCTGGGGTCTGGTGGCCTGGGGGCCCCGAATGGTGGCCGACGTCGTCGGAATTGCAGTTCTGGCGGCTTGTCTGGCGTGGTTGGGCGTTCACGCCTGGTGGCGCCCTTTGGACTTCGATTCCCGGCCTCAGCGGGCCAGTCGTTTGTCCAGATAGAGCTGCATCTCGGCCAGGGTCATCTGTCGCTCCGCCAGCGGCGGATTGTTGGAGAGGCGCATGTCGGCCAGGGCATCCCGGAAGGCCTGGACCTGCCGGGGGGTCATGAGCCGGGTCAGTTTCGGGTAATGGACCGTCTGGGCCCGGAGGGCGCGCGAATAGGCCTGGAGCTTGGGCAGGATGCGCGCGGCCTGCTCGGCACGCAA
>DCTU01000156.1:5204-9864 GCA_002329445.1 bacterium UBP9_UBA1432
GACGGCAGGGCCGGTGGTGCTGGTCGCGGCCAGGCGGCTCAGGCGCTGGATCAGGGCTTCCAGGTCCGGGCTCTGGAGGGCCAGGGTCTCCTCCACCGCGGTCATCCCCGCCAGTTGCCGGGGATCCAGCACGCCTTGGACCAGTTGCACCAGCTCCAGCGAGAGCGAGTTCAGCTCCCGGGCCGGAGGGGTCACCTCGTCGAGGACCTTCGCCAGGCCCCTCAACTGGTCCGGGGTGAAGGAGGTCGAAGGCTCGGCGTCCACCTCGCGCAGGGCTCCCAGCAGCAGATCGCCGTGCACGTAGACCCACGTTGCGGGGTCCTCGGTGGGCTCGGCCCCGATGTACATCACTGGCAGACCTCCGGCCCCGGAGGGTGCCCCAGGCGGGGGTTGAGGGACCGGGGGAACCCCGGCTCCGGGGCCGGGGGTGGGGCTTCCGGCAGCAGCGGATGCGCTCGTCGCACCTGGCGGCAGATTCGCCGCCCCCGTGCCGGGCGGGACGCCCGCCGGTCCCGATCCGGGAGGGACGTCGGGGGGGCCCGACCCCGGCGGGGGTTGGTCGCCCTGGTCTCCGGTCGAGGGCGGAGGCGGCGAAGCCGGGGTGCCGAGAGGGGCCATCGGCGTGGACGGGCCCCCTGAGACGGCGGTCGAGGTGGGCGCAGTCGGGCGGCGGGCCAGGAAGAGCCAGGTCAGGCCGCCCAGGATCACCAGGGCCAGCAGTCCCCAGACCAGGAGGTCGGGCTGCGAGTCGTCGTCGGAGTCGCTCTCGGTTCTTTGAAGGGCTGGCTCGGCGGACTCCTCTTCGGCAGGCGGGGAAGAGGCCTGTCCGTCTTCCGGTCTGGGTTCTTCTTCTCTGCTCATGGGGTCCTCAACCAGGGATCCTGGCAGCCGTTCGGCATTTCGACGGCCACTCCTGGACCGGCCCAGAATCTTGGAAGCACGGGCTCGGCGTGCCATTCCGGGCCCTCGGCACACAGGGCCCCGACGTATCCCTCCTCACAAGGCACCTCCTGGATGGGCCACCGGGCGGCTTCTTCCGGGCGGTCCCGGGTCCAGGTGAGTTCCCGAGGGCTCGGCAGTTCGCCCAAGGGGACCGCGAAGTCGGCCAGGGGCAGCGCCAGGCCCGTCCCTCGCGCCTTGAGGTAGGCCTCCTTGCGGGTCCAGACCCTCAGGAACTCGCGGGGGAAGAGCGGTTCGGGAACCTCACTCAGGGCTCGTCTTTCGGGTTCGGAGAAGAAGCGCGCGGTGAGTCCGCGGAAGTCCACCCCGGCGCGCAGATGCTCGAGGTCCACGCCCAGCTCCCGCTGCCAGGAGACTCCGACCAGGGCCCGCTCGCCCGAATGGGAGAGGTTGAATCGGAGCTCCGGCTGGTCCGCCAGCACGGGTTTGCCTTGCTCGCCATAGGCGAAGCGGAGGTCGTGCGGCCGGCAACCCAGCGACCAGGCCAGGACCTCGCGCAGGCTGCCTCGGGCGCAGGTGAATCGCCGCCGGATCTCCGGAGGGATGAAGCGGTCCGCCCGGGCACGCTCCTCCGGGCACAGCCAGCGTTCCAGTTCCGTTTGACGTGGCTCGGGAGGATTCAGGTCGATCCGCCACAGTTGGATGGGTTCCACGCGCAGGTTCTTCCAGTCCGGGTTCCGGGGCCCTTCCCGGGGGCTTTCAGCGGCCGTGGCGGATCGGGGGCGGCGGGTCCAGGCCGCGCTCGTCCAGGAGGGTGCGGTCGCACAGCAGGGTGGCGCAGGGGCCTTCGGTGACCACCCGGCCCTCATTCCGGGCCACCACCCGGAATTTGCTCAGGTGTCCAGGAAGTCGCGGGCCAGCTCCAGGCAGGCGTGCACGTCGGCGAAGTTGCTGGCCAGGCCCAGCGAGATGCGGACGGCTCCGGCACCTCGGGGGTCCAGGCAGCGGCGCGCGTCCTGGCAGCCTGGGGCCTGGACCGATTCGTCGATGCAGGCGTGCATCCGGGCGGCGGAGATTCCCAGGGCCAGCTCCCCTGCGCCGGGGTTGCAGAAGCACCCGGTGCGCAGGGAGATCTTTCGGGCCGCGGCGCGGAGCTCGACATCCCGGTGGTCGACCTGTTGGCCTTGAGGATCCTGGAAGTTGAGGGCCAGGGTGGCGCCGCGACCCTCCATGTCCTCCGGACCGTAGAGGCGGATCAGCCGGGCCCCGTTGGCGTGGCGCAGAGCCAGCAGCTCTTCCAGAAGCCAGGAGGTCAGAAGCCGGGTGCGCAGCCCCAGGGTGTCGTAGCCCACCTCCTCGAGAAGGTCCAGCCCCGACTCCACGGCGGGGATGCTGAGGAAGTTCAGGGTTCCGTCCTCGAAGCAGGCGGGGGCCGAGGCCGGCAGGTGGCAGTCGGCCTGGACCGAGGCCAGGGTGATGGTGCCCCCGGCGAACCACGGGCGGTGCAGCTTGCGCAGGGCCTGACGTCGGGCCAACAGGGCCCCGACGCCGGTCGGGTAGCCGAACATCTTGTAGAAGGACAGGCAGACGAAGTCCGGGTGCCAGCGCGAGAGGTCCAGGAAGGCCGTGGGCACGAAGGCGGCCGCGTCCAGAAGCACGTCCCATCCCATCGCCTGGGCCTGCGGGATCCATTCCAGGGGGTGACGCACCCCTGAGAAGTTGGACTGGGCCGGAAAGGCGAAGAGGTTGTGCCCGTCGGGCCGGGCCTGGGCCAGGTACTGCGCCAGGTCCTCGTCGTGCACCCGCAGGTCCTGGGTGCCGATCGGCAGGTAGAGCGTCCGGGCTCCGCGCACGCGGTCGAATTCGCGAATCCCGTTGACCGAGTTGTGGTTGTCGAAGGTCAGCAGGAACCGATCCCCCGTCTGGAAGGGATAGGCCTCGCCCACCAGTTTCAGGGCATGGCTGGCATTGGAGGTGAAGACCAGGGCATATTCTGCCGGGTCGGCCCGGAAGAAGTCGAGGATCCTGCTGCGACAGCGTTCGACTCCCTCGGTGCTGGCGCGGGAGGCCGGGTTCTCGGAGTGAGGGTTGCCCAGGAGCGTGGACTCCAGCCATCCGGCGTGGCGCCGGACGAGCGACTCGGGGTACAGGCCGCTGCCGGTATAGTCCAGATAGACTTCGCCACTGCGTTCCAATCGTGAGAAGTCGCGTCGGCGCAGGTCGTCGACGATTCGGGTTCGAGGATAGTCCGGGTAGCGCTCCAGGAAATCCTGGTAGAGCTCTTGGGGTGGGCTGGGATTCGCGTCCATGGGAGGTTCTTACGCCATGGGGGTGGGGTTCGACCTTCCCGGAAGATGACCTGGATCATCCAGGTCGCGGACACGCTGGCATTTCATGGCCTGGACGAGGACTGGATGGGGGCACTTCCCGGAGGGACGGAGGAGCAGGCCTTCAGTCGGCCGAATCAATTCCATTCACCTGCCCTCCTGGCCCTTGGCGCCGGGCAGGGCCAGACCTGGAGCTGGAGCTTCGTGGAACAACACGATACCATCATCAACGGGACCTACCCGCAGAAGGTGACCGAAGAACTCGAAGAGTCCCTGCAGAATCCGAACCCCGAGCACCCTGTCTTCCTGGTGCGCGCGTGGTGCAAAGGCTGCGGCCTGTGCGTGGAGATCTGTCCGCGCCAGGTCCTGTCCACGGATGGCCGGGGCAAGGTGGAGGTCGTCGCGCCCGAGCGCTGCACGAGTTGCGGCATGTGCGAGATGGTCTGCCCGGACTTTGCCCTGGTCGTCGGGACCATCGAACGGGAGTAGGGAATGCAGGAGACCACGACCGAGATCCGTTTCGCTTCGCCCAAGCGTTATATCGAAGAGAGCCTGATCTTCAAGAAGGGCCAGTTGGGAGAGGTGGGTTTCCTCTCCGGGAACGAGGCCTGTGCCTATGGAGCCCTGGCCGCCGGACTGGGGTTCTACGCCGGCTATCCCATCACGCCGTCGACCGAGATTGCCGAGATCCTGTCCTACCGGATGCCTGCCCTGGGGCGGGTCTTCATCCAGATGGAGGACGAGATCGCCAGCATGGGCGCCATCATCGGGGCCTCGCTGACCGGCTTGAAGTCCATGACCGCGACCAGCGGCCCGGGTTTCTCCTTGATGCAGGAGAATCTGGGCTATGCCTGCATCGCCGAGGTTCCGTGCGTGGTGGTCAACGTCCAGCGCGGAGGGCCCAGCACGGGGCTCCCCACCAGTCCGGCCCAGGGTGACCTGATGCAGGCCCGCTGGGGGACGCACGGAGACCATCCCATCATCGCTCTGTACCCGACCTCGGTCCAGGAAGCCTTCGAGCTGACCATGGTAGCCTTCAACCTGGCCGAGAAATACCGCACTCCGGTCCTCTTCCTGATGGATGAGGTGATCGGTCATATGCGCGAGAAGGTCGTCTTCCCCCGGGAGGGGCAGATCCCCGTGCTGGAGCGACGCAAGCCTCCCAAGGGCTTGGAGAAGTTCCAGCCCTTCGCCGAGGACGACGGACTGGTTCCTGCCATGTCGGCCTTCGGCGAAGGTCATCGCTATCATGTCACGGGGCTGCACCACGATCCGGCCGGCTATCCGACGCTCCGCCCCGACGAGATCAACCGTTGGTTCGAGCGGGTCTTTGCCAAGATCGAGCAGAACCTGGACGACATCCTGCTGTATCGCGAGGAGGATCTCGAGGACGCCGAGACCGTGATCCTCTCGTGCGGCATCACCGCCCGCGC
>DCTU01000156.1:9914-10182 GCA_002329445.1 bacterium UBP9_UBA1432
CGCCGGATCCTGGTCCCCGAACTCAATCGCGGTCAGTTGATCCGCGAGGTCCAGCGCTGCGTGCGCCATCCCGAGGTGGCGATCGGAGGCATCAACCGGCTGGACGGAGGTGTGATCACCCCGGCCCAGATTCTGGAGAAGCTTGAGGAGAGGTCATGGCCAGGAAGCTCCCACTGATCCATCGCTACCTGAGGAAGGACAAGAAGTTCCCCACCGTCTGGTGTCCCGGATGCGGGATCGGGGTGGTCCTCGGCAGCCTGATTCGGGC
>DCTU01000156.1:10208-11050 GCA_002329445.1 bacterium UBP9_UBA1432
ACCCACGGTCGGGCCCTGACCTTCGCCAGCGGGGTGCGTCTGGCCAACCCCCGGCTCAAGGTGATCACCGTCATGGGCGATGGAGACGCCATCGCCATCGGCGGGAACCACTTCATCCACGCCTGCCGGCGCAACATCGAGATCACCGCCATCGTGGTGAACAACTTCATCTACGGGATGACCGGCGGACAGTTCTCGCCGACCACGCCCACCGGAGACATTTCGGCCACCAGCCCCTATGGCAACCTGGCCCAGTCGGTGGACATCTGCGAGCTGGCTCGGGACTGCGGAGCCTCGTACGTGGCCCGCAGCACCATCTACCATGTCAACGAGATGGAGAAGCAGATCGCGCGGGCGGTGACCACCTCCGGTTTCTCGGTCGTGGAGGTTCTCAGTACCTGCTATTCGCGATACGGCAAGCTCAACCAGAAGGGCTCGCCGCGTGAGATGTTCCTCGCGTTGAAGGACCAGACGGTCCCCATCGCCAAGGCCGCTGGGGACGGGCGCATCAGCCGGGGCGTCTTCATCGACCGGGCCGAGGCGGCCTATTCCGACACCTACCAGGCCATCGTGGCCAAGGCCCGCGAGCATGATGCCGGGGAGCCCTTGCCGTTGTTGAACCCGGCCCGGACGGGAGGCACCCGATGATCGAGCGATACGAGATCCGCCTGGCCGGCGAGGGAGGGCAGGGTCTGATCCTGTCCGGTCTGCTGCTGGCGGCGGCCGTCGCGGTCTTCGACGAGCGCAACGCCGTCCAGACCCAGAGCTATACCCCCCTGGTCCGCGGGGCCCCGAGCCGTTCGGAGATCGTGATCTCGGACGGGGAGATCGACTTCCCCGAG
>DCTU01000090.1 GCA_002329445.1 bacterium UBP9_UBA1432
AAGACGTCGGCCGATCTCCGAGGTCGTGGCCACCCTCCCGGATCTTCCGATGGCCAAGCTCAAGGTTCCCCTGGAGGACGAGTGCAGCCTGGAACAGCGATATGCACGGGTCCGAGCACTCTTCCCCCGGGCCGTTGCGGATCGGCCGGATGGTCTTCGCCTGACCTTTGAAGACGGGGGGTGGGTGCTGGTTCGGCCTTCGAACACCGAGCCCGTCGCCCGGGTCGTGGTGCAGTCCCGGGACGCCGGCTGGGTGGAGGAGACTCTGGAAAGGGTGGTCAAGGTCTTCGGAACAGCCTGACAGGGGTTAACCCCACAGGCCGGGGCGCCACCAGGCCCGCAGCAGGTCGATGAGGGTGCGCACCACGACCCTGGGGTTGGCGCCCCAGGCTCGGCCGGAGCGTCGGGGGTGGTGCTCGATCGGCACCTCGGCATAGGCCATCCCTCGGCGCACCGCTTTGAGGAGGAGCTCGACGGGCAGGCAAAGGTCCCTTGAGTGGAACTCGACATCCAGGACGTCCCGCCGGTACAGGACGACCGAATCCACGTCCCGCACCTGAAGGCCCCACAGCGTCCGGATCAGGAAGTTGAATCCCCAGGAGGCCAGCCGGCGCGGGAGCGGATCGCGTCGGGGCTGGCGTCGGCCCAGAACCACCGGGAAATCCTGGCGCCGCAAGAGTCTGGGGATCTGGTCGGCGCGGACTTGCCCATCCGCAGGCAGGAAGACGACCCATTCTCCCCGGGCGCTGGAGTACAGGGTCTTGAGAGCCTGGGCCACGCCGCGGTTGGTGGGGTGGCTCAGGGCGCGAAGCTGGGGATGGCGCGTCTGGAGCTGGCCCAGGATCAGAGGGGTCTGGTCCAGGCTGCCATCGTCACAGACCAGGACCTCGAATGAGCGTCCCAGTTCTTCGAGGACCCGGAAGGTCTCCTCGACCGTGGTCTCCAGGCTGTCCTGTTCCTGGTAGACGGGGATGACGACCGAGAGGTGGGGACGGAGGGAGGCCATCAAGCCGACCCCTCAGATCCGCCTTCCGGCGGCGTTCATCAACTGCAGCTTGGCGATGGCCAGTCCGCCCTGAGCGATGCGCTGAACCTCCTTGAGATTGGAGACCCGGGCCAGGGTGCGCAGGACCTTGCGGGGGTTGAAGTAGAACTTGCGGTTGACCTCCTTGAAGATCCGCAGCAGCTCGTCCTTGCTCATGTGCTGGGTCCAGACCGTGGGGATCCGGGCCGCCAGTTCGGGAGTCGGGTTCCGCATGAAGTCGCTCCAGACACCTTCGTCCCACAGGCCCAGCCGGGCTCCCTCCTTCCACAAAGGGGTGTGGGGGTAGGGGCTGGTGATCGCGTACACGACGTAGTCCGGGTCCAGTTCGTTCACGAACTCGATGGTCCGGTAGATGTCGTCCTGGCTGCGCTCGACCGGGGTCCCGATCATGATGTAGGCGCACGAGGTCAGGTCCAGCTCTCGGCACCATTTGAAGACCTGGCGGACGTGCTCCAGCTTGACGAAGGTCTTGCCCAGGGCTTGCAGGCCCTCCACCGTGCCGGTCTCGACTCCGAAGTGACCTTTGGTGCAGCCGGCTTCCTTGGCCCGCTCCAGGGAGGCGTAGGTGGTGGCGTTGACGGTCGCCTTGTAGCCCCAGGCCATCTTGATGCCTCGGCGCAGGATCTCGTCAGAGATGGCGATCACCCGGCTGGCCGGGGCGTTGAAGATGTCGTCGACGAACTGGACCTCCTGGATCCCCATCCCCAGGCAGTGCTCCATCTCGTCGACCACGTCTTCGGGGGTGCGCGTGCTGAAGGCCGAGGTCGACAGGCAGAACTTGCAGCCTTGCGGACAACCTCGGGTGGTCGCCATCGTGGTGGCCACCATGCCGGTCATCCCCGGAGTGTAGTATTGAGTGAGGTCGACGCCGCTACGGTCCGGGTAGGGCAGGTGGGAGAGGTCTTTGAGGATCGGGCGGGCCGGGTTGCGGACCACCGTTCCGTCGGGTTCGTGGTAGTAGACGCCGGCGACTTCGTGGCGCGGCCGTCGTCCAGCCAGGGCGTCGACCCATTCGCTGAAGGTCACCTCGGCATCCCGATCGATGACGATCGAGTCCACGTGCGGCAACCGGATGGCCTCCTCCGGGAAGCTGACGGCGTGGGGGCCTCCCACCGTGACGTGGATGCCCGGATTCACCCGCTTGGTGACCTCGGCGCATTGGCGCACGTCGATCAGGTTGTGCGTCATGGCCGTGATTCCGACGACGTCCGGAGCGAACTCGCGGATCCGCTTTTCGATGGCGGCAAATCCAAGCAGGTCCGCGTTGGGATCCACGATCATGACCTCGTGGTCGGTGTGCTCCTTGAGCCAGGCCGACAGGTACATGATCCCCAGCGGCGGGAACAGGTGCTGGTCCTTCCCGTTGAAGATGTCCGGAACCCCACACCAGATCGAGTTGATCCGGGGGGCGTTGATCAGAAGAACCTTCATTCCCGTCCTCCGTGGCAGGTTGACCGGGGCGCCCGGCCCCTTGGAGGCCCTGGGAGCGCCGCTTTCATTCCAGAGATTGTAACAGAACCCGGGCCTGGTGAGGGCGGGTGCACGCAAAGGTGTTCACGGAAGTTCAAACTCCTGGAAAGATCTCCCCCGCGGAATCCCAGAACCCGCCCAGGAGCCGAGCGCAGTCTTGGGACAGGCCCCCGACGAGCGGGCCGGCAGGAAGGAGACCCCTGAAGATGAGGAATCGCCGTCACCCCGCCCTGTTCCTGGGCGGCACTCCGGAAGTCCTGTACTGGCCCCGCGTGCCCGTCGAAGTCGCTGGAGAGGTCCTGGTCCCCGACGTCTTGCTTCGAGTCCGCACGGGCGAGAGGGTGGACTGGGTGCTGGTCGAGGTGGATGAGGGCGGGACCATCACCTCCGAAAGCTATCATCGGCAGGAGGTCCTGGGGCTGCCGACCCTGCGCCTGACCGAGAGGGACGTCCTCAGCGCCTCGTTCGTCGATCGCCTGGTCCGTCGGGTTCAGCGCCTCCTGGGCATGCAGGAGTTGGGGTATCGGGGTCCGGGAGGGCGG
>DCTU01000243.1:0-6154 GCA_002329445.1 bacterium UBP9_UBA1432
AAGGAATGGGGCCAGACTCTCGCTCGGAGGCCACGATGTCCAACTCGGACGGTTCCTCGCTGCCGCCGGCCTCGCCCGGCTCCAGACCCCCACGCCGCCATCCCCGGAATCTGTTGAACGATCTCACCGGAAGGGATTGGCTGCGCTTCACCCGCTCGTGGTTCGTGCACAACCCCCCGCGCCGAAGTGCTTCGCAGGTGCGCCACCCGGCCAAGTACCCCGAGGGCATGGTGACCGAGTTCATCGAGTTCTTCACCCGGGCTGGGGAGGTGGTCCTGGACCCCTTCATGGGTGTGGGTTCAACCATCCTGGCAGCGGAGCAGACCGGGCGTCAGGGCATCGGGCTGGAGCTCAACCCGGAGTATTTCGCCCTGGCCAGGCAGCATCTGGGCATCCTGGCGGACCAGCACATCCTGCTGAACGAGGATTCGGGCCGGATCGCGGAAGTGTGGCAGGAGCGGGGGCTTCCGATGGTGGACCTGGTGATGACATCGCCCCCCTACTGGAACATGCTGGGGCAGAGTCGGGGCAACGTCTTGTCTGCCCACAAGCAACGCCAGGCACGGGGCCTGGATACGGTCTACTCTGAAGCCGACCCCCGCGATCTGGGGAACATCCAGGGATACGGGGACTTCGTGGCCGCCCTGGCGGCGCTCTTTCGAGAGGCCTCGAAGGTCTTGCGGCCGGGGCGCTATCTCGTGGCCGTGGTGCAGAACCTGCGGAACCCCGAAGGTCGGATGGTGCCCCTGGCCTGGGATCTGACCCGGGCCCTGGAGGAATTCCTGGTCTTCAAGGGCGAGCGGATCTGGTGCCAGGAGAACAAGAAGCTGGGCATCTGGGGATACCCCAGCGAGTTCGTCCTGAACGTGCACCACCATTACTGTCTGATCTTCCGCAAGCCCGCCTGAGTCCTGCCCGGTCCCTCCCCGCTCGAAGGAGGGGAGGGACCGGATCCCCAATCAGGCGGAGGTCGGCTCCGTGCTGGGGGAAGCCTGGGGCTGGGTGATCTGCCTGGCCAGTTCCTCGATGGCGTGGCTGATCCAGGGCATCAGGCCGGTCGTGAAGGCGGGCGTCTCCTCGAGGAAGACGTCCTCCACCAGCAGACGCCGCAAGAACGTGTCCATCACGTACTGGGTGTCCACCAGAACCGTCAGGAAGCCGGGCAGGTCCACCTCGGGATCGCGGGTCTTGAGCAGACGAAGGGCGCGGGCGAAACGAACGCAGCCGTGGTAGGTGTCGGCCAGGCGCTTGGAGAGTTCCTCGACCACCTTGTCCGAAAGCCGGGCTTCGCGGAGCTTGACCTTCAGGCTCTGGCGCAGGGCGTCCCGCTCGGCGGCGAACTCGTCCTCCTCCTCGGCACGGTCGTGCTCGTGCTCGTGCTCGTGGACCTCCTCTTCCTCGGAGGTCGGGGTCATCGATTCCTCGTACACCAGGTCGAGGTACTGCATCATCCCTTCGACGGGTTCAGCGGCGTGTCGGATCATCCGGGCCATCGTGCGCGCAGTCTCGCGCAGGTACAGGACGGCCGAGAAGATGTGTCCGGGATCGGCCGGGGCGTCCAGCAGCTTCTCGGTGAAGTCCATGAAGTCGTGGGTCAGGATGAAGAACCTGCCCATGTAGAAGGTGGGCTGGACCACGGCGACTTCGGAAACGCCGGTGGCCGTGATCAGTTCAAACAACTCGTAGCTGATGTCGCCGGCCGTGGTGCGCTCCCGCACCTGGGTCCGGAGTTCTTCCCAGAAGGTCATGAGGTGTCTCCTCTGCTTGGACTGTGTGTGGGCTTCGATCCCGATGGGGCAAGGTTCCTTCAGGATGGGCGCCCCGGACCCAGTTCCTGAAGCAGTTTCTCGCGCAAGGTCTCGCCCCGGAGCTCCAGGGGCACCAGGCCCCGCACCTGGGAGGCCAGTTTGGGACGGCGCATCTCCGACTCCAACCACGAGGCGAAGTCCCCTCGTCCCAGGTGGTATTCCAGCGAGGCCGACTCCACGTAGTGCAGGATGTCCAGGAACTCCCTCAGGCTTCGGGCCTGGACACCCAGGTAGCGGCCCGGGGTCCAGAAATGGAAGGCCCGTTCCTCGGGGAGGGACTCGGACTCGGGCAAGGGCTCGTGGTTCATCTTGCGGCTTGGGCGCAGGAAATCCTCGTCGGCCTCTTCCAGCATCTTCAACGTGCGGCGGCATTCCAGCAGGATCTCCTGGGCCTTCTCGTCGGTCTCGGCCTCAACCCAGATATTGAGTCGTGCCCGGGTCGGGTGGGGGATGACCAGGACCGAGCCGTGGTCCAGGTTGACGCGGACCCCATCGACCATCTCCGGGTTCCGGTCCCGGTAGTGCTCGACCAGGAGGCGCATCACCTTGGCCTTGGCGGGCCAGGAGCAATCCACGGTCTCGTGCAGCATGTGATGGGGAGGGATGCGGCGGGCCAGCTCCGAGAGCGGCTTCTTCTCGATGGCCATCATCTCCAGGAGCCGTGCGAAGGCGAAGAGGGCGTCGAAGCCCGGCGAGAAGCTGGGGAAGATGAAGCCGCCGCGAGGGGTGCCGGCCAGGGCGATCTTCCCTTGCCCCATGGTGGCCGTGTGCATCAGCGAGCGGGAGTCGGTCCGCGTGCGGATGACCCTGCCCCCGTGTTGGGCCGCCAGCTCATCGAGGATCTGCGGAGCCGTGATGGGGGCCGCAACCAGGGCTCCGGTGCCCTGCCGACAGACCATCAGGGCCATCATGCACAACAGCGCGTTTCCCTCCAGGATATTGCCCTGCTCGTCGACCACGCTGAGGCGCTCGGCGTCCAGGTCCATCATGACGCCCAGGTCGGCCTTCAGCGTGCGGACGATGTCGGACAACTGCTCGAGGGCGGATTGGTGTGATTCCTGGACCTGATGGGCCTTGACCGGGTCCATGTAGGCGTTCAGGCTGATGGCTTCGGTTCCCAACTTGCCCAGGATCGACGGAAGGACCAGGGAGGCGTTCCCATACGAATAGTCGATGACGGCCTTGAATCCGGCCTGGCGGACCAGGTCGGTGTCCACATGGGCGGTGAATCCCTCCAGATACTGTTCCAGGGTTCGGGCCGAAAAGTCGATGGTGCCCACCTCGTCCAGATCCGTGCGCCGGAAGTCCTGTCGGACAAAGAGGTTCTCGATCTTGCGCTCCATCGACTTTTCGATGTTGATGCCTCGCGAGTCGAAGAACTGGACCTGGAGGATCCTGGCATCGTCGCGATGGATCCGGGTGTGGATTCCCCCGGCGGGCTTGTCGTTGCGGATGGCGTAGCGGCTGATAGGGGCCGGGGTCAATTGCAGGTCGACCACCTTGACTCCCACCGAGCACAACCCGCAGATCAGGGCACGGTTGGTCAGGCGGGTCGAGGGGTGCGCATCCCGCGAGGTGGTCACCACCGAGCCCTTCTCCAGGAAGGAACCATAGGCGGCTCCCAGTTTCATGGCAAACTCGGGGGTGATCTCGATGTTGCCCAACCCGGTGACGCCGTCCTGGCCGAAGAGGGCCCCCGGGGCCAGAAGCCCCCAGATCAGGCTCATTGAGACCGTGGCGCCGTCTTCGACGTTCTTGTCGGGCCAGACCTTGACCTGGGGGAAGATCAGGGCCCCCCGACCGACGAAGACGTTTTCGCCCAGGACGACTCCGTCCGAGAGGGTCACGTTGGACTTGATGGTGCACTGGCGGCTGACGATCGAGCCTGAACTGCGGGATTTGCGCCCCAGATAGACGTTGTTCCAGAGGATGTCCCGGTGCAGCGAGGTCTCCTCCTCCAGGATGCAGTTGTCTCCGATGCAGGTGAACTGGCCGACGTTTGCCCCCGCTCGGATCCGGCAGTTGCGTCCGATCACGACCGGGGATTCGATGCGTGCGCTCGGGTCGATCTCGCTGCCCGACCCGAGCCACACTCCGCGCGCGCGCTCTTCTCCCGGCATCTCGTGCAGGACCCGACCGGCGAACATGTCCTGGTGGGCCTTGCGATAGTGATCCAGGTCTCCGATGTCGCACCAGTACCCCTGGGCGACGTATCCGAAGAGGGCCCGGTCTTCCTTCAGGAGCCTGGGGAACAGGTCCCCCGAGAAGTCGTAGAAGTGGTCCGGCTCCATCATCTCCAGGATCTTGGGCTCCAGGACGTAGATCCCGGTGTTGACCTGGTCGGAGAAGACCTCGCCCCACGATGGCTTCTCGAGAAAACGGACGATTCTGTGATTCTGGTCGGTGATGACGACCCCATACTCCAGGGGCGACTCGACGCGGGTCAGGGTGACGGTGGCCAGCGACGAGGATTCCCGGTGGAATGCCAGCAATCGGCCCAAGTCGAAGTCCGTCAGGGCGTCCCCGCTGACGACCAGGAACGTGTCGTCCAGGTACTCCTCAACCTTCTTGACGCTTCCGGCGGTGCCCAGAGGTTCATCTTCGACCGAGTAGATGATGTGCAGACCGAAGTCCGATCCGTCGCCGAAATAGGAAACGACCTCTTCCGCCAGGTAGTGGAGGGTGACGATGACGGTGTCCACTCCATGACGCTTGAGCAGTTCCAGGACGTATTCCATCACCGGCCGATTGCAGATGGGAACCATCGGCTTGGGCCGGTTCACTGTCAGAGGGCGCAGCCGGGTCCCTTCCCCGCCTGCCATCACGATGGCTTTCAAGCTCTTGACCTCTGGGTTCTTATTTCCCCGTCGAAAGGGCGCACCCGATCCTGCGGGAGGAGGATGTTCCATCAAGGAGAAGTCAGTGCGGATCCTTCGCGATCGGTCCCGGAAGACCTCGGACCTCAGGTTCGAGACTCCAGGGGCGGGTCCATCCTGGTCGAATGGCGGAGCCTCATTGATGTTGAAGATCCTGCAGAAGCGTCTGGTCGTCTCGTTGGACGAAGAGGAAGCCTCAAAGGTCCAGCAGAGCCTCCAGGCACGGTATGAGTCCTTGCTGCACCGGGTTCGGTTGGAGTACCTCCAGAGGCTGGGACTCGATGCAGAAGCCTATGCCTTGACCCTTCCCAAGACGGACTCTGCCATGAATCTGGGCGAGGTCTTCTTGCCGGAGCCTGGCGTCATCCTGTACCTCAAGGCCCTGCCTGAGGAAGGGATCCTGGAGGCGGGCGCGATCTGTCGCGAGGCCCATGGGGATTTTGCCGGGTTCTTCGAGGATGTCCGGAATGCGGTGATGGAGGCTCACGGTCCCGTCGAAGACTGGGTCGGCCTGGAAACCGAGGGCACCCTGGTGGTCGAAGAGGCCAGGCCAGCCTCGACCAGCGTGCCTCCGAATCAGCTCCAAGCGGCGAGGGTCTTGCTGGACGACCAGTCTCGGATCCTGTTGGAGCGCATCCAGGAGGCGGGGTCGATCTTCTTCAACAAGATCGAGACCGACAACCGTCAGGACACCGAACAGCGCATCCGCACCTTCGAGAAGTTGGAGCTGGTCGCCAAGGATTTCGCCGTCCTGTGCCGCCGGACCGGCCAGCAGATCCTGCGAGTGGCGGATCGGGCAACAATCGACGAGTCCTCGCAGAAGGCCTTCAAGTGCTTCATCTGCGGGAACCCCATCTCGCAGGAGGTGGTGGAGGAGATCCTGACCTGCACCGAGGTGTGTGGGGAGCTCCTGCGCGATCAGAAGTGGCTGCTGGTTCTGGTCCAGGGGATTCTGGGCAACATCGGGGTCCCGACGGAGACATTGCAGGTCTACCAGACCCCCGAGGGTCCGGTCCAGGTCTTCCTTTCCTTCAACGGGCAGCGCTACCTGTTCGTCCTGGCGACGGGTCGGCTCAACCTGGACCAGGCCTACCTGATCGGAGCCCATCTGGCAGCCTACGAGTTGGATCACGCGCTCGTGATCTCGACCCAGAAGGTCTCGACCTTGATGCGCCACCACCTGGTGCAGGCCAACCCCGATACCTGCTTCCACTTCATCGATGCGTTGGAGGATCTGGATGACCGCCTGCGTCAGACCTTGCTGCAGCAGCAACGAGAGTTTCTCAATGAGATCCTGGGCCCCCTGTCTCAGTTGACTCCGGTTCGGGTCGCAGACCTGGTCCTCAGGCGGATGGCCCCAGAGGAAGAACCCCTCGAGACCGCGCCCGAGCCGGTCGCAGGCAAGCGCCGCAAAGGACGCGGCAAGAAGGGCGACGAGCCCTTCTTGAAGGCGCAGGACGAGGCGCCTGG
>DCTU01000243.1:6243-12120 GCA_002329445.1 bacterium UBP9_UBA1432
GGCTTCCGAGAAGCCGCAGGACGAAACTCCGGAGCCTGCCGCCGCAAGCTGACCCCCGGGCAATCCGCGAAGGCCCGTTCTGGTTCTCATCCAAACCAGGACGGGCTTCTTCTATTCCTTCCTGAAGAATCTTCCGGGAACGGTGTCGTGGAGCATCTACAGTGGGTCTCTGGTCTTCCGCAGATCTCCCCAAGAAATCGCGTCCGGGTCTTGAGTGAATTGAATTCTTCTCGCTTGCGCTCGGGGCGTGGCGGATGATATAATAGAATCCCCCTGGGCCTGATGGTTGGCTGAAATGCTCTTCAAGTCAGGTTTTTCATTCCATGTTGGAAAGGATTCTTCTGTTGCAGAATGATTCGGCATTGACGCCTGGCGCGTCATTCCCTCCGGTTCAGGAAATCCATCCCACCCACCTGCAGGAGGCTCCCAGAATTGCCTCCACGACCCCGCACTCGTCTGTGCGATACTACTCGCGGGCCAATTTCGAGAGCCTTCCCCAGATCCAGAGACTGGATTCCGAACACCGGTTCTCGATCAAGGTTGTCGCCAGCGTCCTTCCCTTCAAGGTCAACAACTACGTGGTCGACCATCTGATCGACTGGGACCGCGTCCCGGATGACCCGATGTTCCGGCTCACCTTTCCCCATCGGGACATGCTGCGCGCCGAGGAGTTCGAGGCTGTCGCCCGCCTGGTCCGGGCCGGGGGCGACCCGAAGGACATCAGCCGCCTGGCCGAGGAGATCCGGATGAGGATGAATCCCCACCCGGCGGGACAGATGACCCGGAACGTTCCGGAACTGGACGGGCGCAAGCTGCAGGGAATGCAGCACAAGTACCGCGAGACCGTGCTCTTCTTTCCCTCCCAGGGCCAGACGTGCAACGCCTATTGCACCTTCTGCTTCCGCTGGCCGCAGTTCGTCCACCTTCAGGGCTTGAGGTTCCAGTCGCGTGAGGTCGACAACCTGGTCGAATACCTGCGGCGTCACACCGAGGTGACCGACGTGCTCTTCACAGGGGGCGACCCGATGACCATGCCGACGCGTCTGGTTCGCCACTATATCGAACCTCTGTTGGGCCCGGGCCTGGAGCACGTGCAGAACATCCGGATCGGGACCAAGACCTTGACCTTCTGGCCTGACCGATACGTGGCCGATCCCGATGCGGAGGACCTTCTGCGCCTCTTCGAACAGGTGGTCGAGGGAGGCAGGCATCTGGCCCTGATGGCCCACTTCAACCATCCCAAGGCACTTTCGACCGACCTCGCCCGTCAGGCCATCCGCAGGGTGAGGTCCACGGGAGCAGAGATCCGCTGCCAATCCCCCCTGGTCCGTCACGTCAACGACGACCCGGATGTCTGGGCTGAACTCTGGAAGACCCAGGTTCGCCTGGGGTGCATTCCCTATTACATGTTCGTGGCGCGGGACACCGGTCCCCGACACTATTTCGAGATCTCGCTGGAACGCGCCTACAGGATCTTCCGGGAGGCCTATAGCCGACTCTCAGGCCTGTGTCGGACGGTCCGGGGGCCCTCGATGTCGGCCAGCCCCGGCAAGGTCGCCATCGACGGGATCGTCGAGGTGGCAGGCGAGAAGGTCTTCGTGCTGCACTTCATCCAGGCNNTTCGGCCAGGATCGCTTCTTCTTCGAGGATTGAAACAGGGGCGTCCTCGGTGCTCAGGAGGACCGCTCCCCTGCAATCCGAAATCTGGCCCCCATATGATCGAGTTGCGTGTTCCCCGTGAGGATGTCAACGACGACACCGCGACCGTGGCCCGCTGGCTGGTTCCAGCCGGGGCCCCGGTGGTCGCCGGGCAGGTGGTGTGCGAGTTGGAGACCACGAAGACCATCTTCGAGGTCTGCGCCCCTGCCGGCGGTCACCTGCACCCGGTGGCTCCTGAGAAGGCAGAGCTGGCCGTGGGGGCTTTGTTGGCCCGGATTACGGATTCCGCCGACCCACCCGCCGTCCAGGAGAGCCCCGTCGAGACCGCGACAGACCCCGGGGCCTTCCGAGCCACCCGCCAGGCGGAGGAGTTTGCCCGGGCGCACGGGATCGACCTGGCCCCCCTGGCGCATCGGGGCATCCTGACATTGAAGGAGGTCCAGGCGGCAGCCGGGCTGCTGAAGCCCCACTGGCGGACTCCGCCCGGGGTGCGGCGCGTCCTGGTCCTGGGGGCAGGGGTTGCGGCCATGCAGGTGCTGGACATCCTGCTGCACGACCGGGAAGTGCTCCCCGTGGGCTGTCTGGATGACGACGCGTCCCTGCACGGGGTGCAACTGTTCGGGGTGCCGGTCCTGGGAGGCCTGGACCGCCTGGACGAGTTGTGGCGGGACAGGGTCTTTGACGCCGCCATCGTGGGGATCGGGACCAACGTCCCGGTGCGTGCTGCCATGTACGGCCGCCTTCAGGATTCCGGAATCCCGCTGGTCAACGCCATCGATCCTTCGGCCCGGATCAACCGACAGGCGCTCCTGGGTCAGGGCCTGGTGCTGTGCGCCTTCGTTCACGTCGGCGTGGCCGCCACCCTGGGGGACAACTGCTTTCTGGCCGCCCACTCCAGCGTCGACCATCACTGTTCGCTGGGCCGGCACGTGGTGATGGGACCCGGGTGCCTGCTCTCGGGGACCGTGACGGTCGGAGACGGGACGCTCTTCGGCTCGGGGGTGATCGTGCAGCCCGGCCTGAAGGTCGGGGCGCGTTGCCGGGTGGCCTCAGGGTCGGTGATCCTTCGGGACATACCATCGGAACACGCCGTCAAGATGCGCCCGCCCACCGAGATCGTGATGGTGAAGAGCGGTGGATGAGCTTCCCGCCCTGGAGAGCGCCTCCGGTCCATCCTCTCGCCCCCTGCTGGAAAGCCTCTACGAGAGGATGCTGCTGATCCGCCGCTTCGAAGAGCGGGTCCTCTCGCTATTCAGCGAGGGAAGCCTGTACGGGACCACCCACGCCTGCATCGGGCAGGAGGCCGTCTCGGTGGGCCTCTTCTCCCATTTGGGGCCGCAGGATGTGGTCTTCTCGAATCACCGCTGCCACGGCCACTACCTCCTGCACCAGGACGATCCCGAGGGCCTGATGGCCGAACTCATGGGGCGCTCGACGGGGCCATGTGCCGGCAGGGGAGGCAGCCAGCACCTTCACCGGGGCAACTTCTACTCGAATGGGGTGCAGGGCGGTATCGTGCCCAACGCCCTGGGCCTGGCGATGGCCGGGAGCCTTCTCGAGCAGCCGGGCATCGCAGTGGTCTTCCTGGGGGATGGGACCCTGGGCGAAGGACAGGTCTATGAGTCCTTCAACCTGGCCGCCTTGTGGAAACTCCCCGTGCTCTTTGTGGTTGAAAACAATTTCTGGGCCCAGAGCACCCATTCGCGTGTTCAAATCGCCGGCGAGATCGCCGACCGGCCGCGGGCCTTCGGGATTCCCACCACCGTCATTGCCTCCCACGATGTCCTGCTCACCTGCAAGCGCTCGGGTCCGGTGGTTGAGGCCGTGCGCCGGGGGGAGGGGCCTCAGGCCCTGGTCTTCCACACCTTCCGCCTGTGCTCGCACTCCCGCAGTGACGACGCGCGGCCGGAGTCCTGCATCGCCCCCTGGCGCCCCCACGATCCCTTGTTGCTGGCCTCAAAGGCCTTGGACCCGGCCTGGATGGAGGCTGCCGAGAGCCGAGTGGATGAGCGTCTGGCCCGGGCCGAGCAACTGGCACTGGCTGCGCCGTTTGCCGAAGACCCGGTCCTGCCTCCGATTCCCTTGCCCCAACCGCATCCGGAGGAGCGGACCGGCGAGCGGGTGGTCCACGTCCTCAATCGGGCCTTGCGAGGGCTCTTGGAGGAGGATCCTCGGGTCCTGTTGCTGGGGGAGGACCTGGTCGACCCCTACGGGGGGGCCTTCAAGGTCACCCGGGGACTGTCTTGTGACTTCCCTGGACGGGTCCTGGCGACACCCTTGAGCGAGGCGGCCCTGACCGGGGTGGCCTCGGGCCTGGCTTTGAGGGGGATGCGGCCGATCCTGGAGATCATGTTCGGGGACTTCTTGACCCTGTGCGCAGACCAACTGGTGAACTACGTCTCGAAGTTCCGGGGCATGTACGATGGCACGGCTTCGTGTCCGATGGTGCTGCGAACCCCCATGGGAGGTCGACGAGGTTACGGCCCCACCCATAGCCAGACTCTGGATCGCCTGTTGATGGGGGTTCCCGATTTGCGCCTGGTGGCCCCCAGCGTCCTGCACGACCCGGGAGCCTTGCTGCGGGAGGCCGTCGCCGACGAGGCACCGGTTCTTTTCATCGAGAACAAGCTGATGTATACCCGGCCGGTGCGGTCCGCCGACTCGGAGGGCTACCTGGGGCCCTGGAGGGCCAGGCGGACGCCTGGGCCCTATCCGACCATCACCCTGTCCCTGGTGGACTTCTCCGCTCCCATGGTGACCCTGGCGACCTACGGTGGGATGGCGGAAATCGTCATGGACGCGGCCGAGGCGTTGCTGATCGAGCACGAGGTGGCCTGTGAAGTCGTCGTGCCCTCGTTGTTGAACCCGACTCGATTCCAGGGTCTGGAGGACTCCCTGTCGCGAAGCAGGGGCCGCCTGGTCACCGTGGAGGAGGGCGTGGGTGTGGCCGGATGGGGAGCCGAGGTGATCTGCTCATGCTCGGAGCGGGGCCTGCTGCGAGGTGCAGCGGGCCGGGTTGCGGCTCCGTGTGCGGTGATCCCCACGGCCCTGCCTCTGGAGTCAGGCGTTCTTCCCGACGCCGCGAGGGTGGTCCGTGAGGTTCTCAGTCGGGTCGGTTGAGGGCCCCTGAGCGGGGCTGAAGGGTCAGCGCACCCAGTAGGGTGGGTAGTAATAGCCGCCTCCGTACCACACGCCGCCATTCATCCAGGTCTCGGTGCCAGGGTAGTGCTGTTCGATGAGCTGCTGCTCTTGGGAGTTGAGCTGCGGCCAGGACGTGTAGGCGCGCTTCAAAGCGTCCTGGGTGGCCATCAGGTCGCCATCGGCGACGGCCTTGCCGTAGTCCTGGCAAGCTTTCTCCATGCCTCGGAAGAGTTCACTGGCTTCCGCCGGGGGCGGGGTGGGGACGCCGATTCGGGCCTGGGTGGCTGCCTGCCAGCCTCGGACGCGGAGATTGGCCGCCTCCTGTTCGACCAGGGTGACGATTTGCAGGGCCAGGTCCTCGACATTCTGGGTGACCAGGTCGTTGGTCGCTTGTTGCAGATCACCGGCCGAGGCGTTCTCGGGAAGCGGCAGGGAATGCAGGGAGGCGACCGGGGCATCGAGCACCACGGCGTCTTGAACCGAGTCGTAGGTCCAGAACCTGGAGGTGGCGGACATGGCCAGGTGGTCGGATTCCTTCCCCATGGTGGCGTCCATCTTCAGCGAAATCCAGACACAGAAGCGCCGATTCGCCTGGTTGCAGAGAGCTTCTGCCAAAGCCGGGGAGGGCGGCAGTTGAGAGGGCATCCCCTTCAGGCCTTGCAGGGCCTCGGCCGACAGGCGGAGGACGTGGCCCGACTTGCCGGCCTTCTTGAGGACTGCCTGGAGCTGGTCGGTGAACGCGGTGGCCGAGACCGGCTGGTAGGAGCCTTGCAGTTGGACGGGCAGCAGGACGGCCCCAGACGGGGCGGTCTGGGCTTGGCCTGGAAGTGATGCCAGGGCCAGGAGCGCAGCCAGGAGCACGAGGATGGGGAGCTTCTTCATGGCAGAATCCTCCAAATTTGACCCTGAAGGATTCCAGGCTCCGAACCCGCCTCCTACCCAGGCGGAAAAGCCGACAGGGCGCCGGTGAGGGCGCCCTGTCGGGAGCATCAGGCCGGAGATCAGGTTGTGCTGGTCGGGGTTGGGGTCGGGGTCGGCGCCGGCGCCGGAGTCGGTGCCGTTCGCCGGCGGGTTCCC
>DCTU01000006.1 GCA_002329445.1 bacterium UBP9_UBA1432
CGGCAAACTGGACGTGCCCAAGGAGCGCTTCGTCCTCTACCCCAAGGCCGAGCGCGAGGCCGACCCCACCCCCGTGGTGGGCTGGGCCGGCTGGAACCACCTGCAGCAGGCCCAGGCCCTGGCCGCCTACTACCTGCGCGCCCGCGACGAGGGCTTCCCCACCGAGCGCCTGGTGCCCCTCCTGACCGGCCTGGAGGAACTTCTCCCCTGGATCCACCAGTGGCACCCCGAGGTCGACCCCGGCATGGGCCTGCCCATGGGCGAATTCTTCAGCAGCTTCGTGAGCGAGCAGATGCGCGAGCTGGGGCTCAGTTAGGACAAGTCCCGGTTTCCGCCATGATCATGCGGCATTTCCTCAACATCATGGCGGAAACAGGCCCGCCGCGGGCCCTTGCCCACCCTTCCCCCCCCGCGACAGGCAACTGCCCGCCTCGCGCGAAGCACCGTCGGCTATGACCGTCTTGATCCGAGACCTCCTCGACATCCCCAACCAGGTCCACAAAGGGGACTTCGTCCTCCGGTTGACCGAGGGGGTCGCGCACCCCCACCAGACCCTGGGCAACTACGTGGTCACCCCCGAGTTGAAGACGCGTTTCGAGGAGGCCCTGCAGTTCATCCAAAGCGCGGTCGAGTCGGGGTCCAGCAAGGCCACCTACCTGCACGGCAGTTTCGGCGCCGGGAAATCGCACTTCATGGCGGTGCTGCACCTGCTGCTGCAGGACGTGCCCGAGGCCCGGACCCTGCCCGAACTGGCCCCTGTGGTCACGCGCTTCGACTGGCTGGGCCAGCGGCGGTTCCTGCTGGTGCCCTACCACATGGTGGGGGCCAAGAACATGGAGTCCGCCATCCTGGGTGGCTACGTCGAGCATGTGCGCCGGGTGCATCCGGACGCGCCGATCCCGGCGGTCTACCTGTGCGAGAAGCTTTTCGAGAACGCCAGCGCGATGCGGGCCACCATGGGGGACGCGGCCTTCTTCGAGAAACTGGGGACCGGCAGCGGAGAAGGCGGCTGGGGCGAGTTGGAGTCGGGCTGGGACGCGGAGTCCTTCCAGGCGGCCCTGGCGGCGCCACCCGACTCCGAGGAGGCGGTGCGCCTGCTGGAGGACCTGCTGACCCACATCTTCCCCGCCTACAGCGACCTGGCGGGGGGCAAGGGGCTGGGCTTCCTGCCGCTGGACGCCGGCCTGGCGCGGATCAGCCAGCACGCCAAGGCCCTGGGCTACGATGCCCTGATCTTGTTCCTGGACGAGCTGATCCTGTGGCTGGCCAGCCGCGCCGCCGACCTGGACTTCGTGCATCAGGAAGGTCAGAAGCTGACCAAGCTGGTCGAGGCCCAGCACGCCAACCGACCGGTGCCGATCATCTCGTTCGTGGCCCGCCAGCGCGACCTGACCGAACTGGTGGGCGACACCATCACGGGGGCGGAACAGCTACGGTTCTCGGACGCGCTCAAGCACTGGGAGGGGCGCTTCCACAAAATTACCCTGGAGGACCGGAACCTTCCCGAGATCGCCTCCCGACGCGTGCTGCGCCCCCGCTCGGACGAGGCGCGGCGCACCCTGAAAGAAAGCTTCGACAAGGTCCTGGGCCTCCGGGAGGAGGTGCTGGCGACCCTTCTGACCGAGCACGCCACCGAAGAGATGTTCCGCAAGGTCTACCCCTTCAGCCCGGCCCTGGTCGAGGTGCTGGTGGCCGTCTCCAGCGCCCTGCAGCGCGAGCGCACGGCCCTGAAGATCATGATGGAGCTGCTGGTCGGGCAGCGCGACACCTTGGAGTTGGGGCAACTCATCCCGGTCGGGGATCTGTTCGACCTGCTGGTCTCGGGGGACGAGGCCTTCACGGACGTGATGCGCAGCCTGGCCGAGAACGCCCGCCGGCTGTACCGCGAGAAGATGCTGCCCCTGCTGGAGGGGGAATACGGGGGCACCCTGGAGGACCTGCGCCTGGAGGCTCACCAGGACGCCGAGGCGGCCCGTCGCCTGCGACAGTTCCAGGCGGACGACCGGCTGGTCAAGACCCTGCTTCTGTCGGCCCTGACGCCCGAGGTCCCGTCGATGAAGGCGCTCACCCCGGCGCGCCTCTCGGCCCTGAACCACGGCAGCATCCAGGCTCCGATTCCCGGGTTCGAGAAGACCGTCGTCCTGAACAAGTTGAAGCACTGGATCGCCTCCGGGGTCGGGGAGATCAAGCTCTCCGAGGACGCCCTGAACCCGACGGTTTCCATGCAGCTCACCGGGGTGGACGTCGAGGGCATCATCGAGCGCGCCCGCAGCGAGGACAACCACGGCAACCGGGTCCGCAAGGTGCGGGAGTTGCTGTTCAATGCGCTGCAGATGCCCCTGGAAGAAACCCTGTTCCAAAGCTACCGGCTGCTGTGGCGGGGCTCGGCGCACAACTTCGAGGTCCTCTACGCGAACGTCCGCGACCTGCCCGACGAATCCCTCCGCTCGCGCGGGGAGGAGTGGAAGGTGGTGCTGGACTACCCCTTCGACCCGGGCTTCTCGCCGAACGACGACCTGGCCCGCCTGGAGTCCTTCCGCGAGATGAACCTGGAGGGCTCGAACACCCTGGTCTGGCTGCCCACCTTCCTGTCGTCCCGGGCCGGCAAGGACCTGGGAACCCTGGTGATCCTGGACTACATCCTCAGCGGCGAGCGTTTCGGCAGCCATGCGTCGCACCTGGCCCCCTCGGACCGCGAGGTGGCCCGCCAGTTGCTGCAGAATCGCCGGGAAATCCTGCGCCACCGCTGCCTGGAGGCCCTGGAGATGGCCTATGGCATCCGGCAGCCCTCGGGAAGCCTGGTGGACGACTCGTTCCAGATGCAGCTTTCGGACCACTTCCAGTCGCTGCACTGCGCCTTCCGTCCGCAACCTCCGGCCCGGTCGGGCAGCCTCAAGGACGCTTTGGAGGGGTTGCTGGACCAGGCTTTGCGGGCCTGGTACCCGGCCTGTCCCGTCTTCGAGGTCAAAGAGGAGATCCGGCTGGCCCGGGTCCGGAAGATCTGGGCAGAGTTGCAGCAGGCGCTGGAGAAGCGGGACGGCCGCCACCTGGTCGAGGATAAATCGCTGCGCATTCTGCTGCGGGAGGTCGCCCAACCCCTGAAGCTGGGCACCATGTATGAGGACCACTTCCTCGTGGATCGGCACTGGATGCTGCACTTCCACAAGAAGATTGCCGAGCATTCGCCCGCGCACCTGACCGTGAAGGCGCTGTTCGAGTGGATGGACCAGCCCGAGCGGATGGGCCTGCCCGATCTGTTGCGCGCCCTGGTGGTGCTGTTCTTCGCCACCCAGACGAACCGCAGCTTCAAGCGCCACGGCGGGCAGGTCCTTCCCGACCTGGACAGCCTGCAAGCCGACATGGAACTGGTCGAGCAGGCCCTGCCCGCCGAAGAGGATTGGCGTCGCGCCGTCGAGCGGGCCAGGAAGGTCTTCGACCTCAAGCCCCTGGAGGTGCTGAACGCGGCCAACGTGGGACGCCTGGCCGAGTCGGTCCAGCAGGAGGCGGCGGCCCTGGGTTCGGCCGCTTCGGCCCTGCCCCAGCACCTGCAGGAACTGGCTGGCGTCGTGGGGGCCGGCGCGGACACGGCGCGTCTGGGCACCGCCCGGGCCGCCGCATCCCTTTGTTCGACGCTGACCGCCAAGGGGTTGGAGTCGCAGGACCTGGTCTGGCGACTGGCCACGGCCGACCTGGCGGCCGGGCCTGAACTGGTGCGGGCCTCGCTGAAGTCCGCTGCGGACCTGGTCGAGGCGCTGGGCAAACGCAACCTGCAACTCCTGCGGGCGGCCGCGGCCTGGACGGACGGGAACCGGGAGAGGGGGCGGGAACTGCTGGAGGCCGTGAACCGGGTTCTGGTGGTGGAAGAGCTGGGCAAGCCCCTGGCCCCCGAGGTCAGGCGCGCGGCCGAAAACGTCTTCCAGATCCTGACCGTCAAGCCCCCGCCCGCGCCGACCCTGCCGGAGGTGCCCCCCCCTGCGGAGGTGAAGCCGTCCGTGGACGTCCTCTCGTCCGGCTCGTTCTCGCGCCTGCGTCCCCAGGAGGCGCGGCAACGCCTGGAGGAGGTGCGACTCGCGGTGGAAGAGGCCGGCGACCAGGTGGAGGTGGAACTCTCCTGGACCTTGCGGCGGCGAGGCTGACCCGATGCCCCTCCCCCTGCAACCC
>DCTU01000326.1:0-5089 GCA_002329445.1 bacterium UBP9_UBA1432
TACCTGGCCCTGCTGGCCATGGACCTGGACTACGAACCGGTCATGATCCGCTACCTGGTGCACGCCGTCCCCCTGGCGGCTGCCCTGGCCGGACTGGGGGTCCGCTGGCTGGGCCGCCTGGCGCCGCTGGCGCCCGCCCTGCTCCTGATCGGGCTCGTCCATCAGTACGACCCGGAAGAATGGGTGGCCCTGCGGATGGGCAAGGCGGTCTTGACCATCGGCAACAAGCCAGCCCCGACCTTTCCGGAATCCCCGGTCGTCCGCGAGCTTGTGCGTCGCCTGCAGAACCGGTTTCCGGACCACGCGGAGGACGAACTGTGGCTGGTGTGCCGCGCCTGGCAGGAAGAGGCCAAGGGGCTCCAGCCGGACCTGGGCTGGCCGACCCACGAACTGGCTGCGGCCATGAGCATCCCCTTCCGCCGGGGGCTGGCCCGGACCCTCCAGGTGGATGCTCCCCTCCCCCAGGACGAGGCGATTCGTCTCCAGGGCCCCGACTACGTCCTGACCGCCACCCGCTCGTCGACCGAAGAGAGGGACCTGGTTCGCGACGCGGAAGCGGTCTTGGGGACCCGCTTGGTCCGACTGGAAGGAGCCTCAAACCGCGACGGCCGGCTGGCGGTCTGGAAGGTCGTCTCCCGGTCGCGACGGGCTGCGAACCGACCGGGCCCGGAGCCGAGCCTGGCAGACCCGGGGCACTTCCCTGAAGCAGGTCCAGCGCGGTAGACCGGGTTCCGGCCAGGTCCCCGATCCCGCCTGCCCCGGGTCCCGGAAGCGCCTGGCGCCTTCAAGAGCGTCGACCCGAGACGGGAATGAACAGGACTACCAGCCGACCCTCCGGGCCACCGTGTGGAGCGCCCGGACCAGCGCCGCATAGAACACGGGTGCGCGCGCCGGATCCGATCTCAGCTTGTAGGGCATCAGACGCAGCCAGTGCACCGCCTCGTGGAGGTAGGCACTGGTCAGCTCGGATTCCGAGAGATGAAGACGCAGGTACCCGTCGAGGTCGGCCTGGAGCCGAGCGTAGGCAGGCGAGATGAACCCGGGGAAGTCCACCTCGGCGACGCGGCTTTCCGTGCGGACCGAGACCTTCCCGACGCGCACCAGGAACTCATAGCCGCCGTGGAAGGACTGCAGAAGCTTGGCATGGTCGAGCAGGGGCGTGTCGAGAAGGTTGCCCCCGTTGGGATCGATGAGGTAGAAGCCCGAGGAGGCGCCCTCCTCCTCGCAGCAGACGATGTTCTCGACCGTCAGGTCGCCGTGCACGCGAGCACACTTGTCGTGAGCCAACAGTTCGCGAAGCCGAGCCGGCTCCAGCAACCCGGCAAGCCCCGGCAGGCCGGGCAGTCGGATGCCGTTCACCACCAGGCTCTCGGCCGCCAGGATCGGCGCCAGACCACCGGCACCGAGAAGCGTCTCCACCCTGGCCACGATCTTGTGCCGGATGTAGCCGTCGATGGCCTCCGGGGTGGCCGGGACCGCATCCGCGTGGACCGAACCGAACAGGGAATCCAGGATGGCCACGAGCCTGGCACGATTCTGCCCGGGAGTGTGGGTGTGGAGGTAGGCGAAGAAATCGACGGCATCGGCCCGGTAGGGCATGTCGTAGCGGCAATGAGCCTCATCCCGAAGAACTTCCAGGATTGGCGTGACCGGGACGCCAGCCTGCGCGAGGTGGATCAGATGCTCGGTCTGGGCGAAGAGGCGGTCCTTGTCTTCACCGAAGACGAACTTGCGATAGAAGAGCCTGCCGTCGCGCCGGCACAGCAGCGTGGTCGCCCTGGATCCCGACGAAAGGTCGGCCACGACTTCCAGACCGGGTTCCTGCTCCGGAGTCACCTCGGCCCGGGTCTTTCCGCCACCTGCGGGGCTGATGTCGTGGCCGGCGCGGGCTGTCAGCCCGGCGGCAGCCTGCCGAGAGTTCCTGCGCGCCGCAGAGGTCAGGCCGGGTTCAACACGCGCCGCGCCGCTCACCTCAGGCTCTCCAGACGCTGGAGGGACACCGTGCTGGCCTGCGCCGCCCGATACTCCTCCGGTGTGCCGAAGGGGATGTGAAAATCGGTTTCGAGGGCCTGCACCTCTCCACCCGCCGCGAGGATCTGGTTGAAGACCCCACTCACGAAGCATTCCTCGCCGCGGCAGTTCTCCAGGTGGCGTCGGGCGGCCTTCTGGAAGGTCTCCTTGTCGCGAAACCAGTAGGCGCCGCAGATGGCGTCCTGGCTCACGACCTCCTTCTCGGCTGTTCCTGCGATCCGCCCGTCCTCGCCGTAGGCCACGAAACTGTAGAGCGGCACGGACGCCTTGAAGGTGAGCAGCACTCCATCGGGCCTGGGTGGGGGCATTCCTCCCCCGGGCCCTCCCCAGAAGCGCTCGAAGGCGACCGAACGGAACGCGTGGTCGCAATCGTTGAAGATCACGGCCTCGCCGGCAGGCAGGACCGCGGCGCCGGCGAGGCAGGTGTGGGTCGCCCCCGGCGGCGTCTCGGAAAGCACGACCAGTCGGGCCTCGGGAAAGCGGGCCCGGATCCTCCGGTCGATGGCGTACCGGGTCACGTGCTCCTCCAAGGTGACGAAGACGATGGAGGAGAACCCGACATGCTTGTCCAGCGAACGGACCGACCAGAAGAAGAAGGGTTCGCCCGCGATCTCAAGCAGGGGCTTGGGCGCGGCGAAACCGCGCCCGGCGAAACGCGTTCCGCCTCCGGCCATCGGCATGACCAGGTGCATCCTATGGCGGCTGGCCCTCAGATCCATGCGAATAGTGTAGACTTCCAGAGATGAAAAGGCGACTGATCCTCTGTGACCTCGACGGCACCCTCTACGACACCGGTTCCGTGAACCTCGATTCCTATCGGCGGGCCCTGGCAGAGGAGGGCGTCGTGCTGGAGGCTGGCGACTTCCAGAAGTACGGTCTTGGCGGCCATTACCGCGACTTCCTGCCACGCCTCGCCCCCAGCCTGAGCCGGGAGTCCATCGAACGGGTCCACCAGCGCAAGACCGAACTCTACGCCGAGTGCCTGGTCCGGGCGCGCGAGAACACCAGGCTTTTCGGGCGACTCGAGGCCCTGCGGGAGGACTGCTGGCTGGCCATCGTCACCACCGCCTCACGCGCCTGCACCAGCGCACTCCTGGCGCACTTCGGGCGAACCGGCTTCTTCGACCTGATCGTGTGCGGAGAGGACGTCCGACGCAGAAAACCCGACCCCGAGGGCTTCCTGACCGCCATGGCCCATTTCGGGGTCGAGGCGGCGAACACGACCGTCTACGAGGATTCTCCGGCGGGCCTGGCGGCCGCCCGGGCCTCCGGGGCAAGAGTCCTGAAGGTGACGTTTCCCGATCTGGACTGGGACCCTGCCGATCCGCTGACCGATTGAAGTCCCGCGCCGGGACTGGGGTGGTTCCTTTTCCGGGTCGGCCTCATCCAACCTCAGGGTCGATCAGGCTCCTCGGGTCGGGCCGGCCCCGGGGATGGCTCGGAAGGCGGCGGACCATCCGGGCTGCCCGTCTCCCCCCCGCCATGCCTCGACGGGTCGTCCAATGCGCCGGGACGCTGCCACGCCCCGAGAACGTCGTCCAGGCGGGCATCCTCCCCTCCCCGGCCGAGGAACTCCTGCCAGCACCGCATCGCCTCGTCCAGTTGTCGGTCCTGGGCCAGGGCGTGGCCGAGGTTGCGCCACAGAATCGCCCGTTCCGGGGCCAGGTGCAGCGCCCGGCGATACTGCTCGACGGCCACGTCGAACTCGGCTCTGAGGAAGGCCACGTGCCCCTGCAGGACCCGGTCCGCCAGCCCCGGATCCACCTTCTGGCGTCGGAGGCCAGCAGCGCAATCCTCGGAATTCGCGAAGGCTTCCAGGTCCAGAGGGTCGTCGGGTCCAACCCGAGGCGGAGCGGTCGGTTCTGGCAGAAGCCCCCGGCTCTTGAGCAGACGGGCCAGGTCCTGGGCGACCACCCGGTTGGCATGGGGATGCAGGTGACCATAGCTCAGGAAGACCTCCATCCCGAGAACCGGCCCGTAGACCCGGCGCAATCCGGCCGGGACATCCAGGAAGAGGGCCCCGGAAGCCGCGGCAGCCCGCTGGACGCACAGGTTCTGCGAAGGCATGGCCCGGATCGGCAGGGGGTCCAACTCGATCGCCCGGGACAGGTGGGTCGCCGCCTCCTGCTTTCGTCCCTCTCTCAACAACCACAGGCCATAGACATGATGAGCCGACGCCCGGTCCGGATTTCGCAGGCAGGACTCCTTCATAAGCTCTTCCTGCTCCCCCTCTCCAGAGGCGGCCCGGGACCCAGGACCCGGGTCCACGTTGAATCGGCGCACAGGATCCTTGGGTGGGAACACCTCGTTGACTGCCACCGAGCACAGGACCAGCGGAACCCCCCGTTCCCGACAGACCTCGCCCATCCGCACCAGATTCCGCTCGTAGCGGCCCTGGACCAGGGGGACATCCTCCCGGGCGATCGTGGACGGCAGGTCCGAGATGTGCCTCCCGGCCATGTTCAGATGGGGTGAAGGCCGCTGGAAAGCGTCGGCCAGCCAGCGATAGAGGGCCAGGTGCTGCAGGGTGGCACGAGCCCGCTCGGCGGCAGCCGTCCAGCGGGGATTCTGGTGCTTGTAGATCAAGAGCCTGAAGAACTCGTTGTTCCCACCGTAGTGGACCACCAGATCGGGATCGAGCTTCTCGAGACCCTCCCGCAGCATTCGCAACTGCTGAGCCGAGTCGGAACCAGGAACCCCCCCGTTGATGGTCTCGACCGGGATCCCCTCCTGGTTCAGAAGGCGCTGCAGGTGACCTGGAATGCTCTGAAAGGGAACGCTCCCGTTTCCTCGGATCCCCGAACTGCCCAGCAGCAGGATCCGGAAGGGGCCGCCATCCCGACGTGGCGGGATGAGGTCGCTCATCCGGGTCCACTTGAACCCCGCCTGCTCCAGCCCGATCAGCCGTGGCTGCTGCTGATTGCGCCAGGCCAAGAACTCGGGATCCCTGGCGGGTCCCCAGCGCCCCGCCATCTGCTCGGCCAGGAGGAGGGCTGCCAGGGCGACCAGGAGCGCCAGGAACGGACGACAGGTGGGCCAGCGCCGCCGATGGAGCATC
>DCTU01000326.1:5197-5853 GCA_002329445.1 bacterium UBP9_UBA1432
CCCTTTGTGTTCAGGCGAGCTCGCCTTCAGTCGCCCCAGAGGTCGAGGAGCGTGGGGTCGGGGAAGAGGGTCTCCTCCAACCCCTTCAGGAGGGTCTTCATGCCGAGCCCGCGCAAGTAGTCCGCGGCCTCGGGTGCCACCGGGCCGGGCCGGAATCCCTCCATCGGCATGCCCTCGAAGGGCAGAGGGACGTCCAGGCGCACGGTGGCGATCTCCAGGTCGCGCAGCAGGCGCTCGCGATTCTCGCGCAGGGCCGGGGCGAACTTGCCGCACAGCTCGGGGTGGTCCAGCAGGGTCGGCAGGTCGCCCCCCTCGGTCAGGAGCTTGACGGCGGTCTTCTGGCCGATCCCCGGGACGCCCAGGATGTTGTCCACCGGGTCCCCGCGCAGGGCCAGCCAGGAGGGGATCAGCTCGGGCGGAACCCCGAAGACCCCGCAGACCTCGTCAGGCCCCACCCTCTCGACCTTGGCGTTCTTGCCGGTGCCGGAGAGGCGCAGCAGATCGACCTCGCCCCCCTCGGCCAGGACCTGAGCCAGGTCCTTGTCGTTGGAGACCAGGGTGGCCCCGTGACCGGCGGCCCGGGAGCGGGCGGCCAGGGTGGCCATCACGTCATCGGCCTCGAAGCCCTCGACGCTGAGGGTGGGGATCCCCAGAAG
>DCTU01000326.1:5989-10241 GCA_002329445.1 bacterium UBP9_UBA1432
GTCAGGGTGGTGGGCAGGGCGTGGAAGGCCCGGAAGATGTGGTTGAGGGTGTCGAGGATGTAGAGTCTGGCCACGGCCCGGGCCTTCCCCCGCAAAAGGACGGATCCTCCCCCAGGACCTTGTTTGGAAGGGGAAGGATTGGTGCCCAGAGCCGGGGTCGAACCGGCACTCCCTCTCAGGAACGGGTGTTTGAGACCCGCGCGTCTGCCAATTCCGCCATCTGGGCAGGACTCCGGCATCATACACGTTCGCGAGGGCCGGCGTCAACGGGCGTTTGGAGGCACTTCAGGAATGCGGATCCCGGACGCGGCACCGGCCTGCCGGGCGCCTCTCGGCCGGGCTCAGTCGCCCGGCCGGGGGCAGGCCGTTTCGCTGAGCAGGCCATCCTCCATCCGCAGGCAGCGATCGGCCTGGCCGGCCAAGCGCTGGTCGTGGGTGACCATCAGGAAGGCCACCCCCTCCTGACGGGCCACGTCCCGAAGCACCTCGAAGACCCGGGCCCCCGAGCGCGAGTCCAGGTTTCCCGTGGGTTCATCCGCCAGAACCAGCCGGGGTGAGGCCGCCATGGCCCGCACCACCGCCGCGCGCTGCTGCTGTCCCCCGGACATCTGGGAGGGCCTCTTGTGGAGCTGGTCGGAGAGCTCCACCCGCTCCAGGAGTTCCTTCACCCGCCCGACTTCCGCCTTGGAAGGGGTCCCGCCCCGCAGGAAGAGAGGCATCAGGGTGTTCTCCAGGCAGGTGAACTCGCCCAGCAGGTGGTGGAACTGGAAGATGAACCCCACCTTGCGGTTGCGCACGTCGGCCAGTTCGTCCGGAGCCAGCCCTGCCAGGTCGATCCCGTCGATCCGGACCGTGCCCGAGGTCGGCACATCCAGGGCTCCCAGCACGTTGAGAAGCGTCGACTTGCCCGAGCCGCTCTGTCCCACCACCGAGAGGAACTCGCCCGGCAGCACGCGCAGATCGACCCCGCGCAGCACGCGCACCTCGCGGGTGGTGCCAGCCTCATAGATCTGGACCAGGCCCCGGGCCTCAACCACCGGCTCACTCACCGCGCAGCACCTCCACGGGGTTCATCGAGGCCGCCCGCCGCGCGGGCAGGAGCGAGGCCAGCATGGTCGAGAGGATCGCGGCCCCCGCAGCGTACAGGAAGAGCGAAGGGTCGAAGGAAACCGGGAACAACTGGTCGGTCTTGCCGAAGCGGGCCACCTGCCGGATTCCGCTGAGAAAGTCCAGCAGGAGCCAGGCCGCCCCGCAGCCCACGGCCGACCCCAACAACGAGACGAAGAGGCCCTGCAGGGTGAAGATCCCCATGATCTGGCGATCCCGGGTCCCCATGCTCTTGAGGATGCCGATCTCGCGGGACTTGCGAACCACCGAGACGATCAGCACCGAGGCGATGCCGAAGGCCGAGGCCAGCAGGCTGAAGAAGCTGATCATCATCCGGGACTGGTCCTGGGCCCGGAAGCCGTTGACGAACATGGCCTGCTCCTGCATCCACGAGTCGACCTCGTAGCCCAGCGAGGACCGGATCGACAGGGCCACCCGGTCGGCCTGGAAGGGCTCGCGCAGCTTCATCTGGATGCTGGAGACGTTGCGGCCGGTCCGGAACAAGGCCTGGGCGGCCCGCAGGGTGAGGAAGACCTGCCCCTGGTCCACGGCGTTGCTGCCGGTGTCGAAGATCCCGGCCACCCGGAAGACCTCGGTCACCCCCTCGGCCGAGACCAGGCGGACCCGGTCTCCCAGACCGACCCCCGCGTCGCCAGCCAGGCGGAACCCCAGGACCAGCTCGTCGGGGCCCAGATCCAACCAGCGCCCGGCCACCAGATCGTCCTGCAGGCCCACGATCCGCTCCTGGCGGGGCGGGTCGGCCCCCGAAACGGTGACCCCGAAGCGCCGCGAGCCGCGCAGCAGGAAGGCCTGGCCGCGGACGGCCGGCGAGAGCGCCGTGACCCCCTCGAACAGGCTCAACTGGGCGACGACCTTCTCGGGATTCTCCAGGTCCCTCCGGATCTCGGAGAGCTTCTGGATGCGCGAGGTGTGAACCGTGCCGGGCTCGGCAGGAAGCACGTCCTGCAGGGGAACAGGGTCGGGAGGGGCGGGACGCACGGTGACGTGCGGCAAGGAGCCGATATTGTCGCGCAGGAGCCGGATCTGCAGGCCCCCGATCAGGCTGTTGATGAAGACCACCACCGTCACCGCGATGGCCACCGCCCCCACCGTCAGGAAGGTCTGCCCGGGGCTGGCCCGCAGGTAGCGGGCCGCCACGTAGGCCTCGAACCTCATGCTCGGGGCCTCAAGGCTCGAAGCTCCGGAGCGTGGCCCGAACCTGCTGGCCTTCCTGCAGGCCCGCCGGCTCGAGGATGACCCGATCGGACTCGCTCAGGCCTCGATGGACGGGCCAGGAATCCCGGCCCGCCGGCCCGACCTCCACCTCGCGGGAGACGGCCTGCCCGTCCTGGACCAGCATGACCCGGCTGGTTGCGCCCAGGGCCAGGACGCTTGGCAGCGGGACCACCAGGAGTTCCGTGGCCTCCTGGAAGAGGATGTTCACGCTGACCGTCTGGCCGGGCCTGAGGCCTTCCGGGCTGGAGTCCAGCCGGACCCGAATCTCGACGGTCCCACGTTCGGGATCGACGTGCGGGGCGATCTCGGCGACCTTGCCCTCCAGGCGGGCCTCGCGGCGGGCCTCCGAGGTCACCAGGGCGGTCTGCCCCACGGCCAGCCGGCCCAGGTTGCTCTCGTCCACGTCGGCCCGGATCTCCACCTGGGGCCAGCGCGAAACGGCCAGGACCGGCTGGGAGGGGCCCGCGGGGTCGCCCGGCTCGGCCAGCTTCTTCAGGACCAGCCCGTCATAGGGAGCCCGGATTCGGCCCTGGTCCAGGCATTGGCGCGCCACCTCCAGGGCCCGACGGGCCTCGTCCACCTGGGCCCGGGCGACCTGGACGTCCTCGGGGCGGGGCCGGTCGGAAAGCTCGGCCAGGCGGGCCGTCCGGGTCGCCTCGGCCCCCTGGAGCGAGGCCCGGGCGGCCTGGACCTGGGNNTCCGTACGCGGGCCGCGTCGAGCCTCCTGGAGTCGGGCCCGGGCCTGCTCTTCGGCCTGCCGGGCCAGCTCCGACTCGGTCTGGGCCTTCTCCAGGTCGGCCCCGGGCAGGGCGCCCTGGGTCCAGAGCTGACGGGCCCGGTCCAGGTCCCGAGCGGCCTGCAGCGTGCGGGCCCGGGCGGCCTGGAACTGCCCCTCGCTGAAGCGAAGCTCCTCCGCAGTGGAGCCAGCCTGCAGCTCTTCCAGTCGACGCAGGCTCTCTTCCAGGCGGGCCCGGGCCACGGCCACGGCCTGGGAGGTCTCGGCCTGGACGCGGGCCACCTCCGAGGCCAGGGGGGGCGTGGAGACCTGGACCAGGCGCGCCTCGGCGGTCTGCAACGAACGGCGGGCCTGCTCTTCCTGGGCCTGGACGAGGCCCAGATCCAATCGGGCCAGTTCCTCCCCCGCCTGGAAGCGATCGCCCTCCTCGCGCAGGACCGCCTGCAGCACGCCCTGCACCGGGGGACCCAGGCGGCTCTCCTGGATCCCGCGGACCTGGCCCGAGACCGCCAGCGACTCGACCACCTGCCGGCGCACCGGATGAACGACCTGAACCGGGGTGCCCCGAGGACAGAAGAGCAAGCCTGCCGCCAGGGCCGCCAGCAGGCCCCCGAACAGAACCCAACGGACCCACCTGCCAGACATCCCTCGTCCACCTCTCAGCGCGGGAACCTTCGTGCCGCGAAGCGGGCCGCCTGCCGGGGGGGAGGGGGGAGCCCGGCCAGCGCCGGTCCGGTGGCGACGGCTTCACGCCCGAGTTGGCGGTGCAGGGGCAGCCGATCAAGAGAGGCCCGCTCAGGACCATCGCGAAAACCGTCTCAGCCAGGTTTGCGTGGAACGCGGACCGGGGGCGCATGGAACCCGGCGCGATGGTGAGGGACGAGAAGGCGGTCAAGAGGGTGTTCGAAGGCCTGGTCAAGCTGGTCTTCCCGGATGGCGAGGCAAGCCCACAGGACCTGCAGAAATACCTCGACCTGGCCGTGGAACTCCGCCAGGCGGTGATCAGGGAGAAGTACGCCCGCACCACGGGACTGCCGATTTCCGGACCCTGCGCGCCCGGATCGTCTGAGGTCCTTGCCCGGCACCCATCCCCGCAGCAGGGCAAGCGGATCGACGCGCTCCTACTCCTCGACGCCCAGCTCGCGCAGCCGAGCCAGGAGTCGCTCGGCCCGT
>DCTU01000326.1:10321-12238 GCA_002329445.1 bacterium UBP9_UBA1432
CTCGGCAGCCTCTGCCCGGGCACGTTCCTCGTCGGCTTGTGCCTGGGCCGCCTCGGCCACCTCGGTGGGCAGGGGCAGGAGCGCCTTGTCGGGGCCGCAGGGGCGCAGCCACAGGCCGTCCATGTCCTCGCAGCGGCCCGGCCAGGTCACCAGGCCCAGGCCCAACTCCTCGATCCACGACAGGTCCATCAGCTCGACGTAGTCCAGGCCGTGCAGGACGTATCCCCGCAGGACCCGATCGCCCAGCCAGCGCTCGGGGTCGAAGATCACGTAGTAGCGCACCCCCAACCGGGCGTAGCGCCGGGCCTTCTCGACCTCCGAGCCTTCCCGGTTGGCCGGGGGCGTCACCGGAGAAGCGCGCACCCAGCATGTTTCCCGGGAATCTCCTGCGAACCATGAGGCTGAGCGCCTCCCCGCTCACCCCTGTTCGGGCCGCATCTCGGCCTGGATCCTCTCGATCCAGGAAGCCGCCTCGGGGTAGCCTGAATCCAGGGCCAGGGCTCGCCCGAAGCTCTCCAGGGCCGCCTCGAGGTTGCCCATCTCGTAGTGGATCAGCCCCATGTTGTAGTGCGTCGGCGGGGTCTCCCCATAGAGCGAGAGCGAGATCTGGTAGAACCCCAGGGACTCCTGGGAGCAGGACATGCACTGATAGGCCCGGGCGATCTCGAAAACCACGTTCTGATCCCGATGGTAGTGGTAGTAGTTGGCCCAGACCTGCTCCAGCGCCACGGCAAACTCAGCCCTCACGGCCAGGTCGGCCGAAGGCAGGCCCTCGGCGATGTCATCCCTCAGCATGTAGAAGACGTCCGGGTCCCAGCGGGAGAGGCGCAGCAGTTCCAGCGCCAGGTGGAGGGGCTTCCTGGGAAGGGACGGGTCCAGGGCCTGTTTCAGGCGCCAGAAGTCGATGGGCATGGAGTCGCCCATGACCTCGCGGAAGGACATCTGCATCTCCGGAGCGGCACCAAGGCATGGGTCCGCCAGCAGGGCCACGTGATCCAGCCAGCCGTCCCGAAGTCCGGAATGCAGCGCCAGACCGCCGCGAATCTCGAAGAGCCGGCCCAGGGCGTGGAAGTTGACCGTCAGCGAGAAGCTGCCGTGGACCTGGGGCTGGGGATCCGAGAGATTCCTGAAGCTCTCCAGGCGATTCCAGGCCTTGTCGGTGGCCAGGACCAGGGCCCGGCTCCCACTGACCTCCAGCAGGTTGTCGAGGCAGCGGAAGGCCCCCACAGGGATGGACACTCCCGTGTCGTCCAAGTTCTGGCGGTATTCGCCCAGCACCCGGTTCCAGTCCGCCGAGTCATAGTAGTCCTCGCGGGCCTCGCGCTGTTCGTAGTCGACCCGAAGCCGAGCCAGCCTCTCGAACGGGTTGGCCAGATGCCACCCGGGGCCGTCGGCGCGCACCCTCACCGCGCTCTCCAGCAGGCGACCCTGGCGCACCTGGAACGCGTCGGCCCTCAGGGTGTCGAAGACGTAGTTGGCCAGCACCACCAGCGGATTCTTCAGGGTCCGGGCGTCGAGGACGAGCCCTGAGCGCTCCAGACGGATCTCCCGGTCCCGCTCGGCATCCAGGATGGCGAAGTCCAGCGCCCCGCTTTCCACCCAGGGCCGAAGACGGGGGTGCTCTTGCCAGAACTGCAAGTTCCTGCGGGTGAAGTCGGTCATCACGCAGCAGACCTTCACGCGCCTGAGAGGCTCGGCTCCGCGCAGCCCCTCCAGCGCCTGGAGGAAGTTGAAGGCGAAGCGCCCGGTACCCGAGCCCAACTCCACCACATACAGAGGGTCCTGGAGACTGAGCACCGGCGGCTCTCGGGTCGGGAGCTCGTCGTGGGTCCGGCACAGGTCCCGCAGGTAGCCCAGCAGAACCCGGCTGGCCGACCAGGCCAGGCGGGGGCCGCTGGTCACCAGGTGGGGCACGAC
>DCTU01000301.1 GCA_002329445.1 bacterium UBP9_UBA1432
CTGGGCCTGGACATCGACGGAAAGAAGGTGGAAGTGGAATGACCCTCCTGGGCTGGATCTGCATGATCACCTCGTTGAGCTTCGTCTGGGCCCTGGCCGGGACGTGCTACTACCTGATGCTCCATGACCCCGAGCCCCCAATCGAAGAGGTCCACCACCTCCACAGCGCCTGATCCGCCGACATGTCCTCTGGTTTTTCGGACGCCCCTGCCGCCCGCGAGGCTCTGCGCCGCGCCCTTTCCAGCGCCTTTCGGGCGCGCGATCTGGCCGACGCGCTCCTCCCGCTGGAGGCCACGCTGCCGACCTCCCAGGCCCGGCGGCTCCTGCTGGAGCGAAACCGGACGGTGGCCGGGGTGGTGCGGGCTGGAGACTGGCTGGGCTGGGTTGGCCTGGAAGACCTTCAGGCCCAGGGCACCTGTGGGGACCTGGTGCGCCCCTTCGAGTCCCAACCGCTCCTCTCCGAGGAGTCCTCGCTTCGCGAGGTGGTCCTGGCCCTGGGGCACTCGGATCCGGTCTTCGTCCGCTGCCTGGGGGAGGTGACGGCGGTCCTCACCTCCGCCGACCTCCAGGAAGCCCCCATGCGGATGTGGCTCTTCGGCCTGGTCACCCTCTCGGAGTATCTGATGACCCGGATGCTGGAACGCCAGTTCCCCGAGGACTGCTGGATGGAGCTGCTCTCCGAAGGCCGGCTGGAGCACGCCCGGGCCCTGCAGGCCGAGCGCCTGCGCCGCGGCCAGCAGGTCCCGCTCCGCGAGTGCCTGCAGTTCGGCGACAAGGCCGACATCATGCTCAAGCACGAACCCATCCGCGTCCAGTTGGGCCTGGAGTCCCGCCGCAAGGGTCAGGAGTTCTTCCGCCGCATGGAAGCGCTGCGCAACTGCCTGGCCCACACCCAGTTGCTGCCGACCGAAGACCTGACGGTCCTTGTCGTCCTGGCCCAGGCGCTGGAGGACCTGCTGAACCTGGCCGCCAACCCCCTGCCCCGGGCTGGAGAACCCGCCCAGGACGCGGGCCAGGCTCCTCAGCCCTCTTCCCGATAGCGCAGGCCCCGGCGCTTCTGCTCGGCCAGATAGGCCGAGCGCAGGATCTCGCGCACCTCCATGGGATCCCGGACGTTCTCGAGGCGAAACTCGGGCGTCGACGAGTCGGAGGTGAAGATCTGGATGTCTCCCAGGTTGAAGCTGCGCTCGCCCAGGTTCTGGGTCACCTTGCTGTCGCGGACCCGCACCAGATCGATCTCCTCCATCGTCCGGCTGAAGAGCCCCTGGGTGATCCGCAGGCGCTGCGAGGTCAACTCGTAGCGGGTGCTGAGCGAGAGGTAGGGTTTGCCGGTCCAGAGGACCTGCTCGACCCCTTCGGCGGCGACGCTCCCCTCCTCGGGGGGTTCCCCGCACGATGGAGGCGCCGACTCCGCCTCGACGGCGTCCAGCACCGCGAAGACCCCATCGGCGCTGGCCCGCACCAGGGCCTGGAGCTGGGCGGCCGGGATGGCCTCCATGCGAACCCCGCTCTCATCCAGGGAGCGGTAGAAGTGCTCGGCGAACTGGCTGCGCAGGCGGTCTCGGTCCATGTGTGGCCTCCCTCGGGGAAATCGCTCCCGGGGACTTCGTCTCTCCAGGCCGTCCCCCCTGGGTTCCGTAACGCGGGTCAGCGGATCACGCCCTGGGCCAGGCCTCCCCGCCCCAGGATCTCCTCCGGAGAGCCGTCTCCCAGGATCCGACCGTCGCGAAACAGCACCACCCGGCGACAACGAGCCGCCACATCCGGCTCGTGGGTCACCATCACCAGCGTCATGCCTTCGTCCTGGTTCAAAGCCCGAAAAAGGTCCATCACATCATCGGACGTCTTGGTATCCAGGTTTCCGGTGGGCTCGTCGGCCAGGATCAGGGAGGGGGCGCCCACCAGGGCGCGGGCGATGGCCACGCGCTGNNCCGGACCGCCATCCGATGGCGCTCGCCCCCGTCGGAAATCCCCCGGTAGAGCAGGGGGAGCTCCACGTTCTCCAAGGCGGAGGTCCGAGCCAGCAGGTTGAACCCCTGGAAGACGAAGCCGATGCGCCGGTTGCGGATCAGGGCCCGCTGGTCCTTGCTGAGGTCTGCCACCTCCTGGCCGTCCAGCCGGTAGGAGCCGGAGGTCGGCTGGTCCAGGCAGCCCAGGATGTTCATCATGGTGGACTTGCCCGATCCGGAAGGTCCCATGATGGCCACGAACTCCCCGGCCTCGATGTCCAGGTCGATCCCGCGCAGGGCGTGGACCTCGACGGCCCCCTCCGTGCGATAGACGCGGGTCAGCCCCCGAACCGAAATCACCGCCATGACGTGCTCCTCCGCTGCCAGATCGCCAGGTACTCGTCCCCCCAGCGGGGATTCAACACCAGATGCCAGTTCCTGGCGACCCGCCTGAGATAGACGCGATCCATCACGAAATCGTCTCTCACCAGGCCCTCCAGGACCCGCGCATGGGTTGGAGACAGTTCGCCCGGCACGAGGTCCACCGCCACCCCGCGCAGGTGGGTGGCGATATCGCCCGAGGGGCAGGTCTCGTGCGGTGGTGCCAGGGCCCAGGCTCCAGAGAGACGGGCGATGGGCAGGGCCACCGTGGGATGGCCCGTGGCCTGACGCAGGCGGCTCGTGAGATTGGCGAGATATCCCGCCATCTCAGGCGTGAGGTAGTAGGAGAAGATCTCTCCCCGCGTCCCCCCCGGAGCCTTTCCAGCCACGCCCAGATCCCGGATCGGCCCGGTCCAGCGGACCAGATGCCCTTGCGCCGCGAGCGTCTCGAAGTCCCTGAAGGAGGCAGGTTCCGGGAGCCCTCGCACCTCGACCAGTTCCCAGCGATCCCGATATCGCGCCACCATTCGGGCGGTGTGCTCGGGCCCTTCAACCAGGGCCGCCAGCGAAGCCAGGATCTTCCAGGGGTACAGGTCCGACTCGTCCCCCAGGGCCAGATGGGAGTTGGCAGCGACCGTCGGCTCGCCGTACACGGTGCGCTGCCCGTTGAGCATCTGGCGACTGCGAGCATCCTGCCAGAGGTCCAACCAGGTGACATCGTGGCGGTTCAGGGCCTGGATGAACTCGCTGCGGTCGGCGCCTGGGACGCCGACCCTTTCGCCGCGCCGATGCAGGAAGTCCACCAGGATGTCGTCGTTGTTCCGCACGCCGTTGTGGTAGGCCGAGATCGCCAGGTCCTCGCGTCCGCCGTAGGCGCGCAGGAGGTACTTGAAGAACAGGACCGTGTCCTCCAGGTTGGCCTCGGGAACCATCCGCTCGTCCTTCACCCCCATGTCCCTGGCCATCTGCGCGTGGTGCTCGGCCACGTCCAGCGCCCGGGCCCGCGCCTCGAGTTCCCGCGCCCGGCTCTCGGCCTGGGGAGCGCCCTCGGCTCGCAGCCGATCCGCCTGGGAGCGCATGCTGGCTGCCTCCTGGGCCGCGAAGGCGTGGGCCTGCTCGACGGCTCCCCAGGTCATCTGTCCCAAGCCGGCGGCGTCGGCCCATGAGACCTTCCCCGAGCCTCCGGAGTTCTCCCAGGAGACGATGCCCCAGACCGGCAGGAAGGGGACCTCGTGACGGGAGGCCACCTCCCGGAGCAGACCCTCCGCGCGACGGGCCACCGCGTGGTTCTTCTCCAGGTCGTGGCGAAAGGTGCGATGGAAGACCAGGTGGTGGAAGGCCAGGATCTCAGGAATCGCCTGCTCAATCTGCTCCGGGTTCCAGGCGGGAAGCACCTGCTGGAGGGCCCGACGGACCGCCTCGTGTTCAGCGAGGAGGTGCTTGTGCTGATGGTAATCCTGGAGGGAGACCCGCTCCATCCTGCGGCTGGGTGGAACCGCCGCCAGGACGCCTTCTCCCGAAGGAGAGGACTCCAGGACGGCAGGCGAAGGCTGAGGAGCCTCGACCTGCGGGACCGTGCGGCACCCCGGGGTCAGCAGGACCAGGAGCACGAGGAGGCAGAGTTTTCGGTGCATCGAGGAGTGGAATCCGACCGAAGGGGCCGAGGTTCCTGCGAAAAGCCAGACCGTGAGAGTGGAATCCGCAAGGCGAGGCGCGTTCTTCCTGACGCTTCCTGTCACCCCCCCATGACAGCATGAGGGAAGTCCGAGGAGGTCACCATGAGCCTGTATTCGCCGCTTCCCTGCCCAGCCTGCCGAGCCCTCCTGTCCGTCCCGCGAGGCTGTGCGGGGGGAGTCTGCCGCCACTGTGGAGCGAGCTTCGAGGTCCTCGAGCACCCGGACGTGCTCTACCTGGTCGCCCTGTCCCAGGGGGCCGCAAGCCCGGATTCCGGGTCTTCCACCGAGGCGATGGACCCTGAGAAGGATCCCGAGAGGAATTCCGAACCACCGCCCCCGGAACCAGTCCGCGAGAAGCCAGGACTTCGGGTGGACTCCCCTTTTCGAAACCTGCTCCGCCACACGCCCGGGTCAGAGGTGTTCCGACAATTCCCCCTCCTGCCCTGGCAGATCCTGACCCTCGGGTTACTGGTGGCGGCCCTTCTTCTTTGGGGAGTCCAAGGAGAACGTGGGAGAGGGCCCTCCCCGGAATTCGCCTCCCAACAGGGGAATGGCCGAATCGTAGACCCTCTCCCCGAGCCCTCTCCAGAGGAAGCTCCGATCCGGACCGAAGAGGCCTCGACTGCCGAGGAAGCCTCCCCTGGTCCGGAGCCTTCGCCCGAGCCCACCTCACGGCTCTCCCCCTCACCGACCCTGCTCCCTTCGCCGACTCGCCAACCCAATCCCCAGGCGACCAGACCGGAGCCCTCCCCCTCGCCGAGGCGCACCCGCCTCGTCCCCATGCGGCTGAACGGACGAGTGGTCATGGTCCCGCAGGTGGTGGCCAGACCTCAACCTTCGACGTCTCCCGAGACGGCCGAGACGCCCGCCCCGGACACCCCCTCCGAACCATCCCCGAAGCCACCTGAGATCCCGCCACAAGAAGACTCCCAGCCCGTCTCAAATCCGGCGGAGAGCCCCCTCCAGGACGAGGCCGTCAGTCAAACCGGTCCGGCCTGGCTTCCACCGCGTGACGAGAACGATCTTTCCCTCAAGCCCTTCCTCCTGGTGACCCGAGTCGAGAAATCAGCGACTTCGGTCGTAGTCTATTGCCTGCTGGTCAACACGACCGACGAGCCTTTCAACTTCCAGGCCTTCAGGGTCCTGGACCGCAGAGGGGCACAACTGGAACGTTCCTCTCACCTCGCCTGGGAACGTAGTGGCGGAACCGCGTTGCCCGGGCAGAGCTGGGCCTTCTGGCCAGCCTTTGCGCTCAACCCCGGCCAGGAACCCGCAACAGCATCCCTACCCACCGAGGAGCTTGGATTCCTGAACGTCCCTGTCGCCGAAAAGATGTCTAGCTACGGCCATTGGGAGACTCTCTCTCCCAAAGTCAGGTCACAGATGACCAACTTCATGAGAGGCTTCCCTGGACTGCGCAAGTGGAGCGATGGCTTCCAGAGTTTTCCCGGCTCTGCTCCGGAGGTTCCTGGAGGCCCCTCAGGTTACTGATGGACCGAGGTTCCGCGCCTGGTGCCTGCGGCTCAAAGGAGACCTCAGGTGCCTTGACAAGATCCCGCCTCATGCGTGACTATCTGCTCACGCAGTCACGCCAAACGAGGACCCCATGCCCAAGCGACACGAACTCCAGGCGCGGATCTTCCAGGCCCTGGGCCACCCCATCCGGGTCCACATCGTCGAGATCCTTGGCGAGGGGGAGGTCTGCGTGTGCGAGATCGCCCGCCAGGTGGGCGCCGAACGCTCGAACGTCTCACGGCACCTGGCCGTGATGCTCCAG